>JALQUR010000370.1 GCA_023260695.1 Planctomycetaceae bacterium
TGCCGATGGGCCAGGGATTTGATTATCAGTATGGGCATTACGGCTGGGGGATCGACTACTACACAAAGACGATTGTTCACAACGCGCCAGCTCGCTTTGCCGTATATGACTGGCACCGTAATCAGCAGCCCGTGAACGAACCGGGATATGCCACTGATCTGATTGCTGCGGAGGCTGAAAAACTGATTGCTGAGCGAAGCGGGCAGCAGCAGCCGTTTTTTCTCTACCTTGCATTCAATGCAGTGCACGGACCGTTGAATCCTCCTCCGGGTTTCAACGGATCAGCTGACGAGTCGGGAGCACTCCGGGGAGCGATGCTGACCAGTTTTGATGATGCGGTGGGACGCGTAATGAGAGCTCTGGATTCGGCTGGGGTGACAGAGAAGACTCTGCTGGTCTTTGCCAACGACAATGGTCCGGTGCTGGAGGAGATGAGTCGCCCATATCGAGGCACGAAGAATACAACGTTTGAAGGGGGAGTTCGGCAGCCGGCTGTGATTCGCTGGCCTGGACACACAAAGCCGGGAAGCATCAGGCACGGCATGTCGTTTATTGCGGACTTCTTTCCCACGTTCATTACTCTGGCTGGCGGCAGCCAGCAACAGGAACGTGCGATTGATGGACTGGATATGACCGCATGCTGGTTCGGAGGTGGCGAGAGTCCTCGGAAGGAAATTGTCTTTGATGTTGCGGGAAGCGTGAGGCTGCCAACACTCCGATCCGGTGATTTCAAGCTGATGGGTGATGCACTCTACAATATTCGCACGGATCCCGGGGAGCAGCAGGACATTGCCCGGAAGCACCCGCATGTTGTTGCGAGGATGCACAGGCGCCTGCAGGTACTTGCTGCTGAGAGACCTCCGCTTGGCGACAAGCCGCTGCTGATGGATCCCCCGCTGCCGTATGTTTATGGTGCAGACGAGCAGCAGGAGATTCCGCTCTGGTTAAGCAGTCATGTGGATGCGATCAGGGCCCTGCAGCCTCAGGAGTGGGCTCCTGGTGAGACTCCGTGGCCGAAAGCTCCTGAGGGGGCCAATGCTGCGAAGATGGACGGATTGAAGGACGAAGCAGCGAGCGGCAGGAAGTAGCGCCTAATTGTTCTCTGGGTAGAATCCTTCGCGAGTCTGCTCATTGATGACCTGCTGCAGCTTGTTGTAAATGGTTCGTTGAGCGTCCGTCAGCGAATCAGGATCCAGCGGCCGTTGTTCTTCGCGGTCAGTATCGACGTGGTAGAACTCTCCGGAGCGATACAGCTTGTAGTGCAGGTCGCGGGCAAATTCTCCGGCTGAGTGCTTACGGCCTCCGTCCGCAGGCTTGCCGTTGCGAAAATACCAGCAGTAGATCCACTCTCGTGGGGTTCCGGGTTTTCCCATCAGCTGCGGAAAGAAGCTGTGTCCGGTTACTGCTGAATCTGCACTCAGCGATGCGGTTGCGGCATCAGCGAGGGTCGGCAGAAAATCAGAGAAGTCGACCAGGTCAGCGTTAACGGAGGCTGGAGCGATTCTGGCCGGCCAGCTGGCAATCAGCGTGTTTCTGGTTCCATTGTCCGTCATGTAGCTTTTGCCACCTCTCCAGCTGGCCCCGCGAAACTGCGACACAATCGACTCGTACGATCCGTTATCTCCGGTGAACAGAATCAGCGTGTTGTCTCGGGCCCCGGCGTCGTCCAGTTGTTTCACGATCTTTCCCACGATGCCATCCACATAGTGCACCATGTCGCGAAAGAACTTTGCATTGGTCTTGTTGGCTCCCTTTTCAGTCGCATCGTCAACTCGAGCACGCGGGTTCCATTCTGCGGAATCCGGAGTTGGCTCAAACGGCCAGTGCGGCAGGATCATGGGATAGTACAGGAAGAACGGCTGATCGCTGGCGGCGGAGCGTCGAATGAAGTCACAGCCGTAGTCGCTGACAAGATCGGGGCCGTACTCCCCGTTCTTAAAATCCTTTTCCTCGCCGTTGATCTCCAGACCTGGATTTGGATAGCGGTTGGGGCGTCGTGTCAGCTGCCAGAGACAGTATTCGTCAAAGCCAAACTTCGCAGGACCGTCAAAACCGCCCTGTAGCTGCCACTTGCCCACTACGCAGGTGCGGTAGCCGGCATCGTGGAGCACATTTCCGATGGTGCGGGAATCCGGAGGCAGCAGTCCGAACTCCCGATAATTTCGACTGTTTGACAGGCCCGTCATAATCTTCACTCGTGACGGTGTGCAGATGGGCTGGCTGAAACAGTTCTCAAAACGCATACCGCTGGCGGCCAGCTGGTCAAGATGCGGCGTCTGGTAGGTTTCACCGCCATTGGCACCGACGCATTCGTAACCCATGTCGTCGGCCATGATGAGGATGATATTCGGGGCCCCGTCTGCTGCTGCCAAAGTCGATGCCATTGCAGACAGCGCGGAGAGCATGGATGGGAGAACACAGCGCAGAACAGGAAATTTACCGGGCATGAGTCTTCTCACAGCAGAATGAAGGATCCAGGGGTTTCATAGCAGGAGGCAGCAATTCTGGCAAAGGGATTGATGTGCAGACGCTGTGTGGATCGTAAGCCATCTGCGGCGTGGATCAGATGGGCGATTACCGAACTGCAAAATCAGTTCAGACACCTTACACTGCAGGAGTCAGTTCACTGCGAGACTTCGGAGAGAGACAATGGCTGTAGACGAGAACAACGGACTTGCCCTGCACTGGAAGATTCTGATCGCACTTGTAGCCGGCACGGTGATCGGTGTGCTGATCAACCCCGGAATGGTCCTGCTGCCAGATTCCAGTGCGGAGGTCTCTCTGCAGATCTCCGGTGATTCCGGCTCCGGAGTTTCAGTTGAAGTGATCGACGGCACCGGGCTGGAGTCGACGCTTCGTCGTTTTGACAGTTCGGAGCAGATGTCAGCTGCGTTCGACGGAGTGGGTCCGGAGCAGATCGGGGAAACGTCTGCAGCCACAATTTCCGTGACTGAACGCAGGTTACAGATTGTCGAAATGCTGAATGAGATCAGCATTGACTATTCCCGCAGGCAGAACGGGATTTCGGTTTCGACGTCAATCAGTGTACGGCGCGCATCAGATCTGCCAGTGGCATGGCAGCAGATTCACAGTGTGCATGGCGGTGGCGTACGACGCCAGCTGACCGCTGCAGCGAAGTATCTGGGGGATCTGTTTCTGCGTCTGCTCAAGATGGTGACAGTGCCGCTGATCCTGACATCGTTGATTACCGGAATTGCCGGGCTTGGCAGCGCCGGGAATTTCGGCAGCATGTTTCGTCGGACGCTGAGCTACTATCTGCTGACCAGTGTCCTGGCAATCGCAACCGGAATTCTGATGGTAAATCTTGTGCGTCCTGGCATCGGGGCTGAATTGCCACACGGTACAGAGTCGGCGCCTGCGATGGAGAATCAGTCACTGACCGGGATTCTGCTGGGACTGGTGGACAACATGATTCCCACCAATCCTGTTGCCGCAATTGCGAACAGCAGCTTTCTTTCGATCATCACGTTCAGCATCGTCTTTTCCATTTTTCTGGTCCGTGTCGGGGGTGAGCACGCCCGCAGGCTGCAGCAGATCTTCGAAGCGGGCTTCGAAGTGATGATGCGTCTCACGATGGCGATCATCAGTCTGGCTCCATGGGGTGTCGCCTGCTTCATGATCTACGCCACCAGCAGTCAGGGTCTGCAGATCTTTCTGACTCTCAGCTGGTATATGCTGACCGTGGCTGTTGCACTGCTGGTGCATGCGGCGGTGACGCTGCCGCTGCTGGTACGCGTGCTTGGTAAACGGTCTCCGCTCGAATTTGCTCGTGCAATGAGTCCTGCGCTGATGACCGCATTTTCAACGGCATCGTCCAACGGAACACTGCCGCTGACGATGACCTCTGTGGAACAGCGTGCGGGGGTGTCAAATCGGACAAGTTCCTTCGTGCTGCCGCTCGGAGCGACCATCAATATGGACGGAACGGCCCTGTATGAGGCTGTCGCGGTGTTGTTCATTGCCCAGGCGTACCGTGGCGACCTGGCTCTGGCAGATCAGATTCTGGTGGCTGTCACTGCTCTGCTTGCCAGCGTTGGAGCAGCGGGAATACCGCATGCCGGACTGGTGATGATGGCGATTGTGCTGCAGGCGGTAAACCTTCCCCTGGAGGCTCAGGGAGTGATCATTGCCGTGGACCGGGTGCTCGACATGGCACGCACCACAGTGAATGTCTGGAGTGATTCGTGTGGCTGTGCGATCATCGACGGACTGGCGGGGCAAACGGAGTCCGCCGACCGGCAATCTGCAGCCAACTCGTAGCAGGTTTGCAGCCATGCTGTGCTGCAGGAGTTACCTTGGGGGTGGTGCATATCGCAGACGGAAAGAATCTGAGCTGATCAGTGCAACGACGACGGCTCGAAAGCTGCCATTGCTGTTCACGTATGCGTTGTCGGCAGCAATCAGCGTGGGACTGTCCGCGAGGGTCTCATTGCGACCGAGGAAGAAGCGAAAGGCGTGGCGGATGATGGACTGCCGCACCCGGTCGGACTGAGCCAGGCGATCGATCAGTTCAAATGGATCTTCCACCGGTCCGTCAAGGTCTTCGTCGTTCGTTCCTGACAAGCCGCCGGTGGTGTCGAGTGCTGCAGTTCTGAAGATGTCGGCTTCATTGCCCTGCCCCGCCTGCACCACGTTGTCCGGGTGTTCCAGCGGCTCTGATGTGCGATAGCGACCAAAGTCATCAAAGCACTCGAACGGATATCCGAGCGGATTCATGCGCTGATGACATTTCTGGCAGTGGCGATCACTGGTTGCCAGTTCAACGCGACCTCGAAGGGTCAGTTCTGCGTGATCCGGGATCTTTGCATCGACGGTAATGGGAATTTCCGGCACGGTTCCGGCCAGCAGTTTTTCCCGGATCCAGCGACCGCGGCGGATTGGGTCTGTCTGAAAATTACCGGAGTGTGCAACCAGCCAGGCAGGGTGTGTGAGGATTCCCTTGCGATTGCTGATCGCAAACGGTTGCTCGGTGGCATAGTCGAAGAGGGTTTCGTCGCTGTAGCGTGAATCCCGTCCGGGCATCTTTGCCAGACTGTAGATCGGTGAATGCCAATAATGATTCCCATGTGCCCAGGGGAACGTGGTGAACGGAGTCACTCCGCGTCCGAAGGTATTCTCAAAGTGAGTCATCAGTCTTGTGAGGCTGTTGTCATGTCGTGCTTTACTTGGCCCTTCGACGCCGCGGCTGTCAATGTACTGACGCAGCAGTTGCTGGTGGGACTCCGCGACTCCCGCAGGATCTTCTTTCCAGTTTGTATCCCTGAGTGCTTCATAGACGATTCGCCAGTCATTCACACGTTCCGTGCCGCGTTGGTTGTCGAGGTCGTGATAAAGGTAGTAGCGATCGGTTGTGAGCAGCCGCCGGAACACGTCGCGATCTGCTTCAACAATGTCCGCGACGACACGATCAGCTTCATTGATCAGATGGCCCGGGGTCTGGGTACTGCCTCGGTCAGGATTGATGTAGATCCCGCCGCTGCGTTTTGTGTCCTTAAAGACGCGCATTGCCATGGGATAACCAAAGAACTCACGGAAGAAGCGAATCATCCTCGGATGGGATGTGACGCGGGACTTCATGGACTGCCGACCGCCATTGATCCCCGGATCGATGGATCCTTTGTAATAATCATTGTCAGAAAGCAATCGCTGTGCTTCGCGTGCGTAATCCGCAGCAGTGACCAGCTTCCCGGTATCTGCGGCTGCAATCAGAGTCGCATCCGGGCGGCGATCTCCAAGAGCGTATGAGATGGCCCAGGCAGCCTCCCGGCCGGAGAGTGGACGTCGAGCGTGCTCGTCAGGATCGCCGCTTCCGAACTCCAGACGGTAAAGGAACTCCGATTCCAGAATGACAGCAACCAGCATCTGCTGCAGCCCGGCCCTGTTTCCGGCAGCAGTTACGGCAGATCGCATCAGCTGCAGATAGCGCTGCTGTTCGTGTGGCTCAGGGGCTCGCGCCAGCACAAGGTTGAACTGTCGCTCAATGGCAGCAATCAGTTGTGCATCGTCGGGAATGGTCTGTGCCTGCAGAATTACAGTGAATTCAGACGGTGTGGCAGGTGGTGCCCAGCGATCACGCTGGTCCGGAAATACGCTGGCAGCATCCTCCCCTGCGGCAAGCCGTGCTCGAGCGATCTGTTTTTCTGAGATCCACTGGGCGTTCTTGAGCATTACCAGCAGGTGTCCCCCGCCCGGTGTGCGGATCGCGTAATCGCGGACTCCGGAGTGATCCGGAAGCAGAACCGGATTGGTGATCCCGTAGAAACCTGACTGCCGAAATCGCTCTCGCTCGTTTCCTTCGAGTTGAAACAGATCAATGACGCGTTCAGTGAAGATCCACGGGCTGATCAGCCAGCGGCGTGGGCTTGTGGCGGGATGATGAGATTCATCGGCCGTGAACAACTGTGTGTGGTCCACGTAGTTTCCATATGCCGGGAAGGGAAGCTTTTGATCCAGCTCTGATGACTCGTTTGCACGCAGATACCTGCGGAGCTGAGTGACAAGCAGTGCCAGATTCTCAGCCGGGACCGGCTCTGCTTCATCCGGGGGCATCAGACCGTAGAACAACTGATCCTGAATGCGATTGAGCAGAGTGAGTTGCTCGGCTGGCGCCAGCGACTGCAGCTGATCGAATCGAACATCTGCTTTACTGTGGTTTCCTTCATGGCAGTCGCCACAGTGGTTTCTGAGCATCGTGACGACAGGTGCTGGGATTTCGTCAGCAATGGAATAGCCGGTGGCAGGCAGAGTCAGGAGAGACAGACAGCAATAGCAAAGCGTGCGAAGCATCGGCTGCAGGATCCTTTGTTCACGAACGTCGCATCTGGTCAATTCAGGTATGCGGAAAGGCTGCGGGAAGTGAACCCCGCAGCCTTCGCAGAGAGATTTCCTGCTGAGCAGACCGTGGCCGATCAGCGACTGCTGAACATCTGGTGGTCTGCATCGCCTCCGCTGATCAGGTATGCCGTCAGGTCAAGAATCTCATCCTCGGTCATGCGATTGAGCAGACCGGCTGGCATGGGCGAGGTCTTTGACACGAACAGCTCTTCAATCTTCGAGCGGTCGATATTCACACGCTGGTTGGGATCCGTCAGGTCTGTGTTCAGGGTCAGCCGGTCTCCATTGAGGTTCACCACGACACCGTTGTGCACCAGTCCATCGTCGGTGACGACAGTGATCGCCGCGAACTGTTCATTGATCACCTTACTGGGGTTGACGACCTGATCGAGCAGATCCTTGACGGAATAGCGGCGTCCTGCTGTTGTCAGGTCGGGACCGTTCATACCACCCTGGTTATTGAAACGATGGCAGGCGTAACAACCGGCCGCAGTAAACATCTTCTGACCGTTGTCAAAGTTGCGGTGCTGCATCCCTGTTGCGGTCACCGCAGCAAGTTCGTCGAGGCTCCATTCGTGCATCTGTCGTCCTTCGAACACCTTGCCAAGGTTCTCAAGGACCGACTTGCGCTCCGGCTTTTTGTCCAGAACGGCTGCGAGTTCGCTCTTCTGCTGATCATTCAGTGAAGCGACTGCGTCATTACGAATGAACTCAATGAACTTCTCGAAGCTGGCTCCGCCAGCATAGCTTGCTGCCGTCAGGAACCATTCGAAGTACTGCGTGTGCAGCTCTGGTGTCCAGCCCTCCTTGAGGAACCGGATTGAGCGTGCATACTGCATTTGTTCTTCCTGTGTCGGAACACTCTGAATCAATGCGAGTGTCTTTTCCGCGACGGAGGGTGACTGCAGGAAGGCAAGCGTTTCGCAGAGCAGCCAGTTTTTCTCAGGTGAGCTGGCCGGGAAGAGCGGATCCAGTTTCTCGATGAGCGCCTGTCGCTGACCTTCCGACGGTGTTCCGAAACGGCTCAGTACGAGCTGAATCGTTCGCTGCAGAGCGAGTTCTGCGTCGTCATCGAGGGTGGCGACATCGACCTGCAGCAGCGAGTCAATGATGCGGCCGCGAAGATCTTCATTCACTGGAGGCGAATCGGGCTTACGGTGCTGAGGGCAGATCCCTGTGACACGAGCGAGTGCCAGCAGAGCGTAAGTACGAACGGCTCCGTGTGGTTCGCCAAGTGCCTTGTCCTGCCATGTTTCAACCGGCTGGTGTTCAATTGCGGTTCTTGCTGCAGAGCGGATGTAGCGATCAGAATTACTCAGGTCGCCCCACGCATCTGCAACGGCATTCGCATCCGTTCGTCCATGATACGCTTCAAGTTCATGCCGTCGGTCACGGGCAGTGTTGCCAGCCACGACTGGCGCGGAGGGTGCCGTGTCTTCCGGGCCAGTGTAGCGAACGCGATAAAGGCCGGACTGCACGCGGCGTCCGCCGATGGTGAAGTACATCGATCCGTCACCGGGATGGATAATTGCGTCGGTGATGGGCAGTGGAGCACCGGTCAGAAACTCTTCGCGAGTCGCCTTGTAACCTGCACCGTCCTGCTCCAGATGAACGGCGTAAACCCTGCCCCAGCTCCAGTCGAGCGCATACAGGGCATCCTGGTATCTGGCGGGGAATTTTGCACCATATCCAAAGGTCACACCAGTGGGTGATCCCGGCCCGATATCCACAACTCCGGGCAGGTTGTCTTCATAGAATGGCGGTCGCTTTCCAGCACCGTTTCTCCAGCCGAATTCCGCCCCACTGACGACCTGGCAGATTCGGGTCGCTCTGTACCACGGCGTGTTGAAGTCG
Source organism: Planctomycetaceae bacterium (assembly GCA_023260695.1). Lineage (GTDB taxonomy): Bacteria > Planctomycetota > Planctomycetia > Planctomycetales > Planctomycetaceae > SXXK01. The sequence goes on from JALQUR010000370.1 coordinate 8,710, forward strand.
TATTCCATGTCAGCATCGTAGGTGAAGAGTTCACCATCATGATTGAATGCTGCATCAAAGATATTGCGAAAGCCGGATGCATACGCCTCGAAGTTCTTCCCTTCGGGGTCAACGCGGTAAACGATTCCACCAGGAGCAAGAACGCCGCGATTGTGACCGCGACCGTCGGGCATGCTGGGCAGCAGGTGATCTTCCCCCCAGACCTGTCGTACAGGCGAGGTTGCAGCAAGCTGCGGTGGTGCGGTGTTGTTGCCTGTAATCAGGAAAAGTGATTTTCCGTCTGGTGCAGGGACAACCGCGTGCACCCCGTGGTCGCCGCGGGAATTGACGTTGCGGAGCTGTTCCACATGGTCCAGCATGTCATCACCATCACTGTCCGTGATGCGGTAAAGACCGGATTCCATCTTCTGCTCATAGTCGTTGACACCCACGTACAGGGCGCCGAATGCCCAGACCATCCCATTGACGGCCCGAATCGGCGCCGGGACGGGCTGAATATCGGACTCGCTGAGTGTTTCGCCGACTGCTGGCGGAGTGATCCGGTAGAGTCCTCCAAATTGATCACTCACCAGCAGCCTGCCTTTGTCATCGGTGCAGAGATTCACCCATGAACCGTGCTTATCGGCCGGTACGGAATAGAGCAGTTCAGCTTCAAATCCTTCGCGGGTCCAGATTCGATCGACGGGTGTGGCTGAATTCCCAGTACCCTGTGCAAGGATGGTTGCCGTGTGGCAGACCAGAAGGGACCAGGTGATGGTGAACAATGAGCATCGCAACAGTTTTGGAACACATGTCATACTAACGAGCCTCAGTGAGATCTTGCGAAACTGAATCAATGCGGGGCGGGCAACTGACGGCTGCACTCGCAGCGTTTGAGGGAATTGTCACGCTGCCACAGTCGGAAGAAACCGGACCTGCAGAACAGCGGTGAGTGCAGCCGTTGGTACCCGGAGGCGGGACGCCGGCACTCTCCACGCACAGTCTACCGCCTGGTGGTGAATCTGACCATGTCGATGATTACGTGACGACACTGTTTTCGGCGGGATGACTGCAGATTATGCTGCGATGGTGATTCGCGCGGGAAAGGGATTCTGAAGCGGAGCTGAATGTCATGCATAACGTAGTGAGTGTTTTGCAGCGAGTGCTTGTTCTGAGCGTTTTTCTGCATGGGGCATTCGGAATGAGTGTCTTCGCTGACGATGGAATTGTGCTGTCGAGCGGAGTTACGCTCAGCGGCAAAGTGCGGCTGCTGCCGGATCAGAAGATCTCAGTTGATGTGCAGAGCGGCGGTCGGACGCTGAGCCGGTCGTACCCACTGAGTCGCGTCAGAACTTATACGCTGAATGGGAGGACATTTGACGCCGCGACCGGAAAAGCGATCGAGGGAACAGGTGGAATTCAGGAGAAGTCAGCAGCAGAGCTGCAGGCGATCATTGATCGGGCGGGCAGTGAGCCACCAGAGTGGCTGGAGGGTCTGCAGCCGCGATTTCCGGACGGACTTGATTTCTCATGGCCGCAGCCTCCGGGGGGCCCATGGGACAGTTCAAGGAATATTGGCCAGTATGTCTGGGATCGCGTGAATCCCAATCCTTCACGCTGGCGGGACGGCGTGGCTCTGATGCACGAGGTGATGCGGAAGAACCCGAATCCTGAGATTCAGCAGCGGGCAATGCGTACGCTGGGGGGGATGTATCACAACCTGCATCAGGATTACGCCCGTGCGGCGTGGTGGTTTCTGAAATCTGGGCTGGACCCGCGTGGCCGCGAGTTTCCTCAGGCGGTAGTCGGTCTTGCCGACTGTTATCTGCAGCTTGGAGGAAGGACCGTTGCCCTTGAAATTGTCAGAAATATGCCGGCGCGTCCGTATTCTGCGATCAAGCTGCTGGGTGATGCGGGCGAGACTGATGAAGCTGTGCAACTTGGGGAACAGTTCGCAAAGACGGGGCAGGCATCCACCTCATTGCTGTACGCCGGCGACGCCTGCCGCGTAGCCGGTCGTCTGCAGCAGGCTGAGGGCCTCTACCGTCGAGCCCGGCAGGCGGCTCTTGATGCCGCGGATGCAGACAAGCCACATCGCCAGAGGGATCGTCGTCGTGCCGAGGCCAGCATCTCTGTTGTGCAGCATCTGCAGCTTTCGCCGGAACAGTTGGCTGACGGGACTTACCGGGCTTCCAGTCCGGGGTATGAGGCGGACGTCGAAGTGGAGGTGGTCCTGCAGGGGGGATCAATGAAGTCTGTCCGCGTTACGGATCATCGAGAGAAGCAGTTCTACTCATCCATCGCTGAGACGCCTGCGAGAATTCTGCGGAAGCAGTCAGTGAATGGGATTGATGCGACGACCGGAGCTACGATCACTTCCGAGGCGATTATCAATGCCACTGCGAAGGCCATGCTGCAGGGATCGAAGTGAACCGCCTGCGATTTCTGCTGTACTGAGTGTGCTGGTCCTGGAGGTGAGATGATGCGACTGGACTGGTTTCTGCCGACGCTGCGGAGTGATCGCCCGGGGAACCGTCGTCGATATCCGGGGCGTATCAGGGCGTTTGGCATTCGCGTGCTGCCGAGATTTCTTTTTTCCGACCACCACAGAATGCGACGCGGACTTGCTCGCCGAGTGCTCGTTCGGATGGGGCCTGTCTGGGCTGCTGCTCCTGTTCGGCGGCTGATTCAGAGCAGCTGTCTGGTCATCTTTCTGTATCTTTTCTTCTGGGTTTGCTGGCCCTATTCAGCTGAGCCTGTGGCTCCGTCAACTGGATGGAATCCCGCTGAATTCGACTACGAGCGTGCAACGGTATCACTTTCCGCCGGCATTGATAGTGCATCTGCCACTGAGATGATCGACGGGGCGTCTGCATTGTTTGTGACGGACCAGAGTAATCTGCAAACATACGGTGTGGCTGAAGATCGATCGCGTCCTGACGACGGTGCTGAGCCGGAGTCTCTGATCAGAGTGGCTGCAACTTCTCCGGGCAGGCTCACACTCGATCTTTCAGCGTTGCCCGCTGACCAGATTGATGAGCTGTCAGTGTCCACGGGCCCGTGGGATCTCTCGTCAACTGGTCCCGACCACTGGCCCGGACATTACTCGACGAATCTGCAACAAAAGGAGCAGCTTGACGCAGAGTTCTTTCTGATAATTGATCCACTGGTGAGTCTGTCAACAGCTGTGGCTTCTCGCTCGTGGGTGTGGTCTCTGGCGGCAGCGGGCGGAATCCTGGCAGTCTGTCTGGTCATTCCAAGGGGGTTCTGCGGTTACATCTGTCCGTTGGGGACCACGATTGATCTGTTCGACTGGGCTGTCGGACGTCACGTGCGGCGGTTTCGAGTCGCTGGTGAAGGGTGGTGGGTGCACATCCGTTTTTATCTGCTGCTGGGAGTCATGATTGCTGCCGGTGGGGGAGTATTGTTGAGTGGATATGTGTCGGCGATCCCGGTGATCACTCGAGGATTGCTGTTTACGCTGGCTCCGCTGCAGAACGGGGCTGCAAACGGATGGCATCAGATTCCCGGATGGAACAGTGGGCACCTTGTTTCAGTGCTGTTGTTTCCTGGTGTGCTGGGACTGGGACTGCTCAGGCCGCGATTCTGGTGCAAGTATGTCTGTCCCAGTGGTGCGGTCTTTTCTGTGGCGAACCTGTTTCGGCTCAGTGAGCGAAAAGTCGATTCATCCTGTATTCACTGCAACAAGTGCGTGGAGATCTGTCCGTTCGACGCCATTAAGCCTGACTTCACAACACGCACATCGGACTGCACGTTGTGTCAGTCCTGTGGCGGGGTCTGCCCGACGCACTCGATCCACTTCACGGGGCGTCTGGATTTTGTTGAGCTGAAGACGCCGAACGATCCCCCGACACTCGAAACGGCACTGGGACGGCGCGGTTTCTTATCGGCTGCTGTCGGGACAGGCAGTTCACTGGCAGGCGGAGTGTTTACAGCACTGGCCATCGGTGGCGGAGAAACTGCCGGGACGCAGACCATTCCCGTACGGCCCCCGGGCAGCGTACCTGAGAGTTCATTTCTGCAGATGTGTATCCGCTGCGGGGAGTGCTTCAAGGCATGTCCCAGCGATGTGTTGCAGCCGATGGGTTTCGAGCAGGGCCTGAATTCGCTGTGGACGCCGGAGGTTGTTGCGGACTGGGCGGGGTGTGCATCTTCCTGCAACGCCTGTGGTCAGGTCTGTCCGACGGGGGCCATCAGTGCGCTTCCACTCGAGGAAAAACGCTACGTGAGAATGGGGCTGGCAGTAATCAACTCAGAGACATGTCTGCCGCTGGCGGGAAGAGGAGCGTGTCAATTATGTGTCGATGAATGTACTGCAGCAGGCTACAACGCTCTGGAATTCATCCAGACGGGCACGCAGGTTGACGAACAGGGCAATCCTGTAGCGGGGAGTGGATTCCTGGCGCCGTATCTGCTTCCTGATCTGTGTGTCGGTTGTGGCCTTTGTCAGACCCGTTGTTACGGGATCAATGTTGCCGACCGCGGCGTGCTGAAGCAGTCTTCGATCGTGATTGAGGCTGGTGAGGGACGAGAGGACCGGTTGCTGGCAGGCTCGTGGCGTGAACTGGCGCAACAACGTATGGCCAGATAGCAAACCAGCCGAGCCTGCCCGGGAGACAAGTCTCGGCTGTTCACATGTCTGCTCAGCGATGCTGGTTATTTCACAGCCTTCAGTTCAACCAGAAAGTGCAGGGTTGCATTGCCGGGAATGACACCACCGGCGCCAGCAGCTCCGTACCCAAGCTGGGGGGGAATCACCAGTTCAATCATGCCGCCTTCGCCGACCAGCTGCATGCCTTCTGTCCAGCCGCGAATCACCTGGTTCAGTCCGAAGGCGATGGTCTGACCGCGCTGATAGGAGCTGTCGAATACCTTGCCCCCCGGGAGCCAGCCGTGGTAGTGCACCTCAACGGACTGGCTGGCGGATGGCTTTGCACCACTACCTTCGCGAAGGATGCGGTATTTCAATCCGGAATCTGTGATGAGCATCCCGGTCGGAGCGTTCTGATCGATGGCTCCTGCACCGGACGGCAGTTCTGGAAACGGTACTGAATTGGCATCGCTCATGGATTTCTCCTGTGTGTTCTGCAGGCGTTCTGAGAGTGGTGTTGCGTGTGACAGCAGTGCTGCACGCGGGTGATGTGCAGGACTGCTGATGGCCAGTGTGGCAGGTTATCAACGCTTCGCAATCCAGATGCGGAAACGATCTGAGAACGGCGGAAACAGGAATCAGGCTGGCCGACTATCTGTTGCGAAATGCTGTACTCGACGTAATCGACAGGATCAGATCCTGCAGTCGGAAATCACCGTGCTCATCAAAATGTCGGCGTAACAGAGATGTGATCGTAGCCTGATCCTGTGGCCCCGGAAGTCGCCCGAGTGCGTATGTCAGCAGTTGCAGGGTGATGTTCCGGACAAACACATCCTCCCGTGCGGCAAGGGCTGACCGCAGATCGGCGATTCCGGCGAACTCTGTGGAATCCGGGAGCACCCCGGCTGTATCGATCGGAATCCTGCGTTGTGCATCGTAGAAGTTTCGTGACCGACCGATGGGATCAAATCCTTCCAGAGCAAATCCCGGCGGATCGATCAGTCGGTGGCACTGTGCGCAGGCCGCGTTCTCCCGGTGCTGCTCCAGCTGCGTGCGAATCGACGTGGCGCCACGAACATCGGGGTCAATCGCTGGCACATTATCCGGTGGCGGTGGTGCCCGGAATCCGAGGATTTTTTCGAGTACCCAGACACCACGTACAACCGGGGAAGTCTCGATGCCATTGGCAGACACGGTCAGCACGGAGGCATGCCCAAGCAGACCCCGGCGCTTTGTGTCGGGCAGTGTGACGCGATGAAACGTTGCGGCTTCTTCAGGAGGAATCTGATCAGTCAGTTCATAAAGTCTGGCCAGATCGCGATTCACGAACGTGTGCTCAGCCCTCAGGATCTGAGTGGCTGGCTCGTTATCCTGAATCAGCTGCTGCAGGAACAGCACTGTCTCCTGCTTCATGTCATCCTGCAGTCCGAGACTGTAGTACAGCTGAAAGCTGCGAGCATCCGGCGGCATGTTCCCCAGTTCACGCAGGTTCAGCCAGCTGTCAGCAAAGTCCGCAACAAAGCGTTCACTCGCCGGTGACTGCAGCAGCCTTGTTGTCTGCGCTGCAAGTACCTGTGGTTGCAGGATTTCACCTGTGTCAGCCAAACGCGCAAGGGCGTCGTCCGGAGGTGCCGAAGTAAGAAAATAAGCAAGCCGCTCGGCCAGTCCGTGCGCGGTCAGCGTGCCGCTCGCTGCTTCCGACGGTGGCTTGAAGTAAAGGAACTCGGGAGAGCAGAGAGCGGCTTTGAGTGTATTGCGAGCAGCCGCGAGGTCGTCGGTTCCCTGTCGCCGCTGCTGCTCATAAAGCTGCAGCAGTGGAGCAGAATCGGAGCTGTTTACAGGTCGACGCCACGCTCGACGGAGGAACCGCGACAGAAACTGAGGAAACTGATCCGGATCCAGGTTTACGTCCGCGATCAGCAGCTGTTCGCTCTTTGTGGCGGCTCTCGGAAGTGGTCCGGAGATGTCGATCTCGTAGATCCGGATCTGCGGCAGATACCCTGTGGCAATGACTGAGTTCCGCATCTCCACGATTCCACGGGAGCCTCGCAATTCCTCAGGGATTGTGTCCTTGTGTTCGCGAAACACACGCGCGTATGCATTGCGAACGTCGTGCTGTCCGTTTTCGAAGGTGAAGCGGGGAACAAATCCGCGATCCAGCCAGATGTTGAATTCGTACCACTGCTGCTGATTGTCAGCGATCACTGTTTCTGCAAGCAGTGGCTGAACCGGCTGGATATGGACCTGATCCCGGATCCTGGTGTCACCCGGACGGATTCCCAGTCGAAATGGCTCACTGCAGTCGATCTGTGCCACTCGAGGACTGTAGGGGGTATCGCGATGCAGGGCTTCAGCAAGGATCCGCACCGTGTAGATGCCATCGAAAGGCACACCCTGTGGCAGTCCGGGAACCGGACCGTAGGCGCCTTCCGGCTTGTCATTCAGAGGGTGGTCGTAGAGCACCATGAAGCGATGATCGAAGGCATTTCGATGAGCGATCGCCAGTTCCTGCTGCTGAAAGAACTTGTCAGTGAAGTGCCAGGATTCCGACGTGACAGGCTGCGACTGCTGCCACGCCTTCTCTATGCAGATGTCTGCCGCTTCGAGATACTCCTGCAGCAGAAACCCTGAAGTTGACAGGGAACTGCTGATATTGTCGAAGCCGGCTGAGACCTGATCGTCAGGAAACGTCTGTGTTGGATCGACGGCATGGAGTGGCAGACCCAGAAGTGCTGAGACCGTATTGCGATATTCTCTGCGGTTGAGCCGACGCAGGACAGTGGTCGAGGGAAGGTGCTGAACTCGTTCGGAGAGTTCCGTCTGCAGACTGCGTGCAGCCTGAATCATCTGCAGAACCACTTCGGAATCAGGCTGCTCAGCATCCTGTGGCGGCATGCGACTGAGCACGAGCTGGTCGATGACTTCCTGCAGACTGCGGAGTGAATCCGGGTGCTCCGCGAGCGGGAACAGACCGCTCAGATCACGTTCACCGCCTGGGTCCTGTCCGGAATGACAGTCGATGCAGTACTGCTTCAGAAACTGACTGAGCGGCTGAGCCGCTGTCTGCTGAGCCAATACGGGTGTCGCAGCGATGAGCACCAGCAGCAGGCAAGACCAGAAAATGTGAGCAGACGACCGAGTCATGCAAGCCCTCGCAGTGTTCCGGTGGAGGTTGAAAAGTGATCAACCTCAAGGCCGAACTGCTGCAGCAGGCTGACAAACAGATTTGTCAGTGGCGGTCGCTGGGAACTTTTCGCATCGAATTCCAGCAGTCTGCCGTGGCGGAAACCACCGCCAGCGAGAACGATTGGCAGGTTGGTGTTCGTATGGGAATTAGCGTTGCCCATGCCGCTGCCAAAGAGCACGCTGGTGCGATCCAGCAGGCTGCCGTGTTCATCATGAACGTTGTTCAGGTTGTCGACAAAGCGCACGAACTGTTCACACTGATACGTGTCCAGAGCTATCAGCGCGGCGACGGCTTCGGGCTTCTGTCCGTGGTGCGAGAGTGAGTGGTATCCACCCTTGATGCCAAGATCAGCGGGATTGAAGTCGCCACCAAGTTCAAGTGTGGCGATTCGAGTTGAACCCGTCTGCAGTGAAAGCAGGATCAGGTCGTAGAGGAGTGGCAGATCCTGGACCAGATTCCGATTGACTGGTTGCTCAAATGGTGCCGGTGGTCTGGGAACATCGATCCAGTTTCGCCGCATCTCCAGACGCTTTTCCACGTCTCGCACTGATGTCAGATATTCGTCCAGCTTGCGGCGATCAAAATCGTTCAGCTTCCGCTCCAGTGAATGCGTCTGATCGCGGACCAGGTCCAGAATGGACCCTTGTAACTGAAATCGACTGATTGCCTGAGCTCGCTCGGACTCAGTCTCCTGCACGAACAGTCTGCGGAAAAGCTGCTCCGGGCCAGGAATCGTCGGAACGCGAGTCCCTGTTTTTGTCCACGACATCTGGCAGCCGCCATGGATGCCATCTTCGCTTCCGATAGTGAGTGAAGGGAAGCGCGTCTGGCCGGCGACTTCGTCTGCCGCGAACTGATCAAGAGTGACATTTCCATCAGGCATCGAACCAGCGTCGATCTGTCGCACGCCGGAAAGAAATGTATGCACGGAAAAGTGCCCACCTGGCGTGCCGTGATCGAGTCCGGAAATAACCGTGGACTGCTGCGCAATGCGGTTCAGCGGCTGGCTGCTTTCTCCCGGGTTGAAGGTGGAATGAATCCGGAGCGATGCATCGACTTCAGTGGACTCTCCGGAACCAGTCGGCCAGAAGGCTTCCGGATAAAATCCGAGCATGTTCCCGATACACACCAGATTCCGTTGCTGCGAATGTTGTGTTTTTTCGTCGGCTGAGACGCAGCTTCCGAGCGATGGCAGAGATGGCAGAGCGATTGCTGTCCCTGCTGCTCGCAGGAAACTACGACGTTCGTAGTAACGCATGTGGGTACCTGTTGCTGTTTGTTCAAGGAAAACACGTCTGTCTGAGCTGTATTCAGATCGTCACGGAGTGAGACGCGATTGCTGCGAAATCAGTTGCTGCGCTGTGAGCAGCAGAAATTATACAAGGGGAAGGGCGAAGACGATAACGGCGTCAGGGTTCTCTGGTGGTTCAGCTGAAGAGCATCCGCAGGGGTTCTCCCGAGCTGGCTCGATGGGGACGGCCATTTCGGTCAATGATTTCAGCCTGCGGTGAGATGCCAAATCGCCAGAGTATTGTCGCTGCGAGATCAGCCGGGGTCGTCGGAGCGGCATCCGGGTATGCTCCAAGCTTATCGCTGGCACCATACACCTGGCCACCGTTGATTCCCCCGCCTGCAAGCAGCACGGAATAGCAGTCCGGCCAGTGATCGCGGCCGGCATTTCCATTGATCTGAGGTGTGCGGCCGAATTCACCGGCAGCAATTACAAGAGTACTTTCCAGCAGACCTCTTTCATGCAGGTCTTCGATGAGAGCCGCCAGTGCCTGATCGGCCTGAGGCAGCAGATATCTGCGATGCTGCGTGAAGTTGTCTGCGTGTGAGTCCCAGTTCTGCCCCTGTTGCCTGAAATCATTCACATTGACAAATGGGATACCGGCTTCGACGAGTCGTCGGGCCAGCAGCAGATTCTGGCCGCGAATGGGGCGACAGTCAGCCGCCGCAGCTGCACCGTGTCCCGGCTCTGCTGCAATGGTACTCATTCCATAACGCTCACGCACTTCAATCGGTTCAGACTCCAGATCCATCACAGATCGCAGCAGCTCTGACTGCAGCAGATCTGCCGCGTTCTGGTATAGCCCCGAGAGTCCTGCAGGAACGGTGATCTGTGGAATCTGGGTGGAAATACGCTGCAGCAACTGCAGTCGTGCTGCGATTCTGGGCTGGTCGAGGTTCTGCAGCTGTTCGAGGCCTTCAATGCGATACATCAGTCGGGAGGAATCGCCAGAGAACAGAAACGGATCAAGCTGACTGCCGAGAAAACCGCCCCCCTGACAGGGGGTAGTCACGACATTGTGAATCAGGTGCGGAAGTGCGGCGTGCCGGACAATGCTGTCACGGCCGGAAAGAAGCCTGCTGACCATTGCGCCATGTGAAGGGTAGAACTGGGGAATGGGAGCAAACTCTTCGCGGTCGCCCTGCAACCCGGGTCTTCCGGTAAATGTCTCAATCGACGCAGAATCATGCAGGCGATTGCCGTGGTGCATACTGCGAACAATTGCGCAGTGATGCATCACACGAGCCATTGCCGGCAGATGTTCACCGATGTAAATCCCGGGAACTGTCGTTTCAATCGGTGAGAATTCACCGCGGACACTGGCGGGAGCATCTGGTTTGGGATCCCACATCTCCAGATGGCTGGGGCCTCCGTAGAAGAAGACGAAGATGCAGGACCGGATCGAGTGATCAGCCGAAGAAGCTGCCACTCTGGCAAATGCCCCGGAGTGCAACGTACCTGAGCTTATTGCGGCCAGTGGTAAGCCGATCGAAAGGCGAGCGAGTGAGTCGCGGCGTGGGATGTCGGGATTGTTCGCCATGAGACAACGTCTTTAGTAGCGTCTTGAGTACTGCTGGTTGCCGGTGATTGCGGGACCTGGACCGGGACCTGAACACTAGCAATTCTGAGAGAACTTTGAGTAACGCAGAGAGAGCAGCGACTGTGATGCAGCTGCAGCGCTGGAAACAACAGGTCACGTAGTCAGGCGGAAACTGCCGCAGTCGCCGAAATTCTGACCTTTGCAGGCTCTCGTATGGTAACAACTGGCCCACCCGGCACGGTACGCCAAATGTCGCCATATTTGCTGAATCGACGAGGGCGTCATGGTCGAAGTCGTCATCGACGAGGGCAGCCTGAGCGACAGGTTTCAGAGAGCTGAATGGTCCTGATCTCAGTTAGTGCGCCGTTCTGTGTTCTGTGCGGTCGGGCCTTCTTGAGGTAATGCCTGCGGATCGGGTACGAGTGCGGCTTCAGACGAATCCCAGGTGGCGTTGACAGGGAGATTCAGGTAGTATTTTTGTGGTTGTCATCCTTTCACAGTCGGCTTTTTGATCAACATCATGCGGATCCGGAAATGAGCAGCACTTCAAGTCGCCGAGGATTTTTACAGACATCATCCGGTTCACTGGCCGCCGGCCTGGCGGTAACCGGGGCTCCGGCGCCCAGTGCCCCCGTCAGTGCGAACGAGCGAATTCGGATCGGGTTCATTGGTGTCGGCGGTCGTGGGTTTGGAGCTCACGTGAAGACGCTGACAACGCTCCACGCTGATAACCGACCGATTGATCTGGTAGCGGTCTGTGACGTCTTTAATGAGAACCGTGACAAGGCGGCAGAACACATCGAGAGTCAGACCGGCGCGGCATGTCGCAAGTACGAAGACTATCGGGACATGTTTGCGAAGGAGAACCTGGACGCTGTCTGTATTGGTACTCCGGATCATTGGCATGCCCGGCAGGCGATTGACGCACTGAAGGCCGGTCTGAATGTTTACTGCGAAAAACCAATGACGAAGAGCGTTGAAGAAGCTCTTGAGGTAATGCAGGCCTGGAAGGCATCGGGTCAGGTGATGCAGGTTGGTGTACAGTCAACAAGTCTGCCCGTGTGGAACCAGATCAACGAAATGCTGACTGGTGGTCGTCTGGGAAAAGTACTCATGTACCAGACAGAGTTCTTCCGTAATTCCGCGCAGGGGCAATGGCGCGCTTATAAGCTCACACCGCAGATGACGCCTCGAAACATCAATTGGAAGAAGTGGCTTGGCGTTGAAGAAGGACTTGCTGAGTACCAGGACTTTGACCGGGCGGTGTACCGCCAGTGGCGGCGATTCTGGCCGTTTGGATCCGGTATGTTTACCGACCTGTTTGTGCATCGCACGACCACGATGCTGAAAGGGACAGGGTTGAGATTTCCCGGTCGGGTTGTCGGGGCCGGTGGGATTTTCGTGGAGTACGATGGCCGTGACGTGCCGGATGTGGCCACAGTCGTTGCAGATTTTCCTGAAGGTGTGCAGGGCCTGGTGACCGCCACGATGGCCTGCGAGAATACTCCGATTCGGCAGCTCATTCGAGGTCACTTCGGATCCTTCGTCCTCGGCACAGGCGAGAAGTTTGACGGGTTTGATTACATCCCCGAGCGACCTCAGGTGACGCGCAACAGCAAGCTGCAGGAGGAGCGAATTGCTGCAGAGCAGGTGCAGAATACGACCTATGCCCACTTCGATAACTGGATCAATGCAATTCTGGCGGCAGATCCTTCGCTGTGCAACAATGATCCGGAACTGGGCGCAGCTGCAATCACCACTGTGATCCTGGGGGCTCAGAGTTATCGGCAGGGCAAGGTCTTCCATTTCGACGAGGACACGCTCAGTGTTCACGATGGTAACTCTGACTGGGCGAAGCGCTGGGAAGAGCGATCTCGGACACGTGGCGCTGCAAGTCACATCCGTGGCTGGCGTGCTGGTGATCACGGCAGCGTGCTTGAAGAGCCGGATTACATGAAGCTGGCGGGGCCCTGGGAAGATGGCAAAGATCCCGGCGCCTGAGTGTTCCGGGCTGGCTTGAGTGGTGAAGTTCAGGCAGCAAAAGTCCGGACAGTCTCTGTCGGAGGGAATGTGATGACAAGGCACAGCAGTAGTTCGCATAACTCGATACTCGGCGAATATGGATTTGGGCCGGTGGCGCGCCCGCTCATCCAGACCGGACGTCGTCGCTGGATTCTGCAGACCGGGCTGGCCGGAATTGCCGGCCTGAGTATGCCGCAGATGCTGCGGGCTGCTGCAGAGAACACTGCTGCCGATGCCCCTGGTATTCGCTCAGTCATCCAGATCTGGCTCTCCGGCGGTCCGAGTCAGGTGGATATGTGGGACATGAAACCGGACATGCCTGCGGAGATTCGCGGTCCGTTTCGTCCTGTTTCCACGTGTGTTCCCGGATTGCAGATCTGTGAGCATCTGCCGCTGCAGGCCGCAATGATGGACCGCTTTGTGCTTGTGCGGTCCATGGATGCCAGTTCCAGCAATCACACACCGATCACCTTTCAGGCGGCGAACCCGCGGGCGCAGCGGACCGAGATTGGTCGTCAGGGCGGCGGGTACCCTTCCATGGGATCGGTGGCGGCAAAGTTTCGTGGTGCCAATCGTCCGGGGATGCCTCCGTTTGTCGCTCTGGCAAACAGCATGGTGTCTGATATCTACGGTGCAGGAGATCTGGGACAGGCCTATGAGCCACTGGACGGTGTGCGAGTGAATGGAAGATTCTCATTGCCGGAGGGAATCGCGGCGCCACGGCTGCAGGACCGCAATGGCCTGCGTCTGCAGCTGGATCGTCTGCGTCGTCAGGTCGACAACTCCCCTGCCCTTTCCCGTCAGGATCGTTTTACTCAGGAAGCCTTCGATCTTGTGCTTGGCGGGGCAGCTCGCAATGCATTCGATATCTCGCAGGAATCTGACTCGATGCGGGATCGCTACGGTCGCGATTCAATGGGCGAAAAGACTCTGCTGGCCCGGCGACTTGTTGAGGCGGGTGTGACCTTTGTGACGTTGAGCGACGCCTGGGGGCACTGGGATCACCATGGCGATGAAGTTCGCTGGGGCGGCATAGAGAAGGGACTAACGCCAATGCTGCCAGTGCTCGATCGTGGCGTGACCGCCCTTGTCTCTGATCTTGAGGATCGCGGACTGCTCGAATCGACTCTGGTGATCGTCGTCGGGGAGTTTGGGCGCGGTCCTGTGATGACGAAGACAGCCGGGCGGGATCACTGGCCGGCGGTGATGTCGTTTCTGATGGCTGGCGGTGGACTACAGGGTGGGCAGGTGATCGGCGCGACAGATCGTCGGGGCGGTGCAATCCAGGAGCAACCGCTGGGGCCCGGTGACCTGGCAGCCACCGTGTTTCGGCATCTGCAGATTCCCGCCGACACACACTGGAACAATCCGGCAGGTCGACCAGTGCCATTACTTGAACAGGGACGTCCGATCGGCTGACGGTCTGTAATACCGCCAGTCCCGCAGGCGTTCGCCGTCAGTCTCTGATTCACCTGTCTGTCAGGTGAGTCCTGCTCAGACGAAAGTAATGCTCGGGCCACAGGCATGGTGGCTGCCGCCTTAGTCTTCGGGCTGAAGTCTGGCGGCAGTTCGAGTCAGAATCCAGCCAACTGCTGGTCTGCATCACCGAATTCGGGTGCGGGATGCCCCATGCGATGCATCAGTGAGAGGTACAGGCTGCACAGCTTGCGGTTGTCGTCGCCGGCATCGGAGTAATCGAGGACTCGGCCGGTTTCCAGAGTCCCGCGGAGCCCACCGAGCGTGAACAGTGGCAGCCGAGTGGAGTCATGGCGACTGCCGGACCACATGTTGTTGACAAATAACAGGCAGGAGTTGTCGAGCACGGAACCGTCGCCTTCCTGCATCTGTGCAAGCCGTTCCGCGAGATACGCCGCCTGTGATACGTAGTAGCGCGAGACTTTTTCCCAGTCGTCTGATCGATCATCATGGGAACCGGAATGGTGTGCCTTGCGGACATCGAGAAACGGGTAGAACAGACCGCTGATATCGCGGCACAACAGCAGCGTGGCAAAGCGGGTGCGGTCGGTCTGGAATGCCATGGCAATGATGTCGCACATCAGCTTCATATGCTCCCGAATGTCCTCGGGCAGTCCATTGTCGGGACGGTCCATATGAGTGATCTGTACGCCGCGATTCTGCGCTCGGGCAACAGCCTTCTCCTGAGCCTGTCGCAAGCCTGCGATACGCTTTTCCACTTCGCGCACACTGGTGAGATACTCATCAATTCGAGCTCGGTCTTCGACGGCCGCCTGCAGATTCAATGCTGAAACCTCACTGCGGAGGCGGTCAAGAATACTGCGATCGCGGCGTTGTGCAGTGTTCTCTGTGAGGCTGTCGAATGCCAGCGCCGGATACACCTCCATTGGCACCGGAGAGGTCGCATTCTGCCACGAGATATGTGAACTGTAGGCCATTGAGAAGTTTGTTTCGTGGTAACCGGTCACGGGCTGTTCACAGCCCAGGACCAGCGACGGCTGGACTGTTTCCTGTCCCAGGTTGTTTGCGAGCACCTGATCGACGCTGATGCCTCCGCGAAGTTCGGCGCCCTTCTGCAGCGAAGCCCCGGAAAGAATATTCCCCGTCTGTCCCGGATGAATCCCGACGCCAGTGGCGTTTCGGTTGTAGAGACCGTTGATGACATTGAGCCGATCCTGGAATGGTTCGAGCGGAGTCAGGGTCGGGCCGAGTTCCAGTGCGTCGTCGCCGGCTTTCGCCCACCAGTGGTCACCATTGATGCCGCAGGCCATGAAGAGCACAGCCAGTCTTTGCGGAGGAGCCGCTGCTGCCTGTTCATCTGCAGACTGGTCGGTCGCTCGTGAGATGGACTGCAGCCACGGCAGACCAAGAGTGACACCGGTTCCGCGAAGTACACGTCGGCGACTGGCAGCAGATGGGCGGGTGTTGCTGGACATCTTAACGGTTCTCCGCAAGTGAGGTATTGCCCTGACGGTTCAGGAACTGCGGGCTGGAGACAATGCAGCGGAACAGGGTCTGCACGCGATAGTTGTCCGCCATCAGGTCTCGCTTCATTCTTTCAACCAGGAGCTCATCGGACAACATCAGACTGCGTCCCAGAGCATATGAGAGTAACTTTCGGCAGAAATTGTCGACAAATTCCTCCCGGCGATTCTGCATCAGGTACTGATTCAGTCCGGCCAGGCCGCTGCCAGCGACGTCACCCGGAAACACCACCGAATCGTCAATCGGTCGTCCACCCAGGTCGGCTGTTCGCCGTTCTCCGATCGGTCCGAATGATTCAAATGCCAGTCCGATTGCATCAAAACGATCATGGCATCCAGCACAGGCGATGTGATCACGATGTTGCTGCAGAATTATTCGCAGTGAGCGGTCACCGGGAATGGATTCATCCTGTGGCAGCTCCGGGACATTTGGAGGCGGTGCTGGAATGCGTTCACCCAGCAGTCTTCTGACAACCCAATACCCACGCTTGACCGGGCTTGTACGCAGCCCCGGAGAGTTCTTAGTGAGGAACACGGCCATTCCGGAAAGTCCGCCGCGTCCTGCCTGCTGTAGCCCATCAACACGCCCCCACGATCCATCAGGCAGCTCGGCTGGAAGTCCATAGTGCGCAGCCAGCTCTGAGTTGACGAATGTGTAATCGCAGTCCAGCAGATCGAGCAGCGATCCATTGCTGCTTACCAGGTGCTGGAACAGCAGCAGCGGTTCCTGAAACATCGCTTCACGCAGTTCCGGAGTGAATTGCGAGAAGCGTTCCCGATCGACGCTGTTGTGTTCCTGAAAGCGACGGATGTCGAGCCAGTTGGCAGCAAATTCAGTGGCAAGACCTGTGATCCGTGGATCGGAGAGCATCGCCTGCATCTGCGTGAAGATCTGCTCCGAGGAGATTCGCCCCTGCAGGTCCACAGATTCCTGAAGCGCTTTCACTGTCGCTGCATCTGGCTGACTCGCCCAGAGAAAGAAGCTGAGCCTGCTGGCGAGGTCTTCCGGTGGATAGGCAGCAACCTCCGGCGTCAGGCTGATCAGGTCAGTGCGGTACAGGAAAGCCGGGGACATGAGGATCGCAACGATTGAGTCACGGATGGCATCCTCATGGCTCAGCCCCTCACTGGATCGAAGATCACGGTAGAAATCGAGCAGTGAATCAACCTGAGTCTCCGACGCCGAATGCCGCCACGCTCGCCGGGCAAATTCAGCAAGCGACTGCAGGTGCAGTGCCTCGGCTGCCATTCGAGTTCTCTCAACCGTGCGAATCTGGTCGGAGATGTTGTTGAAGTAATCGGCGATTGCGGTCAACGCTGTCTGACCACCGCCTTCCTCGCGAGCTTTCTGGAGGTAGACCTCGGCAAGACGATCAATCATTTGTGCCTGAGCTGAATCGAGGTTTTCCGGTCTGGCAAAATCAAACTGCGGATCACGCATGAATCGGGAGTCTGTGCGTTCAAACCAGAGGAATCCCTGATACTGTCGCAGTGGAGCAAAGGTGATGACGTCCAGCTCCAGCCAGAGCAGATCAAGTTCCCGCCGCTGCTCATCGTCCAGAACGAGTTCGTAAAGCGGCTTGTCATCACGAAAGTACCCCATCATGCTGTGGAACCCTGCACTCAGCAGACGTCCTTTTTCCTGTTTTTCCTTCGGCACATCCAGATAATCGCGTCCACGTTCGGAGACGTAGAACTGATCCGGGAAGATGCGGCAGAATTCAGCAACGGATTCCTTCAGCCGCTGCTGCCCGTCAGCAGCCGGCGGCAGGATCAGCTCCGGGAACGCCACTTCTGCATCCGCCGTCGGTTCTGCGTCAGATTCCGGATCAGCATTGCTGCCGGATTCTGCGTCAGGGGAAGAGCTCGGGGCTTCTTCGCCTGGATCAGGAGTACCGGGTTCATCCTCAGGTGCAGCAGGCGGGGGCAGCAACGCCGCCTCATCGAACATCATGCGATGCCCGGCATACTGTTGATTCTTCCAGAGCACGAAGCACTGGGAGCCCTTGTGGACAGTACCTGATTCAAGGTTCGGCCATTGTGGTACAAGCTCGGGCCGGATCTTCTGTACATAAGCCTGCATCTGCTCAGCGGCGACGATCCCTGCTTCGACGGACTGTTCCGCGACGGCTGCCTGGAACATCTGCTGCAGCACATGCAACGGGCCAGCAGCGTCCATGCGATGCAATGACTGCCAGACAAGCTCAAGGTAACGTGGACTGATTCCTGCTGCCGCTGCCGCAGCTTCTCGCTGTGCTGTGTGCGTCGTGGAACTGCACTCCACACAGCAAAGGAAATACTTTCGCAGTTCCGTGGGCTGTTGTTCGTAGAACTCGACGATTCGCCGTACGCAATATTTGTCGCGGTCAGTATCCGTAACCATTGCGTGGGGTGCGAAGCGAATGTCGGACGTGGACAGCACAGCATGCTCGGAAACCTGCCTGGCAGCCGCGAGGTACTTCGTAAGCAATGCAGGAGACATCGTAAGAGATTCTCCCGTGTTGTCGAATCCGACCGAGTTGGCCGGGTCAACGGGGAATGTCCGTGCCGGCAGCAGGTCAATCCCGGTGAGATCGCGGACACAGTGATTGTACTCGGCATTGCTCAGACGTCGTGCAAGAACTGAGCCCGGCTGGCCGGACTGCCGTTCGGCAACTTCGCGGCGGAGCGAGCGAATTGTCCGCACAAAGTCCTCCGTCTGTTCGGAGGACGGGCGATCAGCGGATTCAGCCGGCGGCATCTCACCGGCTTCGAGGCGATCGAGTATCAGAGCCCAGTGCTGGTGCTCCTGAGCGATTGACCGTTGCTGACTGAACCCTGTCAGGTCCAGCTGAGCAGCGGGGTCGTCCGCGCTGTGACATTCCATGCAGTATTGACCAAGCAGACTTGTGACAGCCTGCGGAAGCTGTTCGTCCGCTGCTGGCACTGATCCGGTCAGGACGATACTGACCATACAGGTGAGCGGAGCGAGGACTCGCCGGTTGCCGAGCCAGAGAGACAAGGGATTCAAAGCGTCAGGCATCTGATTGTCCGTGTTCATTGCTGGCAGGCATGCCGCTGGAGGGTATCCACGATGTGTCCGTGGCGGAATCGAAGGGTCTTCCGTCAGTTGGACTGAAGCTGAGACAGTCTGACCTGCTGCGAGAGTGGAACGGACCCGTCGCTGGCGATGATCTGCAACCTGATCACGGGATCGTCGGCATCCCATGATACATCAATCTGGCCGAAATTCTCCTCATGATAGGTTTTCGGGATCGCTCGATGAGTGTTTGCAGTGGGAGTTCCACGAGGGTGTTTCTGGTTCAGACTGCTCGATGTCAGCTCGTACACCGGATAGTCGGAGAGTTCCGATTCAATGGACAGTTCGGCCCAGTGGCGATCACCGCTCAGCAGTATTACACCAGTTGCTGAAGTCTGGCGAAGCAGGTCAAACAGACGTGCTCGTTCAGCGGGCATGTTTGCCCAGGTCTCCTGTCCGGCGGCATCGGCGATCATCTGGATTCCGCAGCCGATGAATCGGAGCTGCGCCGGCTGACGGAGCTGTTCCTCCAGCCACTTCCATTGGGTGTCACCCAGCATCGTTTCTCCGGGTGTGGTCTGGGGGTAGTACGGGCCTCCCGTTCGGCGTGGTCCGGTCTTGAGTGGGGTGCGGTGGTAGCGGGCGTCGAGCAGAATTACCTGAATACGTCGGCCTGCGGGGCCGAACATTCCAGCAGAATAGACACCCTGCTGCTGCCTTTGCGGGGAAGTCAGGGGAACGCCGAAGAAATCCAGAAACAACTTTTGTGAAGTTTCGCGCATTGTATAGTCGCTGCCTCCGTCGTTGACACCAAAATCGTGATCGTCCCAGACCGCAAGCATTGGTGCGGCATCCCGAAGACGCTGGAAATCATGGCTGGAACCCAGAGTGTGGTATTTTTGAAGCATGATCTCCGGATCGTTGGTATCGGCGTAAATGTTATCACCCAACAGAATGGTGAGTTGCGGCTGAGTGTCCGCCATGCTCGCAAGCAACGGAATCGGACGGTCCTGTTGAATACAGGAGCCAAACACGATTCGAAAGCTGTCGCCTGCGTGAATCCTGGCTGGATTCATGGACAGAGGTGCAGCGATGAGGCTAATTATCAGAAGCGACGAGAGCTTCCAGCAACAACTCATTTCAAAAAGTCCCTGGAGGTTTCTGTGCAAAAGTTTGCGCGGGATCAGGACAAGGCCTATGATTATGGCGTATTTCAGGTGTTACTGACAGCCTCGGCCGTCTGACGCCAGAGCAGACCTGCCGATAACAGCCCTGAGTGCCAGACACTGTCCGAGGAAGTTTGCGAACGATGTTTGTGGGTGGTGTGTGCCATCGTCAGCACGTCGCAAGTGCGATGGATGTCGATCCTGTTGCCAGACATGAATTGGTATGTTATCCAGAGACAAATCAGGTTCTGACGGTGGAAGAAGTTCATTGTTGCGTGAGGAGTAATTCTGTCGGCACAGAGACTTCGAGTGATCGGCACCAGCTCTGCCCTGAAAGCAGTGAAGAGAGAATCCATGCAGACTGAATCGCAACCGCAGAAGAGTTCAGGAGGTATCCTGGAGCGAATGGCGTTGCCATTGTTTCTGCTCCTGGCGGCAATGCACTTGCCGCTGGTACTGCAGTTGGTTCAGCGGCGTGCGGAGGCTTTCTGGTCGCTGACCCTGCTGATCCCAATTGTGCTTGTCTGGCTGATCCGAATATCCGCAGGAACAAAGGCAGGACTCACAGCACGTTCTCTCGGAATGATCGTGGTTGATCTGCTGCTGCTGTGTATCGCGGCGGTGGTTCACAGTCCGTGGCTTGCTGCGTTTGCTCTCGTGCTGCTGATGGCAGCGTACTTCGATCAGTACAGCTCTGACGGCGGCAACCGGAGGGGTGTGCGTGTCGCAGTGCTGCCATTGCTTGCAGTTGGTCTTCCGCCATCTGTTGCACAAAGATTATGGCCGTCGTTCACGGATTGGGTCGCAAACACCTCCAGCTGGTTCGCCAGCATTTGGGGGCTGATGCATGCGCGTGAAGCAGAGTCGATTTTCACACTCACGGGAAGTGCCTCATTCTCACAGGTCTGTGCAGGGCCGATTGGGCTTTTAGCCCTGTTGATATCTGGCGTTGTCCTGGGGATCCGAAGAAGGCGCTCAGTGGTGCATCTGCTGCTTTGCATTCCTTTCACGACGGCCGTCGCGGCAATGCACGCCGTAGCAACCGTGGTATGTCTGCTGCTGTTTGCTGACGGTGGTGGATTCTGGACTGCGGTTCTTCCCTGTTCCCTTCTGGTGCTGCTGCCCGCACTGCTGGTTGTCGACAGTATGGACTCGTTGGTTGGCCTGTTCACTGCACCCATTGTCGGGTTTGATATGGTGGATGCAGACGGTCCGCAGGCAAAGGAGGAGAGGGAAGGCAACTGGGTTCGGGACCTCTGGAATCGCTGCGTTTCCGGTGTAGAGCATCCATTCCGTCAGCCGTTACGTTTTCGACAAAGTAACGGTGAGCTGATTAGTGTAACCGGTCTGCTCCATCTGACCGTTTCTGACTGGTGGAGCAGCAGGGATCGTTCGGATCTGAAGCTTGGCTCACTGGGACTTGTCTTTCTCTGCTTTGTTGCCTCCCTGCAGTATCTGAACGGCGCTGGCAGAGATGCACAGATTGAACGTCTTGAATCTCAGCTGAACGCACTGGAATCGCGCGGCGATACTGCGGGGACGGAACTCGCCTTTCGTGGTCTGCGATATCTGCAGCCGGAAAACGCTGTCAGAACTCTCAGGCAAGTTGAATTTCTGCTGCAGCAGGACCGCGCTGAAGATGCTACGCAGATTATCCGCGAACTCTGCACACTGGGAGACCACGGCGTTGCCGAGGCGCATCTGTGGCTGGTGCGCCGATCAATGAGCGGTGAGCTTGTGCCGCCGCTCACACTTCGCGAGCGAAAGGAGCATCTGGAGGCGGCAAACGCGACTCTGGCGAAGAGTCCGGAAATACAATTGCTGCTGGCCGATGTGTATTACGAACTGAAGGAGTTTGCGTTCGCACACAAGTACATCATTCGATTTGGCGAGCTTGCCCCTGAAGAACTGCTCAAGCGATTTGCATTTGAGATGAAGATCAATCGTTTTGATCGTACCTCATCGGAGTTTACGAGTTTTGTGGCAGGTCTGGAAAGACAGCAGCGAGAGAACCCCGGCGATGTTGATCTGACGATGCGACTGTTCGACGCCTTCATTCTGGCGGCACGCTGGAACGATGGCATTCTTCTGCTGCAGAACAACGATGCAATGCGTGAGTCGCCGGAGCTAAAGGCACGCTACGGCGGGGCTCTGCTGCTCTCGATCAACGCCATGCTGTACCGAGGCGCGTACGATGGTGCTCGCGTGCAGTCTCTGCTGCACGATGTGATCAGCACTGCTCCTGAGACCCCTGGATTGTTCGAAACAGTGATGGAGGCGTTTCGCGGAGGCTGTCGTTTCAGGGCCGATGCGCTGGCGGATCTGGCCAGGGGTGTTCAGGTCTCCGCTGGCAATGACGAGGACGCTGCTGCAGGAATTGTCCGGGAAGCAATTCTGCAGTTGATGACGGCGATATCGGGGGGATCTGCGGTACAGATTCCAGAAACTCTCCCGCTGCACCCGCTCGCAGGTGAATATCTTCTGTTGCTCAAAAAGACGGGAGATTCGGTTGCGGCAAGTGCACTGGCTGAGCAACAGCTGACCGCTCTGAAGCAGGATAATAAGCTGTCCCTGGAGATGCAGATCCGGTATGAGGTATTGCTGTTGACTGTGACTGGTCGTTCGGCTGACGCGATGAGAGTGCTCGAAGATCGGGGCCGCGGTGTTCTCACTGCGTACGATCGACGGTCGATTTCGGATTATGTCGAGAAACTGGCATTCGATTCGACAATGACAGATTCCTCTGCCGACCCTCGCATGAAACGCCGATTGCCGCGTTTTTCCAGCGAAGCTGAGGCAGCTGCAATCATCTCGGGACTGCGAAGAAGTGCTGGCGATGTGAGAGCGCGCGTGAGCATCGCTGATCGACTTGTGCGAATCGTGATTGCCGGAGGACCGGGGGTGGCTGGGGCGGAGAAAATGCTGATTGATCTGCAGGTGAATGAGGCAGTTCCCGGAGAGATTGCTGCACACATCGGTGCGGTTGCTCTTGATTTTGATCGATTCGATCTGGCGGAACCCTGGCTCAACAGAGCTCGATTGCTGTCGCGGCGCCCGGGCTATGTCATTCTCAACAATCTGGCTATTCTTGGTGTGCGAGGGCCCAACGCAGATCAGTCAAGCCGGGAGGATGCGCTCAAGCTGATCGATGAGGCATTGCAGATGCAGCCTGATCACCCGGAATTGCTGGCAACCAGAGGAGAGATTCTGCTGGCACTGGACAGACCGCGATCGGCTATTGTTGCGTTGCAGCGATCTTTTGAACTGGATACGCTCAATCTTGACACGCTTACGCTCCTTGCGGATACGCAGGACCAGGTCGGTCAGGACTCCAGTGAAGTGCGAGAAATCATACGCCGAATCAGCCTTGAGCGACGGTAGTTCAGTCTGCTGTTCATCAGTCTGCTGTTCATCAGCCTGAACATCGGCTGTGTGTCCGTTCCAGAACCAGCATCTGCTGCATCTGCGGGGGGATATGGAGTGTGGCGACAAGGGCGTGAGATCTCTGTGGAACTGCATTGCACGCTGACGCTGGTCGCATGGCGTGATCCAGCCCCCCACCGCCTCGTTTCTGACCTGTTGATGTGATGTTATGTATCCGACAGAGTGTCCTCAGTCTCCGCATTCGCTTCCGGGATTGATCGTCTCCGTGGGCATCGTCCTGCTTCTGTTCTGTGTTGCTCGGGGGCCGGCAGTGGATGTGGCGGCAGAGGTCTATGCCAGGGCAGACGCGGACTTCTGCGAACTTATTGACCGACGTCTGCGTCGATCTTCATTGATGCGTCTGGCATTATTCTCTCCTGCCACTGCAAGTCTGGATGGGGTTCAGCTTGACGAATGGTGTCGGGGACAGAGGTCCTTTCGTTTTCCCGGGGACAGCGATGAGTCTGCAATGTTTGTTCAGGGGCCGACGCCGAGTGTGGCAGGGGTACGAGTGGACGCATTTCCGCTCGAAGCCGCACATGTGGCGGACCTGAAGAGCTTTACGGCTGAGTGCTGGTTTCGTTGGCACGGTAAGGGAAGTCGTCCAGGTCCTAACGCAGCTGACATCGCTTCGATTATGTCCTTTGGTGATGCGATCAATCATGGCTGGGGGCTGTCACTGAATCTCGTAACGGGGCATGTGACATTCAGTATTGGCAGAGACAAGCCACAGGGAGCGGCATCGATAACAAGCGTTTCCCGCATTCCACCGCATGTGTGGGTCAACGTTGCCGTTGTCAGGGATGCAGATAGCGTCAGATGCTATGTGAATGGCCTGCTGTCGGCCGTGGGTAAAGGCGTAGGCGTCTCCGGAACAGCACCGCCATGGGCAAAGTTAAGGCTGGGGTATGTCGGAAACGGTCTGGGGTCGGCTGTCTGTGACTTTGCGGGAGCAGCGCTGTACGACCAGCCATTGACAGACAGGGATGTGTTCAGGCTGAATCACACCAAAGTATCAGTGCAGATGATGAGTTCGTTGCTGAAGGCGAGATCGCTGCTCGTAGCGGGGCAGCCATCGGAGGCACTCGTCGTGCTGTGGAATTGCGAAGAAGCGACGTCGCAGTCCTGCGGCCTGACAGAGGTGGAATCATATCTTGAGCTGGAACAGATTGAGGACGCAGCACGCTCGGCAGCAGCTGTGATCAGTTCAGGAGACGCCGCCGCTCATTCCAGTACTCACAGCCCAACAGTTACCACACTGTCGGCGACAGAATTTACGAAAGCGGCGGTGCGATTTCTTCTGAGAGCCGTGGAGAACGGAGTCACGTTCAGAAGCAGCAGGGAGCATCGACTGACCGGTCAGGTGAATGCTGTGCGCACGGAGTTATCAGGTGCTGCTGTGGAATCGCTGCGGGATGCAAATGCTCAGTACGCAGCGGAGCAACTTCAGATTTGCAGTGAACAACTCTCGGAGATATTCACCAGCACAATGCAGTCGCGTCTGCAGCGTGTTTGCGGTGCCTGCCATCACGCTGACGGCTGGGTCACGGATGCGCGAAGGATTTTTGCTGTGCAGCAGGATGTTGATGCTGAAACAGCGATACTGCGTGCGGATCTGATTGAAGTGCTTGCGTCACGGACAATGCCGCCTCGTGGCAGCGATCCACTCAGCGATTCAGATCGAACTTCCTTTCTGCGGCTTCTTCGTGATCTTCCGGAACGCCAGTCGTGTTCGCGTCAGGAGACATCTCAAAACAGACTGCGGCAGCGAAGGAGGCTTACAAGGACTGAATTCCGTAACAGTCTTTTTGAGCTGGTCGGTGTCCGGCCCGGAGACGCACTTCTGCCGCCCTCGGATGGGGGAGGCGGCGAAGGATTTGATACTGCTGCGGGAACATTGACGATGTCTCTTTCCACAGCAGAACAGATGCACAATTGCATTGCATCCGTTGTACGCACGGGTGTTCGAGAAGGCGGGAGTTCTGTACTGCAGCAGATTCTGAATGAATTCGATGCAGGTGATCCTGACATTTCTGACTCCCTGCTGGATTTCGCCGAGCGGGCATGGTGCAGAAAGCTTACGGCAGACGACCGGGAATTAATCGGCAGCCTTACGGCTGAACTGCGCGTGGCGGATGCGAATGCCGCCGAGCAGGCAGAAGGACTTGTCGCATTCATACTGATGTCCGGTGATTTTTTGTTTCCCTGGATTCGGTCCGATGGCGAAGGCCTCGACAGATCCGCTCGGGCCTGGATTCTTGCTCGACGACTGGCCTTGTTTCTCTGGTCATCGCATCCGGACGCGACGCTCCTGCAGCGTGCATCTGATGGCAGCCTGCTAAGTCCGAAAATACTCGAGTCGGAAGTGCAGCGGATGCTCGCGGATCCTCGGGCTGCATCGCTGGGATATAATTTTGGCGAACAATGGCTCGGGATCCGCGGATTTACCTCGAATGTTGCTCCAGAGAACTTTCATCCGTCGTTTACATTGCCAGTCCGTGAAGCGTTGATGACTCAGGCCGGAAATTTTATTGCCTCGCTGCTTACAACAGATCGCCCACTCGGAGATCTTCTGCGGTCGCGGGTTCACTGGATGAATGACGACCTCGTAGATTTTTACGGCTTCGATCAGCCCGGGACCGGATGGCGGCAAGTGTCATTGCCGGACGAATATCCGGGCGGGGTGGTAGGACTGGGAGCAGTCCTTGCGTCGACCTCTTATCCTGCTCGCACCAGTCCGGTTCTTCGGGGACGCTGGATTCTTGATCACTTGCTCGGAGTGCGTGTGCAGCCTCCTCCACCCGACGTTCCTCCACTCACCGAGACGGACGAATCTGCTGGCAGTGCAGACATGAAGACGCTGATGGAACAGCATCGCCGGAGTGTTGCGTGTCGCGGTTGCCATGCAGTGATGGATCCTGTTGGTCTGACTCTCGAAGGATTCGATGCCGTTGGCAGGCGCCGCCGTGGGAATGATCTTCGGGCGACACTGCAGCCACGTGGTACATTGCCTGATGGAACAGAACTTGTGGACGCTGCGGGGCTTGAAGGCTGGTTGCAGTCTGAGTCGAGAGCGGTGTATCGGCAGTTTGCACGCAAGCTGCTGGGATATGCAACGGGTCGACGCCTGACGCTGGAGGAGATCTGCGAGGTTGATCGGATTCTTGATGCGTGCGACGCGAGTTCCCTGAGTGGTCGCATGCTGGTACAGAAACTTGTGCTCAGTCGGACTTTCCTCGGCTGGTCACCCGAAACTGATGAGAGTGGATTGGAATGAATCACCTGGAGTACCACAGTCGGTCTCGAAGACGTTTTCTGCGGGGCAGTGGGCTGGCACTGTCTCTACCGTACCTGCCGTCGCTGGAGGCGCGTCGCTTTCAGAAAGAGGGAACTCACTCACCACCTCTGCGTGCTGCGTTTCTGCACTTCCCAAACGGAGCATGGATGCAGGACTGGACACCGAAACCCGGTGCAGACAGTCTGAATCTGTCTTCGTCACTGAGCCCGCTTGCTGCACATCGGAGTGAGCTGACAGTGTTGACCGGGCTGGACAAGCAGCACAGCAGAACCAGCGACGGTCATGCTCACAAAACGGCGAATTTTCTGACGGGTATGCCTGTCCGGACGACAACGGAAGGTGACTTTTCAGCTGGAGGGATCTCCATTGACCAGCGAATTGCGGAATACCTGCAAGGCCAGACGCCCGTGCCATCTTTGGTTCTCGGGGTCGAGCCGATTCCGGCGGGAGTTGATGCGTCAACCGGGGTGACGCTGCTTTACAGCAGTTGTATTTCGTGGCAGTCATTGTCGCGCCCGGTATTGCCTCAGAATGCTCCTGCTGCGGTATTCGACAGGCTGTTCGGAGTTCGCGCGGAAGTCGACGGCGTGTCAGTTTCGAGGATCTCATTGCTGAGCAAGGTGCTGGAACATTCGCGTTCACTGAGTCGTGGGCTGAGTGCCGTTGATCGGCAGAAGCTTGATGAATATCTGGAGTCGGTTCATCAGATGGAGACGCGAATTCGTTTTGAGACTCAGCATTCAGAACATCGCAGTCTCAGATACTCGGCGGCTGATTTCGCACGCCCGCCTCATCCGGAACAGTTTTCATCCCACCTTTCAGCCATGCTGGATCTGATCGTACTTGCATTTCGCATGGACGCCACGAGGGTCATCTCACTGATGATGGCTAACGATGTGTCGCAGCAGGTGTTTCAGATGCCGCACGGCATCTCAGAGCCCCACCACAGCCTGTCACACCATCAGAATATCCCCGACCGAATCAGACAGTATCAGTGGATCAACCAGTGGTACGTCCGGAATTTCTCAGGCCTGCTAAGCAGGCTGCGAGATGTGTCAGAAGGCGATGGGACTCTGCTTGATTACTGCATGCTGGTATTTGGCTCCGGAATGTCCGACGGCAACGAACACCACCCGGATGATCTGCCTGTAGTTCTTGCTGCCGGTGAACGCACTGGAATTCAGGGAAACCGACACCTGCAGACGCCCGTTGGGACAACACCGCTGTGCAATCTCTATCTGTCGTTGCTGCAGCGATTCAATTCCGAGGAACGGCAGTTCGGAGACAGTGACGGAATTCTGTTTTGAAGCATTCTGTCGGATCACAGGCAGAACGCTGTTCAGAGCAGTTCTCGGATCTCTGCCGCAGCTTTTGCTCGAATCGCATCCCATTCGAATCCGGCTGAAACCAGTTCTCTCCCGTTTCGCCGCAGGCGGTCCCGCAGCTCTGTGGAATCCAGCAATCTGATCGCCGCAGCGGCGAAGTCTTCGGGCGAATCGGCAAGCAGCAGGTGCCGCTCATGCTCGTACGCCACGCCGTCGGCACCAATGCGAGTCGAGACGACGGGAAGATTCATCGCCATGGCTTCAAGGATTTTCAGGCGCGTGCCACCGCCGGCAAGCAGCGGCACCACGTAGACGAGAGCCCTGCGAAAACTCGGACGGATATCCTGCGGATCAGAATTGAATTCAACGCCGTCGGGCAGTGGCCCAAGTCGCTCCGCTGCAGCCCGTGCCGATGATCCTGCGAAAAGAAACTTAACATCAGGCCGCTGACTGCGGATCAGCGGGTAAACATGCTGCAGGAACCACTGCAGCCCCTGGAAGTTGGGGGCGTATCCAAACCCGGCTGTGAGCAGCAATACTGGCTCCTCAGACTCCTCCGCGTCCGGTTCTGTGAAAAAGTATCCGGTGTCGACTCCGTTGGGGGCGGTGATTGCTGAGGCATTCGGGGCCAGCTGGCGAGTCGTGTTTGAGTCATTGTCCGAGCACTGGATCACAATGGATGAGCGAGTCCAGGCGTCGATCTCGGCGCGCTGCATGTGTCTGTATTCCAGCATTGAATAACGTGCAGGAACACCCTGAGATGTGGAGCTTCTGAGGTGCTTTACGAGCAGGTGCTCAACATTGTGAGAGCTGCAGATGACTGGTATGCCCGCAGGAACAATTTTTTTGGCAATCGGCCATCCCAGAGTATGTTCCACCCAGAACACGTCGTAGCTCGACTGTGCAGCGGCAGCAAGTGCCTCCTTCTCAACAAGTTTCCAGGAGGGAGCAAAGTTGCGGGCCTGCATTGGCGGGACGGCAATACCAAGACGAGAACAGAGTTGACAGGAGAGAATGACAAGACGGGCAGTCACAGCTGCTCCCCGTGATGGGTACTGCCGCAGATTACAATACTGCATCATCAATGCGTTGA
>JALQUR010000478.1 GCA_023260695.1 Planctomycetaceae bacterium
GGCTGATGTGGAATACACCTTTTACGGTCTGGGCATACTTGGGCTGATTTTTTCCGCAAATCCCTGACTTCGGCAGATTCTGCGGTTCCGGAGCCTGACTCGGCGAATCGAGGGATGTGGATGCTGCGCAGATGCCCGGAAGTGCATGGTTGCCTATCGACAGTGAAAAGTCGGATTGCCTAGAACGGGCCGGTTGAGAATTCCAGAGAATCCTGTGATCTCCTGCAGACTATTGCAGCGTGATAACTTTCATGTCCATCGCGCAGGGCATTGAAGAGGCTCTCTCCGCTGTTCCCTTGCTGAATGAAAAGCGAAGTTTCCGATGCAAAATCAGAATCTGAGGGCAGAACCGTGCTGTGTGGGGTTACTGATTCTGGGCTGCCTGCTGTTGTTTAGTGGTTGCCGAGAAACCCGGTTCTGGAATCAGTCCGGTGCCCCCGCTGCAGAGTCTGAAAGTGGCGGGTCTGGTACCCCATCACGTTTCTTCTCACGGCTGCCGTTCGGGCAGAAGGAAGATACCAGCGTGGTGCCGCCAGTTCCGACGCCGGTGAACTATTCGAATGTTGCCGCCGACCTGGTAACACTCGGTAACGAGGCACTTCGAGACCAGCGTCTTGCGGATGCCGAGCGCGCATTCTCTGATGCTGTACTGGAAGATGATTCCTGCTGGGAAGCTCATCACGGACTGGCAATGATCGCTGACCTGCAGCAGGACTGGCAGGCCTCAGAACGGCACTATAAACGGGCACTGGGAAGTCAGCGTGAGAATGCCAGCCTGCTTTCGGATATCGGCTATTCGTACATTCTGCAGAGTCGTTATGCCGAAGCAAATGACTACCTCACTCGGGCCATTGAAATTGAACCGGGCCTGCAGCAGGCACATCTCAATCTCGCGTTGCTGGAACTGAAACGTGGTGACCGCACAGCGGCGATGAATCGCGTGAATACTCTGTTTCCGAATTCGGGCGATGCTCTGCAGGTATTTACAGACCTGCAGGATCAGGTCGGGCTGCAGAGCGAACAGAGGTCCGACGAGTCGCTGCAGCAGATCGCTCCCGATCTGCCCGCTGGGCTGCAGCAGTTTCAGGAAATCGCCAGACGCGGTCGTGAACGAGAAGAGAAACAACGGTATGCGCAGTCAGTTGCGAATTCTCCGGCTGCCGATGAACTCAGGTTCGAAAATGCCGGCTTCCCGGAAGATGAGCCTCCAATGCTGAACTCGCCGCGAGCACGCTATCCAGGTGAAGTTCAGATTGCAGAACAGAATCCCCGCGGTGCGGATGGCTTTACTGGACCGGTCGAAGCACCCCCGGCAGCAACACCGTTGATCTCCCGAGAAAACGGGTCCGTATCTCCGCCTGATGCACGGGACTCCAGTGTTCCTGTCTCTTCGCGACGAGAAGTGAAGGAACCAGAAGAGCAGCAGAACACTTCTGATGGGCAGGTAACGCAGACCGGATTTCAGTACTACGACGATTACCAGAATTCAGCCCCGGATCGCTCTCAGGTCAGGAGTCAAGGACAACGGCTCTCCACAAATCGCCAGCCAATGAGTGGTGACCGGAGTGTACCTGGTCCTCAGTATCGCGACGACAGCCGCTACAGCAGTGGTCCTCAGTATCGTGACGACAGCCGCTACGGCAGTGGTCCTCAGTATCGCGACGACAGCCGCTACGGCAGTGGTGCTCAGTCTCGCGACGACAGCCGCTACAGCAGTGGTGCTCAGTATCGAGACGACACCCGCTACAGCAGTGGTGCTC
>JALQUR010000678.1 GCA_023260695.1 Planctomycetaceae bacterium
GTACGCCCTTGCTTAGGTCGCCCACCATCAGCTGCTCCATATAGGGCCCCGCATCAATCGATACCTTCCAGTTCCAGTCGGCGGGATCCCACGACAACGCCGAAATCCCGGGGGAGTAAGGAGAGATGGTCAGCGTGCCACCGTATTTCGGCTCCTGTGCGCTCACGGCTTGGGTCGCAATTATAGCCCCGAGCGCGGCTGCCGCCATTGTTCCGAGATGTCCGCGTGCCATTCCTTGTTCCTCCCTAATGTTATTGTTGTTCGCTCAATTGCGGACTATTCCGCGCGGATCGAGAAGATCGCGGAGAGAGTCTCCGAAGATGTTCACGCAAAAAACGATCAGAGTTATCGCGAGGCCCGGCCTGAATCCAGACAGCCTGCGAATCATCAGTTTCCTTTCGCGTGAGCCACAGAATCACCTGTCTCCAGAAACGCAGATGCTCTTCTTCAAACCCCTGCATGGCCCACTGCCACGTTGTGTCTCCAGCGAATGCCAGCACGCGATTGCTGCCGGTATTCTGACCGATCAGGAGCGGCATCCCTTCTGAGGAGACAGCCAGTACCTGCGCCAGGGAATTACGCCGCGGCGTCAGCACATTGCCGCCAGTGAGTGGCGGAAGCGACTCCCAGCGCTCACGATTCTGTTCCGTCGCCGCAATCTGCAGCACGTAATGCGACAACCCATCACGCGACGGCAGCATATTCAGAGCAGTATCGACATGCTGATTCCGCTGCGGAAGTTCAACGGGCAGCAGGGAAGCAATCCCGGTCTGTGAATAGCCACCCTGACCAAAGTTTTCTCGCCCGCCGATCATCATCAGGCCAGCCCCCTGCGAACAGCAGCGAGCCAGATCGAGCAGTTGTTGCGGTCGAAATACACTTGCTGGTACGTCACCAATCAGGAAAGCGTCGTACGCTCCGGGCACAAAATAGCGATCGGGAATCTCATTTTTTCCCCCCAGCGTACCACCACGAACGGCATGGAAATCCAGCTGAATCCGAGTGCTGTCGTTGATCTTGCGGAGCCATTTTTGTTCGGAGCGAATGACGTCAAAGCAGGCGACCCGGATTCCGCCGCGACGGACCCGAATGATTGTCTCGACACGATTGTTCGTCGTCCGCGCCTCACCGGGAATTGGCTGCGCCTCAACGACAAGCTTAAGCTCTCCCTCCTGCTCCGGTACCACCTCGAGAGGGACGACAAGTTCCGTGTCGACCGTTTCAGGAATCACTTCCGTGACTGCTCCGGCTGCCCCGGCATTGCTTGCTGCTTCCAGCGGCCCAGACTCTCCGTCCTGCAGACCACTGCGGTTTTCAAGAAGTACTTTGAGCGTCACTGACTGTCCGGCAACGCCGGCAGCTTTCAGACGCACTCTGATCGGCAACGAGTTTCCCTGAAACACTTCACGAGCCACATCAAGGTCATCCAGTGCCAGATCCACACCGGCAGCCCCTGACTGCGCACTGCCGAAACCAACGGAGTAAACAGGGTGCTGGAGTCGCCCCAGCCTGCGCGCTGTTCCGACCGGATCCACGTCAGCCTCACCGGCAGCTGCCTGACGCCCGTCGCTGAGCAACAGTATTGCGGGAACCGAGTCGCGTCCGGCTTCTTCCGCTGTCAGTTCCAGAATCTGTCCCAGAGCTGTCATGGCCCCGTCACTTTCCAGTGCAGGGGTTTCGACGGGATTCAGAAGATCTGAGAAATCCCGCAGGCGGATCTCCACGGATTCAGCCAGCTCGTTCAGTTGCGGCTGAATCTGCTCCACCAGCCGCAACACCGCCTCGCGGCGACTGCCACCAGCAGCATCCTGCGTCTGCATACTGCGGCTGGCATCCAGCAGCACATACATCACGCCCTGTCGTGAGCTGGAATCCGTCACCACAATCGAGGGACGCAGGGACAGCAGCAGCAACAACACCAGAACAGCGTACCGCAGAACGATGAGCAGCCGGCGACGTGAATCCTGCAGGTGAGCAATCCGACGCGGATAGACATTGCGAGTGATCAGCACAACGGCAAGGAATACCAGCAGCAGCAGGGGCCATGACCAGACTGGATCAAACTGCAGCGACATAAACGACAAACCTTGTCACAGCAAAACGCTGTTCCGGATCACGAACCGCGGCTGACGGAACTGCATGATCCCTGAAATCTGCAGACCATTTCTGCCTGGCCACTGACGATGCGGCACAGCAGCAGGACCTTTCCAACGCCTCTGAGAACAATCGTAGCGAAAGCATGCTGATTTCCGAAGAGACTGCTGCGGTGAGGGCAGCGAATGTACACATTGGCAGCAGGATGAAGCGAACCCGCTGGAATTCTCTGTCACACCCCTCGCAGGATTGCCCAGACACCACAAATCTGCAGGGTTTTGAGGTTTTTTTGTCTCTGCAGTGTTTCCCACGGCAACGATGATGAATCGCACGGTCAGAGATCGGTAGAATTCACGTCTGATCCGCGTAACGCTGAGTGGCAATGTGCCGGATCGTACTTTAATAACGGACCGGGAAACTTCTGCCTGCACAGCTGCTGCAGGACTCAGACGCCGTATTGGTGTGCTGCAGCTGCTGACAGATTGTCTTCCGGATTCCGTAAGCGGCTGTCACAGAACCGCCGCACTTCTGCAGAACTCTGAACGATTGACCATCAGGATACCCGACACTGCGACTTCCGCGGAATCATTGCCGGGAATCAGGACGAGTGCTTCTCGGCTTTGCTGTCGGGGCAGGCATTCACCGTCGAATGAAAGAACTACGATGCGACATCCGCTGCCATTGTTCTTCAGCGTGCTTGTGCTCTTCTGGTCTCCGACCTTGCTGCAGGGCAGCGAGGTTCCAGCAGAACTTCTCGAACGTCAGACGCAGCTGGACAACGCAGTTGCAGGCGTTGCCGAAGCGATCGTGGGTGTCTTTGATGGCACAGGTATTGGCAGTGGTGTCATCGTCAGCTCAGACGGGTATGTTCTGACTGCATCTCATGTTGTTTCCGGTTCAGTTCGACGCAGAAGTCGCCGACAGCCATCAACAGTGACCATCTACGCTCGCGGCGGAAAAAAATACTCGGCGACCGTTCTTGGCAGAAACGCCGACGCCGACGCAGCCTTGCTCAAAATCAGCAGTGACCCACCAGGCAGTGGCGGGTTCCCGTTTGCTCAGATGGGAAAAACGACAGAGACAACGGTTGGTGAATGGTGTTTTGCAGCAGGTCACCCGGGAGGGTTCGATGAAGATCGCGAAGCTCCGATTCGCATCGGCCGAGTTCTCTCCGTCGGTTCCCGCACTGTCGTCTCTGATTGTGCAATCCTGCCGGGTGATTCCGGCGGTCCGCTCTTCAATCTGAAAGGCGAAGTGATCGGGATCCACAGTATGATCACCAGCCTGATCATCGAAAATCGGCATGTCACCATCGACAGTTTTCACAATGACTGGGATCGACTGCTCAACGGCGACCGCTGGGGACGGCTCCGCGATCGTGACAATACGCTCACAGAATCTCCCTTCTTTGGGGTACTGCTGACCTGGCCTGAATTTGTTCCGACAGTCAGTCAGACCCTGCCGGATTCGCCCGCGCGAAAAGCCGGTCTCGAGCC
Organism: Planctomycetaceae bacterium; assembly: GCA_023260695.1. GTDB lineage: Bacteria > Planctomycetota > Planctomycetia > Planctomycetales > Planctomycetaceae > SXXK01. The sequence continues at coordinate 3,591 of JALQUR010000678.1, forward strand.
GGGCGACAAGCTGGTTTCCATTGCAGGCTCTCGCATCGCAGATCGCCTCGATCTGGGGACTACTCTGGCGCTGCTTGAGGAAAATCAGTCTGTTGACATCACCTTCGAACGCGATGGAGTGGAACAGCAGGTCAAGCTGCAGACCGGCTATCGGGATCAGCAGAACGGAGACCTGGATGAGGAGATCGAGGCTGCCCTCGAGCAGCAGCGTGAGCGAGAGATTCTGGAACAGCTCAGCGACAATCGGCCGATCGGCAGAAATGAAAAGCGATCGGCAGAACAACTCCGGCTGTTCGCAGATCTGGCCCGCGAACACTCGGGGGGCATTGTTGCCATTCGCGACAATGCACTGCTTGTGTGTCTTGGTACTGTTGTTTCAGAAGACGGCTATATCCTCACCAAGGCCTCCGAACTGAAGGATACCCGAGAAATCTACGCAACGTTTCCTCAGGGTGGTCGCGCCAATCTGAGTATCCTGGCTCGTGATGCGTCCTTTGATATCGCGCTCCTGAAAGCCGATGTCGGAAATCGTCGACTCCGGCCCGTGTCGTTCCGACAGACACCAGCAGCTGTCGGAGAACTCGCACTGCTGCAGGACCCACGTGGCAGGCCGGCAATTCCCACCGTCATCAGCGTTGCGCCTCACGCGATGCCTGATTCCGGCGTTGCTTTTCTTGGTGTTCAGCCCATGACGACAGCAAATGGAGTATCGATTGAGGCGATCGTCTCGGGTGGTGCAGCAGAACGAAGTGGCCTTGAACAGGGAGACATCATCCTGGCACTGAACAATCAACCGCTGCAGTCGGATCGGGAACTCATTAATCGCATTGCTGCCATGAAGCCGGGTGATGAAGTCGCTGTCCGACTGATGCGTGACGAGGAGATCATGACGATTGACGTGGAGCTGACATCTCGCTTCATCCATCGG
>JALQUR010000690.1 GCA_023260695.1 Planctomycetaceae bacterium
GAGCACATTGCGAGAGCATCTTCCGAACGTTTCGGTGCACGCGTACACTGCAACCGCAACACAGCAGGTCCGCGAGGACATCGTGACACAGCTCGGCCTCCGAGAGGCAGCGATTCTGGTGGGACCGTTTGATCGGCCAAATCTGTTGTACCGAGTTGAACGTCGAGCGGAGGCGATTGAACAGATTCGCAGCGTGCTGGCACGACATCGCGATGAAGCGGGCATCATCTACTGCATCAGTCGCAAGAATGTGGAAGCAATCAGTGAAAAACTGAATCACCTTGGCCATCGTACTCGGCCGTATCATGCCGGACTTTCAGATGAACAGCGGCGGCAGACGCAGGATGACTTTGCTGAGGAACGCGTGCCGATCATCGTGGCAACGGTGGCATTCGGGATGGGAATCGACAAGAGCAACGTGCGGTTTGTGATTCATGCCGGCATGCCCGGCTCCTTGGAAAATTACCAGCAGGAGAGTGGACGTGCCGGACGTGACGGGCTGGATGCCGAATGCACCCTGCTGTATTCACCGGGTGATGCGGAGACCTGGAGATTCCTGACGCAGGACCCGGAGTACCCCGAAGTCAGTGCCGCTGCTGAGCAAAGTCTGCGGGCGATGCAGCGCTACTGCACTGCCGTGCGCTGCCGGCACGCTCAGCTGGTGGAGCATTTTGGGCAGCAGCTGAATGGTGCCGAATGCAGATCCTGTGACATCTGCCTGCGGGAAGTTGAAGAGGTCGAAGATGCTCTGATTGTGGCCCGGAAGATTCTCTCCGGAGTTGTACGTCAGGGACAGCGGTTTGGCATCGCGTACACAGCGCAGGTCCTGCGTGGTTCAGCCGGCAAACGGATTCGGGAAAACAGGCATCATGAACTGAGCACCTGGGGACTGCTCAAACAGGATTCGGAGACCGACGTACGCAACTGGATCGAACAGCTGATCACCCAGAAACTGCTCCGACAGACAGGAGAATTTCGCTGCCTGGAACTCACAGCGGAGGGCTGGAAACTCCTGCAGGAGGGAGGGGCGGTCACGTTGATGCGCGAACGTCGCCAGCAGGCTGCGGAGCAGCATTCGACGCGTCAATGGGAAGGAATCGATCGAGACCTGTTCAATGAATTGAGGGGACTACGTTCCCGACTTGCTGCCCAGCGAAACCTGCCTCCCTACGTCATCTTCAGCGATGCTACGCTCCGCGCCGTCGCTCGGGAACGGCCAACTACCCCGGAGCAGTTGCGCGGGATCACGGGCATCGGAGAGAAGAAACTGGAGCAGTTTGGCGCAGCGCTGCTGTATGAAGTCGATCGCTGGAATCGGCAGGTCAGACCGGACTGACGACAGGGCTGGCGTCGCTGGTAATGGGTCCGGACAGAACCCAGCAGAGTGATCAGGTGCAGATTGGTGCGATGACATTGCCATGCACATCGGTCAGCCGGAAATCGCGACCTGCATAGCGAAAGGTCAGCTGCCGATGATCAAACCCAAGGCAATGCAGAATGGTCGCGTGCAGATCATGCACACTTACGGGGTTCTCTGCAGCTCGGAAGCCAAGTTCGTCTGTGGCCCCATACACACTTCCGCCGCGAATGCCGGCCCCGGCCATCCAGACCGTGAAGCCCCAGTGATTGTGATCGCGTCCTGACTGCGGTCGTCCGTCAGCAGCAAGCTCCACTGTGGGCGTTCGGCCGAATTCACCACCCCAGATAATCAGAGTTTCCTCAAGCAGCCCTCGCTGCTCCAGGTCGCTGAGCAGTGCTGCGATCGGCTGATCAATCTGCCGTGAGAGGTTGCTGTGAGCAGATTCAATGTTGGCATGGTTGTCCCATGGTTGACCAGCTCCGTGCCAGAGCTGGACGTAGCGCACGCCACGCTCGATCAGTCGGCGAGCGATCAGAGTCTGGCGAGCGTGGACGCCGTCTCCGTACAGCTGCTGAATATGGGCAGGCTCCTGGCTCACATCAAACGCCTCGTCCGCATCACGCTGCATGCGGAAGGCCAGTTCGAAGGATCTGATTCTTGCTTCCAGCCGATCATCACTCCGCGATTCCCGGTGATTCATGTTCAACTGCCTCAGCAGAGCCAGCTGGCGACTCTGGTCAGCGGTGGAAATCTGAGGGTGATTGATGTTCTCAATGAGCTTGCTGACCTGCGTATGCTGAGTATCGATCCATGTGCCCTGGCAATTTCCCGGCAGAAATCCCGCCTGCCAGTTTTCGGAGTCCTTGATTGGAAGTCCTCCGGGACACATGGCAAGGAAGCCGGGCAGATTCTGATTTTCACTGCCGAGACCATAGAGGGTCCAGGCACCGACACTCGGACGGGACTGCACGGAGTCGCCGCAGTTCATCAGCATCAGTGAGGGTTCATGATTGGGAACTTCTGCATACATGCTGCGGATTACTGCCAGTTTGTCCGCGTGTCTGGCTGTGCGTTCGAAGAGATCGCTGACCAGCAGCCCAGACTCCCCGTAGTTTCGAAAACGAAATGGCGAGGGCATTGCCGAACCCGTCTTGCGTTCGGTGAGCAGATTGGGGGGCAGCGTCTTTCCCGCCAGGCGTGACAACGC
>JALQUR010000708.1 GCA_023260695.1 Planctomycetaceae bacterium
GTCAGGTTCACGCTTCCCTCAGGTTCACGCTTCCCTCAGGTTCACGCTTCCCTGCGGATTCCTGGGCAATCTCCGCTGCAACCACACGCGTCAGGCTGCCATCACGGTTTCGGCAGAACCCGTGATGGTATCCTGTCAGCCTGCAGATGTTACCCACTGCCGAACAATGTTCACAGCCAGCAGCGGCCCACATTTCGGACAGTCCGCTCAGTTCCCGGCAGCCTCCGACCAGTTGTACACAATCAGCTCGTCCAGGGCACGGACGAATACCTGATCGTCCGCCACCGCCAGATGAGCCCATGCAGTCGCGTCGGAAACATGCAGACGGTCCGACAGACGAAATTCATCCTTGTCGGCATTGAACAGAATCAGGTCGCCTGCCTCATCCAGAGCCAGCACCTGCTGCTGATTCACAGCCATACTCCAGTACTTCCCGAACGGGGTTGTGCGCCAGTAAGGCTCACCAGTAGCCGGATCAAGGCAGGCCAGACGCTGATTTCGCAGGTGCAGATAAATTGCACCGTCAATCACCACAGGAGAGGACATGTAGGCTTCCGTAGTGTTCTTCCAGAGCTCGTTGACAGCGAAACCATCGCCCTCCCGCGAGACCTGGAACATCACCGCTCCACCCCCGTAACAACTTGTGAAGATGCGGTCGCCAATGATCGTCGGGGTCAGAATGTTCATATCACGAAAGGAAGCAATCGCGACCGACCACAACTCTGCACCTGTCTCCGGATCCACCCCGCAGAGCTTCGCCCGCGTCTGCACAATCAGCTGACGCTTACCAGCCACCTCCGCCAGCATCGGCGATGAAAAAGCCCCGCCCATCATCCCACCGGTTTCCCTCAGGGATCGCCATACGAGTTTCCCGGTCTCACAGTGCAGCTTTACCAGACCTCCGGATGTCTGCACAAACACATGATCCCCATCAATCAGTGGAGAACAGACGAATCCGAAAGTCTGACCTCCTGTTTCAAACAGCTTTCGAAAATCCTGCCTCCAGACTTCCCTGCCAGTCTCCCCGTCGATGGCAACAAGGACATCCAGCATGCCCGGAACGAACAGAAGTGTGCCGTCGTAGGCAGGCGTTGCTCGGATCCAGCTGCCGTTCGATGCGGCAAAGAAGGGCACGCTCATGGCTCCCTCCCACTCAATCTTCCACAACTCCTGCCCCGTGCTGCGGTCGACAGCGCGAATGACTTCCCGCTGCTTATTGACTGTTTCCGTCAGGAATACGCGGTCAGCAGACACAATCGGGCCGGAATACCCCGGACCAAGCGGCACGCGATACATTTCCCTCAGAGTGCCACCCTGAAGTCTGGCGGGCCATGGCCGCTCCGCAGACACCTCGCACGTTCTGGCATTACCTCGCCATTGAGTCCATTGAGTGGTTTCTCCCGCCTGCAGGCAGCAGGCCAGAAGAGATGCAACAGCTATTCCATTTCGTAAAAGCATCCTCTTGTCCCCTCACTCAATATCAACCCAACGGAAGCAGCAGTCAGCAACTCCCGGATCACTCACGGGATCCGTCCTGTCCGCAGCCGCCAGCCTTCGTGAACCTGCCGACAGATCATGCAGGCCGGCCCCGCAGATCGCTGCACAGTTCTTACCGTCTTCATACCTGACCGCCTGAGTGTTCTAGACCGTTGCGGCTGACCGTCAAGAACGATTCGAACGAGCTTGTCACTGTGATCCGGACGAATGCACGTACAGTGGCTCGGCGTCAGGCGAGGCAGAAGAGTCGCAATTCCTACCGATCAGCACTCAACTCTGGCCGAGAACGCACCATTCGCCGTGGGCCGGAGGGGATTGTGGACTCCGTCATTCCGGACACACCGCTCTGATTTGATGTTTCCGGCTTGTCTGATCATCTCATGCACTCCAGGATATCCGTCAGGCGTCTGTCGCCGGACACCGCTGCCGTTCGATCATCCCCATGCCGGGCGTATCGTCTGGTCAGTGTCGTCCGCAACCGACAGACTCATCATCTGCAGTCCCATCCGCACTGCGTTGGTCGCTGGCGACCGGCGTGTTGAGTCATCGAATATGAAGAAGTGCCGTCGCTGCACCAAAACAGCAACCTTTCATGTCACTGAAATTCACGCTGAGAAGGCTGTTGCCATTCATCTGTGTGACAGCTGCGCCCGTGAATACCTCGAAAACAACGACTCTCCGGCAACAGAGACGCTGACTGACCTGACCAGCAAACTGGACCAGCTGATTTCTCAGTCCGCAGAGTCAGAGGCGACCTGCCCGGATTGCGGAACAACATTTGGCGAATTCCGCGAAAATGGCCGTCTCGGATGCGCCCACGACTACACCGAGTTTCTTGCGGAACTTCTGCCGCTGCTGGAAAACATCCACGAAGATACCAGCCACATTGGCAAACGCCCGATGCGAACGATCATCGGACCGGAGGAACAGGCAATGCTGGTCCAGCTGCGACGACAGCAGCAGCGAGCGATTCTGGAGGAAGACTACGAAACAGCAGCGACACTACGGGATCAGATCGCGGATCTGGAACGCCAGCTGCAGGGAGATGACACACCGCTGCATTGAGAATCTGCAACCTGTGTCCTTAAACGGGCCAGCAGGGCACGACTCGGAAAAACGCCGGGCGATCAGTCCCGCGCAGGAACAGTCACAACATCAGGCAGCGCTGCGATCCAGCGTGTCTGGTGCACAAGGGGATGGAATTTGGCTTCGGACTCTGAGAATTCTGGCAGTCACAGGACTGTCATGCAGCTGGCAGCTACCAGTGGCGAATGGCTCTGCGGGGATGGTCCCTGTTCAGACATCGTCATCTCCAGTCGTGCACGACTCGCCCGCAACGTTGCTGGCTTTCCTTTTGTGGGCAAGGCTTCAGACGAACAGCGTGCACAGATCATCAGCCAGGTCAACGAAGTACTCAATGCGCCCATCGACAATCGCAGGACCAGCAGCCTTGACCTGACCGAATTATCAGAACTTGACCGGCAATTCCTGATGGAACGGCAGCTGATCAGCCGTGAACTGGCTCGGGGGGACGGTCCACGAGGCGTTGTCATCTCTGAAGGTGAACGGCACAGTGTGATGATCAATGAAGAGGATCATCTGCGCATTCAGGTGCTGCAAAGCGGGTTTTCGCTGGACGACTGCTGGCAGGAATGCGACGCCCTCGACAATCGGATCGAGTCGGGAATCCCATTCTCATTCCATCCGCAGCTGGGCTATCTGACCGCCTGTCCTACCAACGTCGGCACCGGCCTGCGGGTGAGCGTAATGCTGCATCTTCCCGCACTCAGGATGACCAGGGAAATCCAGAAAGTGCATCAGTCCGCTCAGAAAATCAAACTGGCTGTCCGCGGACTCTACGGCGAAGGCAGCCAGGCACTGGGAGATTTCTATCAGGTGTCGAATCAGCTCACGCTGGGCAAAACTGAGCGTCAGCTCATTACGGAGGTGCGTGAAGTTGTTCAGCGGATCGTGGAATGGGAACGCAAGGGACGAAGGCATTTTTTTGAAAGCAACGAATCGAGACTGCTGGATCTGGTCTCCCGTGCCTGGGGAACCCTCACCAGTGCCCGCTCAATTACTTCCGAAGAGACTATGCACCTGCTGTCCAGCGTGCGGATGGGACTCCAGATGGATCTGCTCGATGGCCGGGATGCATCTCTGGTGAATGAACTGTTCATTCGCACGCAACCTGCACATCTGCAGCACACCTACGGTGAGGCACTCCCCCCCGAACGCCGTAATATTGTGCGTGCGAGCTGGCTGCAGAAGCGTCTGGAAGAAAACCGTGGCGACAACTATGAACCTCGGTAGAGTGGCTTTCTCCGGATTCTCCTCAGACTTCTGACCGCTTCATTTTGCGATACTGACAGTACACCATGCTTCATCGACTTGCGGATTACCGGTGGCCTGCCGAATGGGAACCGCATGCAGCGACATGGGCATCATGGCCGGTGAATCCCGCCACGTGGCCCGGCACTTTCGAACGGATTCCTGCGGCATATGCGGAATTAGTCGCAGCAATCACCTGCTTCGAGCCAGCATTTCTGCTGCTGGCTGCCGAGCAGCAGACAGCAGAGAATCAACGCCTTCTGGAAGAAGCATGCGCGCGTCGCGGCAGCTGTTTCCCGGCAACATTTGTCGACATCCCCGTGAACGACTCATGGTGCCGTGACCACGGTCCGTTGTTTCTGACCGGTCGCCAGGAATCAGCCGCTGCCGGCAGTCAGCTGATCCTCAACTGGGACTACAACGCCTGGGGAGGTAAGTACCCACCGTGGGATCTCGACAATCAGGTTCCCGACAGAATTTCACAATTTCTGGGTCTTCCAGCTCTGCGTCCGTGGCTGATCCTTGAAGGCGGGGCAATCGAAGGCGATGGAGCAGGTACTGTGCTGACGACAGACAGCTGCCTGCTTAATCCGAACCGTTATCCGCATCCGAATCGTGCCGCAATGAACGATACGCTCTGTGTCTGGCTGCAGGCTCAGCACATTGTCTGGCTCCCTGGCCATGGCGTACTGGGCGACGATACTGACGGACATATTGATCAGATCGCCCGATTTGCTGATGAGACGACGGTTCTGGTCGCTGCTCCTGCCGACGAAGATGCTCCGGAAGCCCCGGACCTGCGTGCCAACGCTGCTGCAGTCTCGGCAGCGTCGAACAGTCGAGGACAGGCTCTGCAGCCGCTTCCGTTGCCCCTGCCAGCTCCGAAGTTTGAAGGGAATTCAAGACTTCCCGCTTCCTACTGCAACTTCATTCACGTCAATGGAGCAGTGATTGTTCCCACATTCCGAGATCCCGCGGATGACACTGCCATGCAGATTCTGCAGACATGCTGGCCGGATCGTCGCATCGTTGGTGTCGACTGCCTGGATCTCATCTGGGGGCTTGGAGGCTTTCACTGCCTGACTCAGCAACAGCCACTTGCAGGTGCTCCGAAAACACCGCAGGCGTAGCGACCGATTTATCGGCCTGCGATCAGCCACCAGTGCCATTTCCTGCTGGCCAGACTCCCATCCAGGTTGATTCTGCGGTACACTGATCGAGCGTCGGAAACACTGCGTTTCCACCCGTTCTCGGCTCATCCAGTTTCGGATTCTCACAATGCGGCTGCATCCTGACTCGTTAATGTGCCGGCTTCTGCTTGTTGCCGGTGTTGCACTCTGCTGCGTCACCCCCACTCTGGCTGACGAAGCTGCAATCACGGAAGTCAGCTACTACCGAGCAGTCCGACCAGTTCTGCAACGGAATTGTTCCGGCTGCCACTTTGCCGCCAGAAAGCAGGGTGAGCTCGCCGTCACAACGGTACCTGAACTGCTGGCAGGGGGCGTCTCCGGTCCTGCCGTAATCGCCGGCAAGCCGGACGACAGTCCGCTGGTGCAGTACATCTCAGGCCCGGAACCGGAAATGCCACTTAACGCCGAAGCGCTTGCGCCGCGCGAGGTGGACCTGATCCGCAGCTGGATAGCAGCAGGTGCCAAAGATGACACTCCAGCCAGTCTCGGAGCTGTCATTTCTCAGGAGAATCCCCCCACCTATACGCGGCAGCCGCTGGTCACCTCGCTGGATTATTCGCCCGACGGAACACTGCTTGCGGTATCTGCCTATCATGAGGTGCAGTTGCTGTCACTTTCCGGCGAAACTCCATCGCGGCGACTCATCGGCCGTGCCCAGCGAATTGAATCCCTCACGTTTTCTCCCGACGGCAAACTGCTTGCGGTCGCGGGCGGTACACCTGCTCTGTTCGGAGAACTGCAGATCTGGAATGTGGCCGACGGAACACTTCTGCACTCATTGAACTTCGGATTCGATTCACTTTTCGGTGTCTGCTTCAACGATGATGGCACACTCATTTCATTTGGCACTGCGGACAACGGTGTCCTCGTGGTCAGGGCAGAATCCGGTGAACTGCAGATGCGAATGGACGCTCACGCTGACTGGGTCCTTGGAACCACCTTCTCACTGAAGAACGATCACGTGATCAGTGTCAGTCGGGATCGATCCATGAAACTGGCAATCCTCGAAAACGGCCAGTTTGTCGACAACATCACCAGCATCACCCC
>JALQUR010000715.1 GCA_023260695.1 Planctomycetaceae bacterium
ATCTTCCAGACCGGAACCGCATGGGTTGACCGGCATGCGCCACCGCCTTCATCCGCCTCTGTCTGCCAGCGCGCAAAAAAAGACAGCGCGGCAAGGTCCCCTCAAAGCTCCCAGCTTTCCTCACCGCGCTGCCTGTTTCAATTTTTGTCTCGCCGCCTCATCCATCAACAACGACGTCAAGGCAGGATAGGTCGCATAGGAAGACTGTCAAACTACATCCACTCAGATTGCCCATGTTATCGAAAACCCGCATTTGAAAATGGGAATCGTGCTCCAGAATCTCAGGGAAGCGCTTCAGGCAATGGTCTGAGGCGACAAGCAATTCAGCAGCTCAAGCTCACACGCATCGCCGGTGCTGCGTCTCGCCCCGGATTTACTCAGCCTTGGGGAAACCCCTCGCGAGTGCAGATCGCTGTTCAACCATTGATAACGTGGCAGCCAGGTCAGGCGGCTCTCAAGGACGGGGTTGAATGCCTCGGAGATCATTTCAGCGCGCAAAAAAAGACAGCGCGGCAAGGTCCCCTCAAAGCTCCCAGCTTTCCTCACCGCGCTGCCTGTTTTCATGTATTCTGGCCGCCAGATCGCTCCGATTGGACGGCACAAAGTGAAGATAGGTTGCCTTTTTGGGACGTCAAAGAGTTTTGTGATTTTTCCACAGGAACCTCTTCGGTACATCTGGTCAGGCCCCAGTCAGTTACCACGCAGTCAGTCGCATTCACCTGCTCAGTCAGCGTTTGTCCAGTTAGGAAAACTGGACAACATGTGCAGCAGATCATCGCTCACAACGATTCCCCCTGACTTCTCCGGACGGCCTGAATTTGAGTTTTGGTGATGGTATTGACGATTCTTCCCCAGAGGATGTCCACCGCAGTTGTGCAGATGATCCGGAGAAAGCCGGCAGGGCATCGCACAGGGGTTCAGTCAGGTTGAGGGTCCACCACCGATGTATCAGAAACTTGTTCTTGCCCTGAGTGAGACGTGCGATACGGCTGGGAAAGTGAACGCACCGCTGCCCGATCTGACGCGAGTAATCGGACTGGTCGACGATCTCCGCGCATTACTGCTGCCGGCACTTCTTCCGCCGCTGCCCTGCACCACCGAATCCAGTGCCAATTCGCTGCGCACGTTTCACGCTCGACTTTCTGCGGAGATCCAGTGTGCGGTGCAGCGTCAGCGAGAGAGTCTAGGAATTCAGCTTTCCTCTGCGCCAGCTCCCGATGTTGCCGCCCGCCAGGCAGCCTCTGAGTTTCTGCACCGGTTGCCAGCGATCGCCGCAGCTCTTCATACAGATCTGGAAGCTGCGTTCAGCAACGATCCCGCCGCAAAGACGCGGGACGAAATTCTGCTGTGCTACCCCGGATTCGCGGCCATCACTGTCTATCGCATTGCGAACGCCCTGTTCACACTGCAGGTGCCCTACCTGCCTCGGATGATGACGGAGTGGGCTCACTATCGGACAGGAATCGACATCCACCCCGGAGCCACCATTGGCTCGTCATTTTTCATCGACCACGGCACCGGTGTCGTCATCGGGGAGACCTGTCGCATAGGTTCAGGTGTGACGTTGTATCAGGGAGTTACCCTGGGCGCCTGGTCATTTCCACGCGACGACGACGGCAGGCTGATTCGCGGTACCCGTCGGCACCCCACCCTCGAAGATCACGTCACCGTTTACAGCAACGCCACAATTCTTGGTGGCGATACAATCATCGGAGCAGGGTCGAAGATTGGTTCCAGCGTCTCGCTGAACTGCAGTGTGCCGCCTAACACAATCGTCACCATCGAACGTCCGTCGCTGCGGTTTCGTGATGCAGCCTGAACCGGGCCGGATCACCACCGCCATGTAAATCCAGTACTGCATTCCTGCGCTTTATGCTGCCTCCGTGAATCACCGGTTCTCCGTGTCCCTGCCCTCGGGGGAATGAATCAGCGGCACAAGTTCCTGCCGCAGTCGCACGTGAAACGGATATTCAGCATGTGGCTGATCCAGTTCACTGAAGCACACCTGCAAATCGTTCAGCAGCCGCGCCACGTCGATTCCCGAAAAGACGGGCCCGTACCCCTCCAGAGTGACGCGACTGCTGCGGTACAGACGCATTGCCCCACCAAGGTTGCCTTCCTCAAAATGGTGCAGTGCAACCGCGAGCTGGATCATTCCCTGCAGAAACACGCGCTCCGGACAGACCTGCTCCGTCCAGAGATCCTCCAGCACATCATGACATGCGAAGAACTCACCCGCGTTGAACAGCTCGATCCCCTCCGCCAGTCGTGGATCATGAAATCCTTCCACCTGATCACCTTTCGGTCTGGATGATCTCACCACGCCGAAATCTGCAGATCAGCATGATCAAAGACAGGCTGTGGCACTCGCCGCTCACGCCCGCAGCGAATCTGCAGAGCAGCAGATGGCAGAGGTGGCCGGAGTACTCGGGAGTTCGGGCATTCACCTGCCTGAAGTGTCGAACTCCAGCCTGCCAGCATTACGGCAAATGCTGGATCGCGATAACCGCGGCGCACATGAATCGGATCCCATCCGTACCATTCCGCCTGAGGTTCCACAACCGTAAGCTGCTCTTGCCAACCGAGCTCCTGAAGTTGTTCATCCAGTGCCCGAGCCTGCTCAAGCACATGCTGCATGGTGAGCGTACTGCCGGGAAACAACACCCGTCGCGCGACGGCAAACCGAAACGCTGAAAGACTCTGCAATGAGCTGATTGGTGGCCGGGTCATCACAAATTCGACATTTTCCCAGCGGACACGAACCCGCCGGACGGTCTCCAGCACAGCAGCACTGATCTGTTCCACTGTGAATCCATAAATAATGTCGTTGCCAATATCGGTGAGCAGAACTTTTGCCGGAACATCTCTGACAGAATTGTCCCAGAACTGACTCTGCAGGATTCCCGGCAAGACACGCAGTCCGTATCGCGATGGCCTGATCCACGAGCGGCCCATCCCGAGCAGACAATGCACCTCAAGACTGCCGGGCAACCGCCCCTGCAGCTGACGGATCAGGGCTGACCAGCCCAGAGTCAGGTTGCTGGCCCCGAACAGCACGACAGCTGTTGCGGCCGTCGAAGTCGGGGATTCAGGCATGAAGTATTCCGGGAGTGTGCAGCTGATCAGCCAGCCTCGTTATGCAACAGGGCTGGAACAGATGCTTCAGGGGGCTGAATCTGAGTCACTGCTGAAATGCAGAGCAATCAGACAGTAGGCGGTCACCAGATTGGGATCTCCCTCATACCAGCGATCCGCCGGATTGATCCAGCTGCCATTCGACTGCTGCAGTTCCTGCAGACGCGCTGTCAGTTCAGCACGCCAGTCGTGCCTGTTGCCGTCGGAATCGACAAACTGCTTTTCGCCGATGACATTCATTGTCTTGGCAAACGTCTGGAAATAATAAAACAGGCCCTGCTGCCCCATCCCTGGATTCTCACGCAGCGTGTAGTTGCCACGGATCCACTTCACAGCCGCCGTGACGCGTTCGTCCTCCGCATCCAGCCCGGCATAAATCAGGCTCTTCAGACCTGCATAGGTGATACTGCCGTAGGAACGATGTCCACCGGATTCCGTCAGACCGGCCTTGGACTCCCCACCTTTGGCCGGGGTGTAAATGAACCCGCCGTCATTGACAGCCCCGGCGTAGGGAAGCTGATTGTGCACCGACTCCAGATTCTGCGCTCGACTGATGAATACAAGCACACGCTTCATTGCCGGGTCGTCCTGCTCCACTCCCGCTGCCTTCAGAGCCTCCACGAAGTACTGCGTGTTGGACATGTCCGGACGCTGTTGACTGTCGTAGCCGGCGCCTCCGTAAGCACCGTCGGATGACTCCACTCCTTCCCCTTCGTCCCACTGCAGTCCCCGCAGAAACTCCTCCGCTCGACTGACCTGCCTGGCGTAACGACCATCAGAACCAGCCTGAAGCAACGCCATCATGGCCACACAGGTTTCGTAGTTGCGGTGCCTGCTGGCAGCCCCATGAATTCCACCATCCGCCTGCTGCTGGCCAACCAGAAACTTCAGCCCACCGGCAACCACCGGATGCTCAGGAGGAAGACCGCTCTGCAGCAATGCTGTGGTGACGATCCCGGTGATACCCACCGTATCCGCCTGAGACCATGAACCATTTTCGTTCTGAGTAACTTCCAGGAACTGCACTGCCTTCCTGCGCATCGAGGCCGGATCTTCCGCAACGGCACGGGAACACAGTCCCGTCAGGCACACTGCAGTGAGCAGCACCGAAAGTACATAACACTCCGCAAGTTTCCCCGATGAGCGGAAATGGCTCAGTCGCATGTCTTGATATCCTGTGATCCTGGGCGTGACGTCGCTTCCCATATTTGACCGATCCAACACCGGACCAGCCTCACCAGATGCCGCTTCCCATAGTAATGCAGGGACCGCCAGCACAAAAGCGACAATGTGCAAATCCGCTCAATGTATCGATCCTGGCGGTGACTCCGGTTCTGCAGATCAATCCGGCCACAACGGCCGAATGGTCGGCTGCCGGAACCGCAGCTCAGCCGGGTTCCCGACAACATCCAGACCTGCAGGCCGATATTTCGACATGTGTGATCCCTGCACAACAACCCTGAACATGAAGCCCAGGCTGCATAATCGCTCTGACCCCTGCGGGCCCGGCAGCAACCTCACCGCAGCTTCAAGATTCATTTCGGGTGTCGCACAACTCCAAAGTAGACTGCGCTGCAGGCTTTCCGTTGCTGCCGCTGCGCTGCAGTAACATCCAGCATCTGCCCTTACCACCGTTACATCAACGCTAATCCACTGACGCCCGACGGTACTCAAATGCCTCAGGCAGATTCCGTTTTCAGCTGGCAGATCCGCCATGACCAGTCCACGTCCCGACGACAACAATTCTGCATCGCAGGCAGTCTCTGCCTCTGCGGAAGACCGTCTGGTCCGCCAGCTCCAGCTGATCTCGTCAGCTGTGATTCTGCTGCTGCTGTTGCAATGGTCGTGGATCAAGTTTCATCGCCCGGCAGAGATTCCACTTGCCCGCGCTCAGCACAGCCCACGTCAGCTGCAGATTGATCTGAATTCTGCGGACTGGATTGAGTGGATGCAGGTGGACGGAATCGGTCCCGAGCTGGCTTCCAGAATTGTCGCTGACCGACAGATTCATGGTGCATTCAACAACCCGGAAGAACTGCTGCGGGTTTCCGGGATTGGCCCGGCTACTCTTGACCGCATCAGACCATTCCTTGAAGAAACAGCGGGCCCGGTACCTTGAAACCTACTCATGCAGCACACGCTGAAACAGCATCCTGCCCCTCCCCAGCGGAATCGCAGCTGCGCAACTCCACGCAGCAGGTCCTCCCGCAAGGCAGCAGTAGCCGCAGATTCCGCGCTTACCTGAAACGACTCCGGGAAAGGCGACGTCTCGGTAGTGCCCCCGGTCCGACAAAAGCCCAGACTGTCGATGACCGAACGCGGACAGCTGGAGAGCTGATTTCAGAGTTTATGCAGCTGCTGCGACCACATTCGTCAGTGCTCATCTTCTCCCTGTTCACGGTCACCTGCTCAACCATTCTGGGACTGATCCCGCCGGCCGGTACCAAGTTCATTATCGACAACGTACTCAGCAGCAAGCCACTGCCTCCCGCACTGCAGAATATCAAGTATCTGCAGAGCCCGATCCAGATGCTCACTGCAACCGTCCTGTTCATCACCCTCATCTCCATAATCCGGATTTCCATTCACCTGATCGGACGCTGGCAGGTGACAGTGCTTGCTAATAAGCTCGTACTGGATGTCCGCCGCAGATTATTCGAGCATATTCTGCGACTACCATTGCATCGCATCCATAAACTCCGGTCCGGGGCCGTCGCGGCCCTGCTCCGCGAAGATGCAGGCAGCGTTGGGCTACTGATCTTCGGACTGCTCTACAACCCATGGCGTGCTGTTGTGCAGCTGATCGGAAGCCTGCTGGTTCTGGCATGGGTCGACTGGGTGTTCATGTTCGGCGCCGTACTGCTGATCCCGTTGACCTACCTCTCCCACCGGACCTGGATCAACAACGTTCGTCCGCAGTTCTGGGCAATCCGCAGACAGCGGGCACACATTGATGCCGGCGCTACCGAGTCCTTCTCCGGAATCCGCATCGTTCGTGGCTTCAGCCGTCAGTCGTCAGAAACAAGGCGTTACGTGCGGGAAAACAATCTCTACGTCCGGCAGGAACTGTACTCATGGTGGTGGCTGCGTGTCGTCGAAATCTTCTGGGAATTTGCGCTCCCGGTCGGATCCTCGCTGCTCACGTTCTACGGCGGCTATCAGGTACTGCAGGGGCAGCTCACCGCTGGTGAACTGATGATGTTCATGGTCTACCTGCTGCTGCTGCTGGAACCATTGGGTA
The DNA here is from genome assembly GCA_023260695.1 of Planctomycetaceae bacterium. Classification (GTDB taxonomy): domain Bacteria; phylum Planctomycetota; class Planctomycetia; order Planctomycetales; family Planctomycetaceae; genus SXXK01. The sequence continues at coordinate 6,377 of JALQUR010000715.1, forward strand.
CGCTCTCCAACGGAGCAACACAATTTCAGAACAGCCTCAGCGGACTGGATCGCGTCCTTGATCTGCTGGCAGAGCCCGATGAGTCTCAGCCAGCTGCCGAGACTATCCAGCTCAGACGCGATGCGGTCAAAGGCGGCATCGAATTCCGTAATGTCGATTTCAGCTATCCGGGATCCTCCGAACTGACCCTGTCAGAAATCTCCCTCCGCATTGCCCCGGGACAGACCGTTGCGCTCGTCGGGCCCAGCGGAGCAGGCAAGACCTCCCTGTGCAATCTGGTCGCCCGGTTTTATTCCCCTACTGCAGGCCAGATCCTGATCGATGGCCGGGATATGCAGGATTACGACCTGGAATCCTTTCGCAGTATCCTCGGTATCGTGGAGCAGGACGTGTTTCTGTTTGACGGAACTATTGCAGGAAATATTGGCTACGGTCGCCGCAACGCAACGGAAGAACAGATTCGTGCCGCTGCAGATGCCGCCAATGCCACCGAATTCATCGAACGGATGCCTGACGGATTCAGGACTCTGATCGGTGAACGAGGAGTAAGACTCAGCGGCGGCCAGCGGCAACGCCTCGCTATTGCCCGAGCAATCCTGGCCGACCCGCGACTGCTCATCCTTGATGAAGCCACCAGTAATCTGGATACCGAAAGCGAACAGCTGATCCAGAAAAGTCTGCAGCTGCTCACTGCCGGACGTACCTGCTTCGTAATTGCCCATCGACTGAGTACAATCGCAGAAGCGGATCTGATCTGCGTCCTTGAAAACGGTCGCATCACCCAGACCGGGACTCATCTCGAACTCATGCAGTCCGGTGGCCGCTATCGTTCCATGGTGGAACAACAGATCAGCCTGGCACTTGGCGAACAAAACTTCCAGGCCCTTGCCCGGACGACGCCCGAACCGGTTTCCCAGGCATGTGACTGACCAATCCCCCCGCACTGGCAGACAAAAGCAATCTTCACCATGCCGCAGCCACTCCAGGTCAGCGATCAGGGCCGCCGAGCTTACGGACAGGCCATTGGCTTCCTGATGCAGCAGGCCGTTGAAAATGCCGACTGCCTGTCGCTGGCAGCCGGACTGGTCGATGAACAGTCGCTCCCTGCAGAACTTGCCAGCACAACACTCGCAGATCTGCTGCAGGATCCTCGCCGGGGACGACAGCGGCTGCAGTACGGAACCACACAGGGCCCCGAACCACTCCGCCGCATCCTCCGCAGCTATCTCGCTGAACTCGAACAATCCGACGATGAACTCAGATACCTGCCGCTCTCGCGACTCATCCTCACCACCGGCTCCCAGCAACTGCTCACCCTCATCGTGCGCGCTCTGTTCAACCCCGGTGACATCTGCCTTGTGGCTGCTCCGACCTACTTTGTCTTTCTCGGAGTCCTGCAGGCCGCTGGTGCTCGAATCATCCCGGTTCAGTCAGACGACCAGGGAATGCAGCCGGAAGCTCTGCAGACGGCACTTCAGCAACTGCACGAAAACGGAGATCTTCCCCGTGTGAGACTGGTGTACGTTGTCAGCGACTTTGAAAATCCATCCGGTGTCAGCATTGCAGAAGAACGACGCCCCCGGCTTCTCGAAATTGTTCGTAAGTTTTCTGCGATCTCACGGATCCTCCTGCTCGAAGACGCCGCTTACCGTGAGCTGCACTTTGATATCCCGCCACGTCGCAGCATCTGGTCACTCGATCAGGACGACCACCAGAATGTCATCCTTGCACAGACCTTCTCCAAGAGCTTCTCGCCCGGAGTGCGAGTTGGCCTGGGTGTCCTGCCCGAAGATCTCATGCAGCCGGTCTCCGACCTCAAGGGCAACGATGACTTCGGGTCTCCGCACCTGAATCAGCATCTGATTGCCCGCACACTGCAGGACGGTACCTACCAGCAGCATGTCGCTCAGGTACGCCGCAGCTATCAGTCCAAACGCGATGCGATGCTGGCTGCCATCGATCGCGAATTTGCTGATCTGCCGCAGGTCAGCTGGTTCCGCCCTCAGGGAGGAATGTACGTCTGGATGAAATTGCCCGAACACATCAGCACCAGCTTCGACAGCGAACTGTTCCGGCGAGCTACTCAGGTGGAAAAAGTCATGTATGTCCCCGGTGGACTCTGCTATCCCTCCGACTGGGAAGCGGCGCCAAAGTGCGAAATGCGACTCAGCTACGGTGTCCTCTCAGAAGATCAGCTGGATGAAGGAATCTGTCGCCTCGCCCGAGCCGTTCGCAGTCTGCTTAATCCCTGACCCCTCTGCTTCATCACATGCATCCCGGATCTCCTCACTGGCAACCATCCTGCTCCCTGTCGACGCTCCGCACCCGGGCCCTCGCGATACAGGCAGTCAGAGAATTCTTCGCAGCCCGCAGCTACCTTGAAGTCGATACTCCCTGCCTGTCGTCCGAAACAGTCGTCGACGCCTGGCTGGAACCGCCGCTGCTCACAACCAGCAGCGGAAAAAAGTTCCTGCAGACTTCCCCCGAAGCAATGATGAAACGACTGCTCGCAGCCGGATCCGGTTCCATCTGGCAGGCAGCGAGAGTCTTCCGCGACGGTGAAAATGGCTCCCGCCATAACCCGGAATTCACAATGCTCGAATGGTACGGAGTGGACACCACGTGGCGGCAGCAGATGCAGCTCACGGAACTTCTGGTCCGTCGGGTCCTTGATCGACTTCCCGAAAACCAATGCCCTCTGCCGACCGAACCATTTCATGTACTCACCTATCAGCAGGCCTTTCTGGATGCGCTGAACTGCAATCCCCATACCTGCACAGACAGACAACTGCGGCAACTTGCCGAACAGCACACGGATTCGCACGTCGACCTCCTGCAGACTGCAGCCCGGGACGATCTGCTCAATCTGCTGCTCGGAGTCGTCATTGAACCCCTGCTCGGAAGCCGTAACGGCCAGCCGTTCCCCCAGTTTCTGTGCGATTATCCCCCATCCCAGGCTGCCCTCGCTGTCACGGAACTCGCTCACCCCGACGAAGATGCAATTCCCGTCGCCAGACGCTTTGAGCTGTACATCAATGGCACGGAACTGTGCAACGGCTACCAGGAACTACAGAACCCCGCAGAACTTCTACGCCGCGAACAGGAGGCAAATCAACGCCGCAGAGATGATCAAAGAAGCACACTGCCCGGTGCTCCACGACTGATCACTGCCATGCAGCAGGGGCTTCCCGAATGTTCCGGAGTCGCCCTCGGGTTCGACCGCCTGCTCATGCTCGCCCACGGCAGCGACAGGATTTCCGATGTGCTTCCCTTTGCGGATGACCGTGCCTGAACCAGATCCTCTCAGTCACTCGAGCCGGAACTCTGCCCGAGAGTTGCTTCACTTCAGCCCCGCCAGCGCATTTCCCCGCTCCTGCAACGGCATACTCACCTGACCGCCAACGCAATGTGAGGCAAACACGGCATGCACCATCTGCACTGCGGCTGCACCGTCGTACATCGAACACTGGGGCTGCTGATCACTCTCAATGCAACGAATCAGATCCTCCACTGCAGCTGCATTTCCACCGTCATAACCACTGGCTGGATCCGTTTCCTCCGCATCAATTCCCTGTGAAGTAATCGGGATCCACTGCGCTGTATTTGCAACACTGCCCCATGCCGCATCTCGCAGCAGCCACGCCGGAGCCCCGTAGCCAGATCCGAGGTGTATCACCCCCTGAGTCCCGTAGATTCGCAGCCCGAATCGACTGACGGGCCGCGCCCCGCTCCGCGCCGTCGGACGCCGAGATGCGAAGTGGCCGACCACGCCATCGCGGAACCCGAAACTCGCATCAACACGGTCCCCTCCCAGAGGCCCCAGCCCCTCGTTCCCCTCACGGACATCTGCAGCTGTCACCGCACGGCCACCAGCTGTCAGTGTCGCCGAACACCATGTCGGATCCCCCATGACCATCCGCATCAGATCCAGCACATGAGTCCCCAGCACCCACAGGTCTTCACCTCCACCACGGGAATCCTCCTTGCCGCGTGCTCGCATCTCGACAATCTCACCAATCTCCCCAATGCGCATCAGTCGCGCGGCCATACGCAACTGAGGAGACCAGCGGGACATGTGAGCCACCGCGACTTTCAGATGCCGCAGCT
>JALQUR010000093.1 GCA_023260695.1 Planctomycetaceae bacterium
ATTGCCATGGGAGAATTCGGTCGTACGCCATGGCTGAACGAAGCGCGTGGTCGCGATCATTACCCGAACGCGTGGAGCATGATGATGGCCGGCGGCGGCATACGCGGTGGCGTGGTCTACGGGGCCACCGATCCGCTCGGAATCGACGTCGCTGAGAATGAAGTTGACCAGCGCAGACTGTTCGCCACCATCTTCACGGCTCTGGGAATTGACCCGCACGCCGAATATGACATTCCCGATCTGCCCACGTTCTTCCGCGTGGAAAACTCTGCGGCACCCATTGCTGAACTGCTTGTCTGAATCGAACTCTGTCCGGACCACGCACTCAACCTGAACACACAACCATGCCAGCAATCGAACTCAAACGCACCACCAACTTCCGCCTGCCCATGGCCATCCTGGGTGCGTCGCTTTCTGCCGATGAATCCACGCTGCTCACCGGCTGCATGGATGGCGTGTATCTGTCCGATGTGGAAGCCGGCAGCAGCAATCGCGTGGCGGAACATTCCAGCTATGTCAGCGGCGTGGCCTGGCTGCCGGAACAGTCGCGCTATCTTTCCGCTGGTTATGACGGACAACTGCAGTGGTTCGACGCAGCCACAAACGAATCTGCGCGGCTGCAGAAGATCCACGAGTTCTGGTCCTGGGACATGGCCGTTTCTCCGGATGGACGTCTGATTGCCAGCGTGACCGGGCAATACCTTGCCGGGGGATACCGCTACGAACCGCAGCCGGAACGGGAACCCTCAGTCGTGGTGCTTGATGCCGTTTCCGGCGAAGTGCTGCTGCAGCTGCCGCACGTCCCCTCCGTTCAGGCCGTCTGCTTCAGCCCGGACAGTCGCCACGTCGCTGCCGGTAACCTGATGGGTGAAGTTCGCATCTGGGACTGCAGCGACGGTTCACTCAAAGCCAGCTGGTCCACGGATGAATTCACCAGCTGGGGAATCATCAAGAGCCACTGCTATCTGGGCGGCATCTTCGCCATGCGTTTTACACCCGACGGTCAGCATCTGCTGCTGGCCGGGATGGGCCCCATGCGGGACCCGATGGCCGGCAACGGCAAGCAACTCTGGCAGAAATGGGCATGGCAGCAGGAACAGCCCGAAAAGGTCGCGCAGATCCGCAAGGATGACGGCGGCGAAGGACTCATGGAAGCCCTCGCAATTCATCCGCAGAATCCGGTCTTTGCCATGGGCGGACGCCTGCGAGGCGGTGACTGGAACGCGGCCCTGTTTGACTACAACAGCGGCGAACGACTGGCCACACTCAAGACGGGTTATCGAGTCACCGGACTGCAGTTCACTGCCGACGGCAGCCGACTCATCGTGACTGGTACCCAGGGACAACCCAAGCCCAGCAAGGAACTCACGTGGGAACCATTCGGTCGCGTGGAATTCTATGAGCTGAGCTGAGACGTTCTGGGGCTGAGGCGTTCTGGGGCTGAGACGTTCTGGGGCTGAGACGTTCACGGGCAAGGCGTTCTCAGGCAAGGCGTTCTCAGGCAAGGCGTTCTGGGGCTGAGGCGTTCAGGGACGGCCGCTGAGCATGGCCGCATTTCAGTTTGACTGGCCGGGCTGGTCGCCATGCCACGCATCCCACTGCCGACCAATCCATTCCTGATCAGCGGCTCCGTCGAACACCAGATACCGATAACGCGCCCGGTATGGTTGCCCCTGTTCAATCGTAAACTGACCATCCACGCATGGCGAAAACACGAAGTACGGTTTGGTGGGGTGCAGTCGCGCTGCCTGCGGAGCCCGGAAGTTGTCACGATGGCACAGCACGGCCACTCCGCCAGTGCGTTCGCCATCGGCCCCGGACATGACGACCCAGCGAGTATGCTCGTGGTTACCCACTTTCCGGTCGGAACCAAATTCGTTGGTCATCACCGCACCGGTCACCACATCCGCCGCATCACGCGTGTCCCGATCCTGCTGCGATAACCACGCGACCGGTCCACGAATGGCCATCCCGCCGTAGTGATACTCCTCCAGAATCAGCGGGATCTGCGTCTGGTTCTGCTGCTCGCTTTCAATGTCGAAACAGAAGTGGTGAGCCCCCGCCTGATGCACACGAACAGTCCAGCGTTCATGCAGA
>JALQUR010000153.1 GCA_023260695.1 Planctomycetaceae bacterium
GCGATGCTTATGGCCGGGCAAATCCCCGAAGACTGATTCGGGAACTGAGTCTGCAACCCATCTGCCCGCAACCTAACCGCAAGGTGGGATAGCTGCTTTTCCAATCGCAGCAAGCGAAAACGTTCATATCATTCAAACCACCACTCAGTGACCTTTTTCAGGAGAGGCCGCTAAAACGGATTTTTCCATAAAAAAACAAGAATAGCCCGAGACAAATCGTTCATCACTCCTAGAAAACGTTCAACACACATCGTCTGTAGCTGAGCGGGGCATCGAGTCGGTCCCGACTGCAGACAGTGCTTCTGATGAACGTGAATCAACGGAGTTTTGAAATGAGAAATCTGATTGTCGCCCTCGCATTGGTCGTCCTGAGTGCTGCTCCTGCTGCAGAAGCGGGAAAGCGAGTTCGTCTGTTCAGTCGCGCCGCCAAACCGTGTGCCCAGTCCTGTGCCACAACCAGTGCACATGCGATTCCGACATCTGTAGAGGCCCCGGACATTGTGGACACAGCCGTGAAGGCGGGGTCGTTCAAGACGCTCGTCGCTGCTGTGAAAGCTGCCGGACTGGTTGAAACACTGAAGGGTGACGGGCCGTTCACAGTTTTCGCTCCAACCGACGAAGCATTCGCCAAACTGCCGGAAGGAACGGTTGAGAGCCTGTTGAAGCCTGAGAACAAGGACAAGCTGGTTGCCATCCTGACCTATCATGTTGTTGCAGGCAACGTGAAGGCAGCTGACGTGGTCAAGCTGCAGGAAGCAAAGACAGTGCAGGGCAAGGCTGTGAAGATCCAGGTGACCGATGGCGGTGTCAAGGTCGATGATGCAAAGGTCGTGAAGACCGACATCGAGTGCAGCAACGGCGTGATCCACGTAATCGATTCAGTGATTCTGCCCTGAGCAGAACAGGCTCGTTTATAGCCAGCAGCCATGCAGATAGCCAGCAGACAGCCTGCAAGCGGCTGCAGTGGAGGTGAGTCCACTGTACCCGCTTTTTTTGGTTTTCCGACTGACCTGGTCCGACTGACAGAGTGCTGCCTGCGGCGTGCAGCCAGGAAGCCAGGCAGGAAATAGCGGCAGTTCTCTGAGGGCGGCCCGCGCAGGACTGCTGTGCACACTGGAATGCAGAAACGACAGCCACGGCCGTTGTCTCTGCATCTGAGTCTGCTCACACTTGCTGAGTGACCACAGTTCCGGATTGTCAGAAGTTCCGGATTTCCAGACTCGCTGCGTCATCTACTGGCGGATTGCGTAGAGGTGACCGAACGTACGCAGGAACAGAGTCCCGTCTGCAGCGGCGGGTGATGCTCGCATACCTTCCTGCAGTACATTGTGCTGCAGCACCTTGAATTCCTCGCCCACGCCGACGACGAAACAATCGCCCGCTTCGTTGCAGAAGTAGATACGATCACCGGCAACAATCGGTGAAGCGGTGAAGGCACCGTCGATTCGTCCCTGCCACACCTCCTCACCGGAGTCAGCATCGACGGCAGTGACAACACCATTATTGGCCACGCTGTAGATGCGATTGCCGACCAGCACCGGAGCACTGAGGTCGGAATTGCCTTTGGTTCGATTCCAGACAACGTGCGATTCTGAAACATCCCCGCGAGTTGCTTCACCGAGCCGGACCGAGAGCAGATTTGCTCCGCGAGAGCCGGTATTCAGGATCGCATGTCCCTTGTAGTGCAGTGGCGGTGAGGACGCATTGAAATCATCGTGCCGGATTGTCCAGAGCTCTTCGCCGGTTCTGGCATCGTAGGAAAATGCTGCTCGAGAACCGATCGACACCACCTGTGCTCGACCTTCCGCGACCATTACGCTGGGTGTCCCGTAGGCTTTGCGGAGGTCGCCATCCAGCTTTGGCTTTCCGTTCGCATCAAGATCACCGTAGTCCGTGGTCCGGTCTGTTCGCCAGACCGTCTTCCCGGTCCTGCGATCGAGAGCTGTCACGAACTGCGCGTCAATCCCGTCGAACGTCAGGAACAGCAGGTCCTCCCAGATCACCGGGGAAGAACCCGGACCCCGAAAGTGTCGGCAATTGATATCTCGTCGCTGCCAGATCACTTCGCAGGTTTCCGGATCGAGGCATGCCGTTCCATAGGTTCCGAAATGCACATACACCGCTTCCTGCGACAGCGCACACGATGGAGACGCATAGGTATTGATCGGATTACTCAGCGGTTCCGGCGTTGCATTCTCAAACAGCAGTTTGTGATGCAGCACCTGACCGGTCTGCTGATCGAGGCAATAGATGTACTGCTGAGTTCCGTCTTCTGTTGCAGCAGTCAGCCAGACACGATTGAAACCGATCGCCGGGGTGGAATGTCCGAAGCCTTCGAGTCTGATTTTCCAGCTGATTCCCCGCTGGTCTGCCTCGGACCAGCTGAGCGGAAGATCTTTGGCGTCTGCGGCAGCAACGACGCTGTCCATCGTCGGTCCTGCTCGCATCGGCCAGCTGATGCGGTCTGACGCCGCAGATTTCTGCAGTGGAGAAAGCAGACCGCATCCCAGAACCAGCCCAGCCAGGAACGTCTGCAAACGTGCAGCCGTCAGCAGCAGACTTCTGAAATGGAAACGGACAGGAGCTGACAGTGTGCGGGATGAACCGAGCATGGCAATTTCCGTAAACTGGCGATGACAAACAGGATCTGGGACAGGCCGCCCTCGGGCTGAATGCCCTGGGAGACCAGTTCGGCGGGAAGAAGTTTCCGGCTCACTTGCCGAAACTCCGTGGGTTGAAAGCATAACGATCTGAACTGGAACTGTCCTCCCCCTGGCAGGCCTGAAAACAGGGACCTGGGAATCCCCCGGAATTCTGCAGACAAACTGTTCCGCGGGCATCTGTGCGACCTGCGGCATCCAGCCTGTGCAAATCCGCATCTGACGTTACCATTCCGTCTGGTACGAGTCGGATGCAGCAAAGTAGCGTCATCCGGCTTGTCCGCGGCACTCGAACAACAGCCGACCACCGTGACAGGACCACGCTGTCGTTCAGATTGCCACAAATGTGCAAGTTGCCGCTGATGCTCATTTCACCACTGATGCTGTCGCGTGCGGATTTCATCAAGGACATGGATCAACCGCAGACTGCAGAATCAGAACAGACCCGATTGCATGGAATGTGACAGAATTCTGTCATCCACAGCTGGAATTCTGACTGTAGCCGGCTGAATTCCAGCTGACGGTGCCGAACAACTCGACGGGAGTACCAGACAGCACCCGCTCTGCGAACAGCTAAGGCAGCAGTTTCAGAGACAGACGTCTGCACTCCGACTTAACACCAGGGAGAGATATCAATCATGGACCAGGACGAAATCCTGCTCGACGCAGAAGAACGCATGGAAAAAGCAGTCGGGGTTCTTTCCAATGCACTCAAGGGGATCCGCACCGGCCGCGCCAACCCGGGGCTGGTGGATACGCTGCGTGTGGAGTATTACGGAAGCCAGACCCCGCTGAAGCAGCTGGCCAACATCAGCTGCCCGGAACCTCAGCAGGTGCTCATTCGCCCGTTCGACACATCCTGCCTGGACGCGATTTCCAAGGCCATTATCACCAGTGAACTGGGGATGGCCCCGAACAATGACGGCCGTGTGATTCGTCTGAACGTTCCGCCGCTTTCCACCGAACGCCGCAAGCAGATGGTCTCCCGTATCAAGGAGCTGGCCGAAGAATCGCGGGTTTCCATTCGCAACATCCGCCGCGATGCCAACAAGCATGCCGACACCGCGGAGAAGGACAAGACAATGTCTGAAGATGCATGTCGCGACACCAAGGATCAGGTCCAGGAACTGACCCGCAGATACGAGGGCAGCGTCAATTCCATAGCCTCAGCGAAGGAACAGGAAGTGATGGAAGACTGATCCCGTGGATCGTTCCTTCACCGCTCATACCATCACACAATTCAGGAGTACTCCGGATGAACTCATTCTCCCGACGTGACCTGCTTGCCGGAACTGCGGCGGCAGGACTGCTCTCCGCGCTGCCCAAAGCCGCAGTGGCCCTGTCTGCCACCGCCCGGCCTGTGCCGGCAAGCCGCATGAAGTTCGGCCTCGTGACTTACCTCTGGGGCCAGCACATGCCGCTCCCGGAACTCATCGCGGCCTGCGAAGCGTCCGGCTTGCTCGGCGTGGAAGTCCGCACTCAGCACAAACACGGTGTGGAACCCTCACTGTCTGCGGCTGAACGACGTGAAGTGCGAAAGCGTTTCGAGGACAGTCCCGTCACCCTCGTCGGCTACGGCTCCAATGCGCAGTATCATGAGAATGACCCTGCGAAACTGCAGGCAAACATTGAGCTGACAAAAAGCTACATTCAGCTCATGCACGATTGCGGCGGATCCGGGGTGAAGGTCAAACCCAATTCCTTCGTCAACGATGTCCCGAAGGAGAAGACGATTGAACAGATCGGCAAGGCTCTGAATGAGGTTGCCGCCTACGGCCAGCAGTACGGCCAGGAAATTCGCGTCGAAGTGCATGGCCCCGGGACCAGCGAACTTCCGGTAATGAAGGCGATCTTCGATGTTGCCGATCACCCGAATGCAACAATCTGCTGGAACTGCAACGGAGAAGATCTGAGCGGCGAGGGGCTGCAGCACAACTTCGGACTGGTCTCAGACCGTTTCGGAAAAACGGTCCACGTACGTGAACTGGAAGATCCGAAGTATCCCTATGCCGACCTGTTCACGCTGTTTCGCGGAATTGAATACGAAGGCTGGATACTCCTGGAGGCACGCGGAAATCCGGAAGACAAAGTCGCCGCCATGAAGGAACAGCGTCTGTTGTTTGAAAAGCTGACCGGCTGAAGCGGCCAGCGTTTCCTGTTGCTCGCCGCAGCATGGCTCTGCCCGAAGGATACTCACATCGTGGAAATTGTGCTTGCCAGTCGCAATCTGAAGAAGGCAAGGGAAGTCTCCGAAATCCTCGAACCATATGGATTTCGAGTAATCCCGGTGACCGACTTTTCAGACGTTCCGGAGGTGATCGAAGACGGTTCCACGTTTGCCGAAAACGCGGCCAAGAAGGCCAGCCAGACCGCGACGCATCTGAACCGCTGGGTGATCGGTGAAGACAGTGGACTGCGGGTGGATGCGCTGCACGGCGCCCCTGGCATCTATTCAGCTCGCTACAGCGGTGAGGATGCCACCGACGAAAGGAACAACCAGAAACTGCTCCGCGAACTTGCTGACGTCCCTGACGAACGACGCGGGGCCGGTTATGTCTGCAGCATCGCTCTGGCATCCGCCGACGGCATCATCCAGGCAGCCTGTGAAGGATACTGTCGCGGGCGGATTCAGCGTCACGCAGCCGGGTGTGGCGGCTTCGGTTACGACCCATATTTTCTGATTCCCGAGTTCCATCGCACCTTTGCCGAACTCGGATCTGTGGTGAAGCATCGCATCAGCCACCGGGCACGAGCAATGGCGGCGTTTATTCCCCTGCTAAGACAGGCGGTCAGGCAGACATGACCGTCAGCCAATGTCAGCCTGTTCATATGGCGTTCGACCTCTGTTCATGTTTCCGCGAAACCGAGTCTGCTGATGGTTCTTATTCTGGTGTTCCTGAGCATCATCGGGCATACCGCATTCTGCGTTGAGCTGATCAATCAGACTCACGCAACGGCCCGAATGACGCACCATCTCCAGAAAAAAATCCGCAACCTGCTCCTGCTGCAGATCCTTGCCTGGCCGACATTTTTGTGTGCTTTCCCGACAACGCGGCTGCCGGGAATCCTCGCTGCGAGTTCGCTGTCGCAGCAGCCGGGATTTCTGCAACTGCTGATCATCAGTTCGGCTCCGCTGACGCTGATCTTCGTGCATCGTGCCTGGAGATGGCAGCGCTGGGGCTGGCAACGCTTTCACGCAGCGGACAGCATCATTCCGATTGCACTGCCGGACAGCAGAACCACCCCCGCACTCCGCGGGGCACCCGGTCTGCTGGGCCGTTTCTTTCCGTGGAATGAAATCTGGAGCCCGTCGCTGTCTCTGAAAACCATGACGCTCACCGGCTCTGCAGCAGGCACAATCAGCCCTGACCGCCCACTGCGGATTCTGCACATCTCCGATCTGCATTTTGACGGCACGCCGGGTCCGGAATATTACCGCACCGTGATCGCAGCCTGTCTGCAACACGAATTTGACATGGTCGCACTGACCGGCGATCTCTCCGATGAACATGCTCAGATCCCCCACCTCATCGAAGTGCTGCGACCACTTCAGGAGAGAGCTCCCTGCCTGTTCATTCTGGGGAATCACGACTGGCGGAATGAGCCGCAGGCGATTCGCAGATCAATGCAGAATGCCGGCTGGACTGACGTCGGCGGACGGCTGCAGCAGATCAGCACGCCTGCCGGTCCCCTGCTGATCGCCGGCAGCGAATTCCCCTGGATGCCGCAACACCCGCCAGACCTGCCAGCGGACGACACACAATCCCTGCGACTGCTGCTGGCTCATACTCCGGACGATCTTCCATTCGCCCGCAGGCAGGGATTTCACGTGATGCTTGCCGGCCACACCCACGGTGGGCACGTGGTGCTGCCGGTTCACGGCCCGGTTTTCAGTCCAAGCAGATATGGCGTGAGATTCGCGTCAGGGCTGTTCCGACTGGACGGGCTGTGGATGCATGTCAGTCGAGGCGCTGGCGGAAAACACTCACTGCGCTGGAGGTGTCCGCCCGAGGTAACTTTGCTGACCATCCAGTCCCACGCGGAGACAATGCACGCAGAAACAACGCACGCGCGGCGGGAATAGAGGCAGAGCAGTCCGCCCCGCAAGAGTGTTGTGCGTCACCGCAACGATGTGCGTCACCGCAGCGTTGTGCGTAACCGCAGCGTTGTGCATCACCGCAGCGTTGTGCGTCACCGCAGTCGCCACAGAACTGCTCAAATAAACCGGAAAACCGCCGGCAGGACTTCGTGGAGCGCCCCGGCCTGAACAGCCTTGGGGTCACTCCAGATGCCCTGCGGCCCGGTTGCCCTGCGGCCCGGTTCAGCCTGCTTCGTGAACTTCTCTCCACGCGTAGCACATACGCAGCAGATGTGCGACATCATCGGCACGCATCTTGTCG
>JALQUR010000172.1 GCA_023260695.1 Planctomycetaceae bacterium
ATCTCTCTCTTTGTATCTGTCTGTCAACATATATCCTTTAAAGTACTTTCTTAGGGAGTATTTGGTTGTAAAGACGACATAAAAACAATTGAAACTTTTAGGTGGCATCCGCACTCCCCGTTGTCGGTCAACCTTAACCCACTTAACTAAGGGAAATAATGTGTCAGTGGAAATTAAAACAGTGGGGATAAGAAAAAAGCTTCATCAAAATTTATATTTTTCTTACAAAAATCAAACACATTCCCAGGAACCTCGAATTCCTGAACTCCCGGTTGAGCTTCCACTGTAAAGCTGCCAACGGTATGCATTGGCGACTTGAAGCCCTTGTCGAAGAACACAGACATCTGATGCTGCTGTCGCTCTCCGCCATCTGTCGGCGGCTCATTTCGCACCCGCAGCCGAACTCGAAACTGCCCCTGCGAACGATTGTCATCAATGTAGATGCGGAAGAAATGATTTGGCGGAAGCGGTACTTCAAAATCGTCACCCAGCCACTGCGGACCGCGATAGCGACGGTGATGCCGGCGGGCTCCGTGTGCCAGGTCGTTTCGGTTCAGGTAGTGCTGCTGTTCCCAGTCGTTTCCCTGCAGCACATAGACGGGCGGTGGCTGTTGCGGATCCGACACTGCCAGTTCCACTGCCTGCTGCAGGACCGAAAGCAGCGATTCCAGATAGCCGGCTGACATTTCCAGATGAGACTGCAGCGACTGACCATGCTTATGCTGCGGATCCTCCAGCAACTCTGCGCCAAAATCACGATCGATCTGCAGCACATCCTGAAGACTCCAGACGATCTGTCGATTTGTGAGTCGCAGAAATCGAGGATCATTCTGCGCTGAATCGGCAGTGACGTGATCCAGCGTTTCAGCCAGCTCCATTACAAACCGCTGCAATTCTGCTGCGGGTGGCTGAGCAGCATCTGCCGGCGGCATGTCCCCCCGCTGCAGCTGGTGCAGAACATCTCGCCAGAACACCGCGTTGTCGGAATTCACGGGAACACCGTGACGGAAATCCACACCGGCTTTCTGATCATTGCCACCATGACACGCCCCGCAGTGGGAAGTCAGGAATGAATGGCGGAAGGTCTCCCTTTCAACACCCGGATCATCCATAGCGAGTACACAAGTACTCATCGCCTGCAGCAACAAACAGCTGAGCGTTGGGCCAGTCAGCTTTCGAGCACCTTCAGACATTCCGGACCTCCCACCCAGGCAAGCGAACGGGGACTGACCTGTCGCATCGCTGATTCCTTCAATTTAGCACACCAGGCAACCGGTGTCACACTGCGGAACTGCAGCAACAGTTGCTCCACACCATCGCCCTCTTGTCCCGGAAACGGCCGACATGCAAAGACGCATTTGTCGAAACGAAGCAAGGGACGTGAGTTTAGGGGGAATGAAACATCAGCAAATTGCACCATAGGGTAATCCACCATATTAATGCCCCTGCGCGGCAGTGCTGCAAGTGAGCGACTGGCCAGGCAATCGTGCTGGTTGGACTCATGCCGGACAGCCAACTTGTTAATCCGTCAAAACAGAATGTTCATGATGCGAAACACACAAGAATTCACTGCAGCATAATCGCAACATTCTGGCTTCGGGACTCCCCAAAAGTGTTGGTAAACCCTGCGCTTCCCACGGATAACT
>JALQUR010000197.1 GCA_023260695.1 Planctomycetaceae bacterium
TCTGTAGGATTTTGCAACTCGATAAACGCATTTCTCAGTTTTTCTAAAGCATCTTTGTTTTCTGGATCGTTGAAATTTTGAGGAGAGACGATTTCACTGAAAAAATATGCAGCATCTCTGCCAAAGAGGTCTGCTTCCGACGTCTCCTCCATCACTTTTGCCTGGAGCTGACGGTTTTCTTCATCAAACTGCTGAATGGTTTCCGTGGAGTACTGGTGTTCCTCACCGGGCTGGATGAAGTGCCTTTCATAGCCGAGTTCGCTGAGTGATGCACCGGCAACTGATTCAAAGATGCTGAGCTCTTCCGGGGTTGCCTGCGTAAGATATTTCCGACTGTTGTCCGATTTGACGGGCTGTCCGACATTGGCCCACATGGCCCCGGCAGTGGCGGTGCGATCGGCTTCGGAGGACTCATGGTAGTTCATCATTTCGGGTCGATATTCCTGTCCCATGAAGTCGCAGAGACCACGCAGGATTTTCTCCGGATGCGCAGTCAGTTCCTCATACTGCACGGAGAAGAATCGTTCGGCCGGGATCTGGTTCCTGAGCTGCAGTGCAAGTTGCTGTTCAAGGTGCCACTGACGAGCCAGGTGATACCAGTGCTTGTCCCCAACAATCGCCTTGCGAAACGACAGAGCAACGTCGCGGCCGTCGCGATACAGGTGGATGTATCGAGCTTCATCGCAGAAGCTGCTTTCAATTTCCTTCAGGTAATGCACGTTGGCAAGACTCTTGCAGCACCAGTCGTCTGCGGAGACTGCTTCAGCCAGCAGGTCGTAGCAGGCATGAAAGACGGCCGCCAGCGATCGCTCCTGGCAGCGATCATGAATCTGGCCGCGATCGAGAACAAGGCCCTCCCACGGGACAGGATTGGCTTCGATGAGCCAGCAGACATCTTCGATCAGCTGGCTGAAGGCTCGTACCGTCAGTGGACCGTATTCAGGGAGCAGGGGTCCCATGCGTTCCATGATGTGGGGAGGATGAGGGGCAACAATCCCGGGCAACTGGTTGATCATCAGTCGCAACAGGTTTGAGCCGGATCGCTGGGTTCCGATCATCAGGAAGGGCATCTGGTGACAGTCCTTGATTCGTAAGACTTAAAGGATGAGCAATTGTCTGCGGAAGATTCGCCGGGGCGATCTGCGGCAGGAAGTGGTGTGGTGGGATCGTCCTGTTTTTTCAGGGGACATACAAGTTGCAGCAGTGCCATTCGCCACGTCAGAAAAAGACTTCGCGGATGACTTCCCCGCCCAGAACGGTCGGGATTTCGTCACGATTACGATGCCGAAAGGCCAGCAGATGCTGATCCAGACCCAGAGCATACAGCAGTGTGGCGTGCAGATCTGCAGGGGTCAGTGGCCTTTCGGTCGGGACGTAGCCCAGTTCATCTGTCGCACCGACAATGAGGCCATTTCTTACGCCTCCACCCGCCAGCCAGATTGAATAACCGGCGGGAGAATGGTCACGTCCGCGTTTGATCCCTGTCACATTTCCCTCGGTGGTTGGTGTACGGCCGAATTCTCCGCCCCAGACCACCAGAGTGTGGTCCAGAAGTCCACGCTGACGCAGATCCCGCAGCAATCCGGCAACGGGAAGATCGGTTGCAGCCGCTTGTGCGCGGTGATTGGATTCAAGACTGCCGTGTGCGTCCCAGCCACCGTTTCGCAGCTGAATACAGCGAACACCACGTTCCACCAGCCGCCGGGCCATCAGGCAATGATGTCCAAATTCTGCGGTGCGACTGTCGTGCAGACCATAAAGAGACTGAGTTGCTGCGGATTCCTGAGACAGGTCGAAGGCTTCCGGGGCCGCCGTCTGCATGCGGAAGCTGAGTTCAAAGCTGGAGATCCGCGCTGCCAGTTCGGTGTTGTCTCCCGAACGCAGGAGGTGTTCCTGGTTCATCCAGTTGAGAAACTGCAGCTGGTCCCGACGTTCCCGGTCGGAGTCAGCAGCAGGCATCGTCGTCCACGGGATGGAGTCCGTTCCGGAGATCGCTGTTCCCTGGAAGCGGGCGGGAAGGAATCCGGAATTCCATCCTGGTCGTTGTGGTGCCGGTCCTGTGGAGTTGGAGAGGAAAGTGATGAACCCCGGCAGATTGTTGTTTTCGGATCCCAGTCCCCATGAAATCCATGAGCCCATGCTGGGGCGATCACCAACGGCAGTGCCGGTGAGCGAAAGGCACTCCGCAGGACCGTGGACCGGGTTGCGATGATGCAGTGAGCGAATCACACACAGTTCATCGACCAGTCTGGCGGTTTCCGGAAACAGTTCTGAGACGGGGATACCACTTTCTCCGTGCGTTTGGAATCTGAATGGCGATGCCATCAGGCGTGAGGAGACTCCGGATCGTGGAATATCAGGGACCTGTGCCGCGATGGAATCGGGAACACGCTGCCCGTCCAGTTGCTGCAGCACGGGCTTGGGATCGAATGTGTCTGTCTGCCCTGGTCCGCCGGACATGAACAGAAAGATGATGCTGCGTGCCCGAGCCGGATGGTGGGCCTGTCTGCCCGACATTTCATTGCCGACGGCGGTCTCTTCGGCAGCCAGCAGAGAGTTCAGTGCCAGCGTCCCGAATCCGAATGCACTTTCTGCCAGCAATGTGCGCCGAGAAGGTCTGCAGAGATGCAGTGGACTTCCGTTCGATGTCATCACGGTGGCCTTTTTCCGGTGCTCCCGTTTCAGGGGAGATAGTGAAATTCATTCAGACTGAACATTGCCTGGCAGAATCGACGCAGCTGTTCATCTGCAGAGTCCGCATCTGCTGCGGTCAGATACCGTTCACTGTGTTCCAGTTCCGTGTCGGAGGGTGTTCTGCCGAGAACTCGCGCAAAAGTCTGAATCACCTGTTGTCTGGTATCAGTGCCAGCATGCAGACGAATCAGATTCGCCATGCTGCGGGCGTGCTGCTGCATGAAGTCGCTGTTGAGCAGAAACAGAGACTGCTGAGCGACTGTGGATGTTTCACGTCGTGCACAACTTCCGATGGTATCGGGAGCATCGAACAGCCGCATGATCTCGGGAAGTTCGCTGCGACGCTGGTACAGATAGATGGTTCGTTTCAGCTGCTGAGCTTCCGACTGCGGCGGGACGCTGCCCACTGCCGGCGTTCGGTCCAGTTCCTCACTGACGGCCAGTACCGCGTCACGAATGGTTTCTGCTTCCAGGCGGCGAACAGGCCAGCGATGCAGTAACTGGTTTTCCGGGTCCGTTTCTGCATCACTACGGTCAAAGTCGGCGGCCTGTCGAAAGGTGGCAGAGTTGACAATGAGTCGCTGGATATGCCGTGTGCTCCAGTTGTTGCTGATCAGTTCCACTGCCAGCCAGTCCAGCAGTTCCGGATGTGAAGGTGGACTGCCTTCGATTCCGAAATCACTGGATGTGGAGACCAGTCCGCGACCAAAGTGATGCTGCCAGATCCGATTGACCCAGACGCGAGCGACGAGCGGATTTGTGTCTGCTGTCAGCCAGTCGGCGAAGTCCGAGCGTGTCAGCGGACGTCCCAATTCAGGGATCAGTCCGAGTACTTCCGGCCAGCCGGGCTGGACTACGGGTCCGGGGCTGCCTGTGTCACCGCGGATGAGCAGGTGTGTCTGAGCGTTTTCGCGGATGGTCGGCTGCCATGGCAGTGGGTCACGGTTCACCACGGGCAGTCGTTTGACACCCTGATGAGTAGCGGTTGCTGAGCAGAATCCCCATGTGTGCGGCTCTTCGGTGCGAGCAAACTTCTGCTGTCGAATCAGCTTGTCTGCCTCACGCTGGTAGAAGTCGAAGGTCTCTGCGGGCATCCAGTCCGCATACGAATCCGGCGGGATTGCTGCCGCATTCTGGAGGAGCAGATTGCCGGGCTGCCCACTGGTAAAAAATGCCTGCAGGGTATTTGGCAAAGCCTCTTTGAGTCCGATAAGTCGCTGTCGTACATCTTTGTCGTGACCGAATACCACCGGATTCACGGGTCATATCAGTTCAGCATTCACGTCAGAAT
>JALQUR010000310.1 GCA_023260695.1 Planctomycetaceae bacterium
CAGGACGGACAGGTCTCACTGCTGGAAGCATGGCTCTATGCATCCATCAGAACTGCAGAGTTTTACGAGCAGGAAGGACGACTTGCCACCGAACATTCGCTGCTCGACGACAACGGAGATCAGCGTGGCATTCGAGCTGAATCTGTCTCTTCGATGACGGCGGAAGACCGGGAATTCGCAGACCCATCCATCGACGGAGAGCTTGCAGCCAGCATCAGTTTTGTGCGTAGTGAGGCAGAACGTCGCATGACTGCGGACCAGCGATTGCTTCGCGATGCACTGGAGGTGCAGTTGCGAGCACTCAAGGTTCGTCGTCGGGATATGGACGAAACTGACTATCTGCAGCGACTGGAAGACCTGCTGGTGCCGCTGGCAAAACTCTACGAAGAGTCTGCAGCGCCGTGAAGGCCCGGATCATGCAGGAGCTGACTCTTTAGCGTCGCTGGCAGTCGCATTCAGGCAACGTTCAATCTGGCGAACTGCCTGCCGCAGACGCTGACAGTTCTCTACAATCGCGAGCCGCAGGAATCCCTCGCCGTCTGGACCGAATCCTCGGCCGGGACTGACTGCGACGCCCCCCTCGTTGAGCAGCTTCATGGAGAAGTCGATAGACCCCATCGAACGCCACTTCTCCGGGATTTCCGACCACACAAACATGCCTGCCCTGGGAACAATCGGATTCCATCCGATTCTCCGCAGGCCATCACAGAGTGCGTCGCGCCGCGTCTGATACTCTTCGGAAATGTCCTCGATGAACTGATCACAGTGTCGCATGGCAACAATTGCCGCAATCTGGATCGGCTGAAAGATCCCGTAGTCGTAGTAGCCCTTGATCGTTGCCAGAGCTCGCACCATTTCACGGTTGCCGCAGCAGAACCCGATCCGCCAGCCCGCCATGCTGTACGATTTGCTCATGGATGTCATTTCCACACCCACATCCAGTGCTCCTGGTGTCGCAAGGAAACTGGGAGCCTGATAGCCCTCAAAGCAGATATCCGCGTAGGCAAAATCGCTGATCACCAGGAAAGAGTGTTTTTTTGCCAGCCTCACAAGCTCCACATAGAAGTCCTGCTCAATCACTGTGGATGAGGGGTTGTGCGGGAAATTGACAATCACCACCTTTGGTTTGGGCACCAGGTGTTCGCAGGTGTAGGCAATGTTCCGCAGGAACTGACCCGGATCACGCACATCCAGTGTGATCACATTCCCGGATGCAAGCATCACGGAATACACATGAATCGGAAAGGACGGAGCTGGAACGATCGCAGTATCACCGGGCCCCATCAGCGCCAGACACATATGACTGAAGCCTTCCTTGGAACCAAGGCAGGCCAGCACTTCATCGTCCGAGTTCAGCTCAACCCCGTATCGCTTGGAATAACGCTTCGCCACTTCCTTACGCAGGTTTCCAATTCCGTTGGAAACGGAATAACGGTGGTTTCGCGAGTCAGCCAGAGCCTCTTCGATTTTTTGAACGATGCGAGCATCCGGTGGATCTGTCGGATTACCCATGCCCAGGTCGATCACGTCCACTCCGTCAACCCGCAACTGGTACTTGCGTTTGTTGATCGCCCCGAAGAGATACGGAGGCAATCGCCGTACGCGTTCCGCAACAGGGATGGAAAACGGATTGTCTTCAAAGAGAACTTCAGATTCGCTGCGCATGAGTGCTTCCGAATAAAACTGAACACTTCAGTCACTGTTTCCAGGCCCGAAGCAGAGCCCGGATTCTACGGTCTCCCTCTCCGGGCTCCAGCACTTTCCTTTTCCATTCCGTCAGTTCACCAACCATGACAACCAGGGCTGCTGGTCTGATTCTGTGATCGGCATCTTCCAGTTGCTTTTCCAGTGATTCCACTCAGGCCCCCACGTCATTCCCCACCATAGTGGCGACACAGACTCTCAATCTGCTGCAGACCAGCCAGCTGGCGAATTCTGCTGCGGGAAGAGCGTAACTGCAGTGCCGGCGAATACCCCAGATTGTGATCCAGAATCGCCAGGGCTGCCCGGAGGTCATCTGCCAGCAGCCTGTCCCTGCCGGACTGCAGCGCTCTCAGGCGAGCCGTCCAGATTGTGGCTGGGAACATCAACGCCAATGTGCGAAGACCATCCAGCATGCTGTAGTCGTAGAACGCGCGGCCAAAAAAGTGATGCCCAGCAATCTTGACCAGGAAATACCGCTCAAACAACTCGTCTGCCTCACTGGGAAGCTCTCTGCTGAACTGCTCAACCGCCGCAAATAAAACCGACTGTGCTGGTCCCGACGCTGATTCCCCAAATGCTGCCCGTACCGACTCCGGATCCTTCAGAGCCGGCACCATGCCACGACCGAAAGTGAGTCGAATGCCGCTGGACAGCATTCTCAGCCTGTGCTTCAACCCCGCCGAAACACTCTGCTGGGTATCATGTCGCAGGAGCTGCGCGACCAGCTGGCGAAACATCATTCTTCCGGTGCGTGATGGCGGCTGTCTGCCATAATCCCCCTCCACGCACGCGCGCCGAGCGGCCTCCAGCAGAATCGTCAGGATGTCAGGCAGTCTTTCACCACTGAGTAACCCCTCGTCAGCCTGCTCCAGAAACTGCGTCCAAGCCAGTGTCTGCAAAAGTCGCTGCGGGAAAGCAATGCTTCTGTCTGCCAGCCCACGTTCCAGAAAGGCCAGCAGGACCCGGAACTCCTCCCAGCTCACACTGCGCTTTCCTGCCAGTACAGGCAGGTCCCTGTTCCTGAAATCAGTGGGAACAACCTCGCGACACAATTGCTCCAGCTCTGCTCGTTGAGCAGTCACGCGAGTGCCAAGATTGGACACAACTGAAGGACAACTGAAGCGAAGACTGACAGTCAGTCCGTTTGCGGCAGGATGGATTGCGTAGGGATAAAGCCGACATGCGAGCGGCTTTGCCGGCTCTCCGAACTTCGCATGAATCCGACACAGCCCGTTGGCATCGAGAAAGACGCAGGCACCATCATCCTGATGATTCAGCCGCCAACCGTTGCCGAGCGCTACGATCAGCGGTCGATCGCCGGGAACCCCATGATCAACCGTCCAGTTCTGCTTTTCGATCCGCTGCTTCTCTGCATCCGAAATGCTGATCTCATGTTCCCGGCAGCAGCCGCCACAGTTGTGACAGCTCCAGTTCTGCTGCAGCGGAAGAAGAACATTCAGATCTGACATGACGGGCAGGCCCCCGCACCACTTGCTTAAAACGTGGACTGAGACACTCCAAAAAAAAAGCTCTGGCCGATCAGCCAGAGCTTTCCACAGTTGTGATTGCGGGCTCAGGAACGTTTTTCGGCAGTGCAGGTTCCATGAGTTTCCGCCATGGAGGTCTTCTGCTCTGTAATACCCGGGCAATTTGGTGCCATCTCTGCGTTCAGTTCCTTGTAAGCAGCCCACTCTGCCGGCAGATTGTCTTCATGAAAAATTGCCGCAACGGGACACTCCGGCACACATGCTTCGCAATCAATGCACTCTTCAGCATGAATGAACAGAATTGCTTCACCTTCGTAGAAGCACTCCACGGGGCAAACAACAACACAGTCGGTGTACTTGCAGTTGAAGCACGGTTCAGCAACAACG
>JALQUR010000355.1 GCA_023260695.1 Planctomycetaceae bacterium
CGGATACTGTTGCAACATCCTGTGCCAGACCATTCTTGTAGTCCAGCAGACGCGATGTGACAGACTCTGCACGGTAACCCGGACCGACAGGGATGCTGTCGCGACGGTCACCGTGAGCGGTGCCATGACCGGCGTCAGCCGCTGCGTCCTGACCGTAACCTCGCTTCCGATTGCGCGGATCCGTCGCAGTAACATCCTCTGCGGCGTCGTTCTTGTCGGCAAGGGCTGACAGAGTATCGACGTCACCATCACCGTTACCGGATACGGATGCAACATCCTGTGCCAGACCATTCTTGTAGTCCAGAAGACGAGACGTTGCAGACTGCGGACGATGGTCCGATGGGAATCTGAGTCCCGGGGCCGTGTCGTATTGACCGTCAGCAACAGGCTCATTGCCGTCCGCCGGAGCGGCGTCAACCTCACCAGCATGTGCATCGTCTTCGGCAGGATTTCTGGAGTAACCTGCCGGCTTGCCGCTGCGAGGATCAACCGACTGGAGACTTTTGGTATCCGCATTCTTCCTCGCAAGTGCTGACAAGACATCGGATGGGCCCTCACCGGCATTACCTGAGACTGGGCCCGCGTCCTGCGACAGACCGTTCTTGTAGTCCAGCAGTCTCTCGGTTGCTGACGTTGGCTTTCCACGAGCAGGAACTCTGCCACGTGGAGGCATGTTCACCTGGCCATATGGAGCAGTTTCTTCTGCGGCATTCTCTGCTGCGGTCGCTTCTTCCAATTCCGCATCCGCTGCTGCAGCAACGTCAGCAGCAGCACCTTCCTGCTGTTCACCGACGACAGCTGGTGCCAGAGCGGCCAGCACTTCTGAATCAGCAACAGCCGGATGAATCCGGTCGATCAGTGCCTCAGCAAAGGTCTGGGCCGGCTGTCCGCCATTCCGCCCCGTCGCTGCGACAGAAATGAAATCGTCAATGACGATATCGGCAGACGAATCGCCTCCATGGCCGAGTGGAAGAAGAAGTTCCGGGTGGTCAAATGGAGCCGACTGGTTACGCACACGTTCGTCAGTGAGCGCCTTCAAGAATTCGACCAGACCGCTGATTCCTTCCGGGTCACTGCTGAGCGACGGAATTCCGTCCACGTTTGGATCAAGGTCTTCGATATTGGTGTGGAAGAAGTCAGCACCACGAACGTAGAAGTTGACGACCTGCTCAAGTGTACTGAACCCACCGTTGTGCATGTAGGGTCCAGTGAGTTCAACATTACGCAACGTCGGCGTCTTGAAGGCACCATTCACTGCAACTCGCTCTTCCGCACCAATCGAGTACTTGTTGTCCGGATTGCCCCCCTGTTGTTCCTGGCGGCTATATGACATCGGCCCAATCCCCGGGATGTCAGCACCGACACCAAGGTCCTCTTCGGTCGGGCGAACGCCAATGTTGTAGTAACCGGAATCATACCATGCAGATCCACGAGCCATTTCCATCCGCTCAACCCCGGACTCACCACCGATCACAGTACCAACAGTTCCGCCGGCAAACTGCGAACCACCATGGCAGGTGCTGCAGCTTCCTTTTCCCATGAAGATTTCCAGTCCTACTTTCGCGGAGTCAGACAAAGCATTCTCATCACCGTTCATGTACTGGTCATAGGGACTCTGGTCAGAGACCAATGTTGCCTGATACATCATCAGTGACAGGCCCCAGAACAGAGAGAAGTTTGCTTCCATATGGGTGAAGCCGTCATCGGTCACATCTTCACTTGACCACCATTCCGGCTGGAACGCCCGACGAACCAGAACAGCGTAGCCAGCAAGTCGATCGTCGAGCCCATTGCCGTCGGCAGAAACATATGGCCCAAGCACACTATCGTCGGCAGCGACTCGCTGCATCGCCAGTGGGCGAAGGCCAAACAGCTTGCGACCAATGCTGGAGAACTCACGACCGGTCCAGCTCATCTCGACACCACTGAGAATTGGCCCCACGGCCTGAGAAGCCAGTGCCGCATTAATCAGGTTGATCTCAACCGGTTCTGCTGCGCCGCCAGCAACCGACGCCTTGAGCACTCGGGCACTGGAATCACGTTTTCCAAATGGATTCACGCCATTGAAATCGTTGTGGGCTCTGCCGTCCCAGAACAATCGATCAAAGAAGACCGCATTGATGTTCGTGGGAGCATTTCTGCCGGTCACCTGCCGCAGATTTCCGCCACCAGAGCTGAATACAGGGTCGGTCACTGATCGTCGCAGTTCCTCTGCAACCCCAGGAACGACACCCTCATAAATTCCAGCCACGACCCCCTGCGACCCAACCACATTGGCGTTGCTGGCGCGGACCGGGTTCAGATATTCCTCAAAGCCAGGTTCGTTTGCTGCCTTCAACTGGTCTGCAACGTCGTGGAATGGGAAATCAGATGAGCTGAGGGTGCGATTGTTCCCGGCAAATGGATGTGGAGAAGCTCCCGGATGCAGCGTGTGCTTTGTGCGAATATCGGCACCAGCATTCCAGTGACAAGTGGCGCATGCTGTCCGGCCGTCACTTCCCGTCTGGATATCCCAGAACAGCGCTTTTCCAAGCGCCACCGCTGCGTCTCGGTCTGCGATGAACTCGTCAAGATTTGGTGGCATTGGCACCTGCAAGTCACTCAGTGCCGGTGGGAAAACAGTTGGTACAGAATCCAGTCCGATCTTCACACCAGTGATCAGGGTACCGTCCGGAATCCCGGGATCGTCCGACCAGAAGCGAACCGCCAGTGTCCGCACAGATGCGGTGAAGGTCGCTGACATTGTTTGCCAGTCAGGCTCAGCAGGATTGAAGTCCGCCGGATTTGCGGGAGCCTCAAGAGTGAATTGGCGGCGTTCAGTCCCAAACCATACTGAGAAGTGGCGATCACGATCTGCATTTGTTGCCCAGTTCCCAGCAGCAAGGAACTGAATCCTGTAGGTTTCCCCCTGGTTGGTATTGATCGTCTGGTAGATCGAACCAGCTCGAGAACCATTCAGGTCGATGGCATTTGCACCTTTCAGAGGAGTCTGTTCCGGCATGACTCGTACATCGATGTTCCCCAGCCCTACCTTCCATGGGCCCCAGTCACTAACTCCCCGGCCGCGTTCATTCAGTCGGTAGATGCCACGATCGACGGCGCCACCTCGAAAAGACCCGTCAAGTAATTTCGCGGCCACAGCTTCCGCAGCGGCAGCTTCAATCTCCGGGTCGACTGCAGCAACCTCGTCCGCGACACCCTCCTGAACAGCCTCAACTTCGGCAGCATGGGCGGCAGCATCTTCTGTCACTGTGACGTCGGTAACCTCGTCGGCCACCGCCGCAGTTGCTGAAGCGGCCAGTTCTTCGTCAGTGAGCGGAGCAGGACGAGTTGTTCCTGTCTGGCCGACCGGACGCGGAAGCGGGCGTCCAGGTTCGAAGGCAAACTGCGGCAGGCCCCCTGCATATCTACGCGCCACGCCACGCTGCTGAGCTGACACATCTGTACATAAAGCGCTGGCAGTTGCCAGAGCAATCAACAGGGTCGGCAGGTATCTTGAGATAAAGCAACCGTGGAAGTTCGACTTGAAAAACATTTGACTCACCTTGATTCAACACAATCGTTGATCTGACGCCCTGGCAAACAAATCTGCTGCCGCATGCACCCCTGCAACAGCAAGCAGATTTCTAACGGCATTCACCACACTGTTTCCGATACCACACTGTTTCCGATACCACACTGTTTCCGATACCACACTGTTTCCGAGAGCAGTTACCCCACCAGGAAGATCAACCCATGAGATATTGGGTGGGACGAGCCTTGCCTGGAAGAGTTCGCAAAACCACGATCTGCTCACGAAGATCTGCTCACGAGGATCTGCTCACGGGTATCTGCTCACGGATCTTCACTGGAAGGACCGCCGAGCCCCTCACTACCAGACGCAGAATGCGCCGCGCAATGAGAGCACCAACCTACACATAGGGGCAAGCAGCGTGCCGGTAGAAGCGGAATACGAGGCCTTTCCCTTCTCTCCACGCCTGAAAGCCTCGCCGTTGGCACTCAGACACGAGTCTTTTCACTGACAAAACGGACTAATAACGATTCGCTTACAATTTCAGCTGCTGCATTCAGTGGCATGCGTTCAACTGGGTTACGGGCGTCGATATGTAAAGAAGCAGAAACACTGAACGCTCATATGCGTAAAGCGCTGTTAACTCCGTTGGGAGTCGCTCACCGAATCTCGGGTTCGGAAGTCCATGCCGCTTCAGTAAGGGGATCTGACAGGCAACAAACATGAGACGTGCGGGAAAACGAGAATTGTCGGCGATGTAAGATCTGCTGCATCGGCCGCCGCTGTACGAACAATTTCGGCAACACCAGCGCATCCCTGCTCGTGCTTGATCGCGCGGGCGGACCTGTCCACGGTCGACTGCAGCCGTCGTCCTCGCTTCAGAATCCCCTCGGATTCACCTGCATACGCTTTATTTCTGCGGCCTGGCTGACCGCTGACGGCAGGGCTTTCACAGTTCGCGATTCGCCGCGGGAATCTCGCCGACTGCGGATGGCGATGCATTCCTGCCCATCGCAATAGAACTCTGTCTCCGCAGGGCCGGATCAGCTTTGACGGAATACTCCCGGCAATCATTGCGGTGCAAACACAAGACAACGGACTCTCGCTGTCCCACGGAATGTGAGCAAAAACGGGAGTCCGTTGTTGAAAAGAAAGCGGTGCCCTGCAGGTCTCATTCGCCGTTGATCCGAACGCGAGTCAATGGTTTCCCTCAGAGCATCCGGACCCTCAGGCCACCGCAGCGAATTGCGTTCGATTCAGCCTGTGTGGTTGCTGGCGTCAGTCGCTGGGGGCTGGCGTGCGATTGAGCGACTGAATTGCTCTGCCGAGTCCTCGTGAAGGAATGGCCCTTCGCTGCAACTGCCTGACAGACCCTTCATATTCCTCTTCATCTTCCTCGTTCAGTGTGGTGGCCGATCCCTGAGGAGCAGCTTCAGTCTGCGGCAACTCCACCGCCACCTCAGCGGGTCCTGTTGCCGTCGTGAGCGGTAATTCTGCTGCGGGTACAACGGAGTTATTGAGTTCCGCTGACGAGGAGGCCTGAGGCAGGGGTACCACAATCATCGCAGGCGTAATGGTCTGCGACGGCACCGGTACCGGGCTGGCATTCTCAAGGGCACTGGCGAAAGTCTGCAGCGGCCGACCTCCACCGGCTCCGGTGGCCGGCAGAACAATACGCCTGTCCGGAGCACTTCCATCCACCACAAGTTCATGCCCAGTTGGAAGAGGAAGTTCGGGGTGATCAAAAGGTGCCGACTGATACCTCACACGGTCATCGGTGAGATGTTCCATAAACTCAACCAGAGCTGCAATTCCCTCCGGATCGGACCTCAAAGAAGGAATGCCTGCGACGTCCGGGTCAAGGTCGTCGATGTTGGTGTGGAAGAAGTCAGCCCCCCGAACATAGAACTGGACAACTTCCTCCAGCGTTCTGAACCCACCATTGTGCATGTAGGGCCCGGTCAGTTCGACGTTTCGCAGCGACGGAGTCTTGAATGCTCCATTGACTGCGACACGTTCCCCCGGTCGAATGACATGACTGGGGTCCGGATTCTGACCACGTTGCTCCCTGCGGCTGTAGGAGATCGGTCCGAGGCCGGGAATCTCTGCGCCAAGGCCGATGTCTTCCTCCGTCGGCCTGACTCCGATGTTGTAGAACCCTGAATCGTACCATGCCATACCGCGGGCCATTTCCATCTGTTCAACACCGGCTTCACCAGCAGGGCCGGGCAGGCTGTTGACGGTTCCCCCGGCGAACTGCGGGCCTCCATGGCAGTTGATACAAGCCCCTTCGTTCAGGAAGATCTGCAGACCGCGCTGCGCAGCCGGGGAGAGGGCGGCTGCATCACCAGCAACCCACGCATCAAACGGAGTCTGGTCGGAAACCAGAGTCGCCTGGTACATCAGCAGTGAGAGCCCCCAGAACAGTGAAAAATTGGACTCCATTTGAGTGTAACCGTCAGGGGTGAGTTCCTGCGAAGCCCACCATTCAGGCCGGAAAGCCCCGCGGACCAGCTGTGCATATCCGGCCCCGTCTGCCGCCAGCCCTGTCGTATCGAGTTGTGAAACGTAGGGACCGAGCACGCTGTCATCGCTTGCCACGTGCTGCTGGGCAAGCGGGCGCAGGGAAAACAATTTACGGGCAAGCTCAGGGAATTTTCTTCCTGTCCAGCTCATCTCCACATCGCTCAGGACTGGAGCGACCGCCTGCGAGGCGAGCGCAGCATTGTTCAACAGGATACGGACCGGAACCATCGCCCCGCCGGTCGGGGACGACTTCAGGACGCGAGCATTGGGGTCCATATCTCCCCACGCATTGACACCATTAAAGTAGTGATTTGCTCTGCCGTCCCAGAACAGACGATCCAGAAAGACGGCATTGATGTTTGTGGGAGAGTTCCGCCCGGTAATTTGCCGCAGGTTTGCGGAACCGCGATTGAACAGCGGATCTGCTTTCGGAGTTGCAAGATCTGCTGATACCCCCTCCTGGATGCCTGCAAAGTCTGCCAGGATGACTCCCTGAGAACCAACAATTTCCTTTGATGAGAAGACAGGGGCGTTTGCATACTCTTCAAAACCTGGTTCGTTCGCCGGACTGAGCGGGTCTGGGAGTTTCTGGAATGGGAAGTCCGACGACTGCAGCGTAACGTTGTTGCCGCGCCATGCGGAAATCGCATGAACTCGCTGCAGATTCGGAGCAGCTTTGCCTTCGAATGCCGAGCCGATGGCTCCCGGATTCACAGTGTGCCGCGTACGAATATCAGCTCCGGCATTCCAGTGACATGAAGCGCAGGCCGTCTGTCCGTCGCTGCCAGCCTGTATGTCCCAGAACAACGCCTTCCCGAGTGCAATCGCCTGATTGCGATCGGCGATGTAATCCGTGAGACCTGACGGAAGTGGCACCTGCAGGGTGCCCAGTGCTGCCGGGGGACTGGGAGACGTGACGCTTGCGAGCCCCATTTTGACGCGAGTGATCAGCGTTCCGTGCTGATAGCCAGGATTTTCAGATCTGAACCTGACCGCTGAGCGAATTGTTTTGGCAGTAAATGTGGCAGACATCGATCTCCAGTCGGGCCTGTCAGGATTGAATGTCTGCCCCGGTTGCAGCGTGAAGTGCATCGGTTCGGTTCCCAGCCAGACCGAAAACTTCCGCGGCTGATCGGCATTTGTTGTCCAGTTACCCGCCGCCAGAAAACTGATTGTGTAGGTCTGCCCAAGGACCAGTTCAACCGGCTGAAAGACTGATCCGGACCGAGTGCCATTCAGGTCAATCGCATTTGCTCCCTTGTAGGGCACCTGCTCCCGAAAGACTCGCAGATCGACACTGCCAAGTTCAGTGCGCCACGGTCCGGTCCAGGTCTGAATACCACGCTCGTCCATCGGATATTCGCCGCGAGCATCGGGGGCTTCACGGAAGAATGGATCCCTCAACGCTGTTGCGGCTGCGTCTATTTCAGCTTCTGCTGGTGCTCCGGCGGCAGATTGAACGACCGTCGTCATCTGCTGAGCGGTGACTGTGGAAATCACTGCACCCGATTGAATTGTCGTGCAACATAAACAGGTCACCCGGAGGAACCTAAGCAGGCCTCTCATTACCTTACCATTCGACACCATGGAACTGCTCCTAGTGAGACGGCTCCGATTGACTGCCGCAGCAGGGGCTGAAGTGACTGCTGTCACGTGGGCTAAGGAACTGCCCAGTCAGGTCGAGGGGCCACAGCCCCCTGTTCCAGCGCAGAATCGGACGGAACCAGCCTTCCTCGATTTCAATGCTGGATGTGACTCCATTCGCAGAAAGCGAAGAATGGCGGGACATGAAAAACGACTCTGGGCATAACCCGCAGATGCGATGCCTGAAAGCAACGCGGCCACTGAATCAGTTCGAAGGGGACAAACTGAAAAAAAACAGGACTTGAAAAACGAAGAACGGAATCTGTAGTGGCTCAGAGCGAAAAACACGCGAGCGTGCTGACTAAAGCAGGGGCAAAAACCAAATAAAGTTTTTTTTATCAAAAATCAAAAAGCCTTCCTGATCGTCAACAGCACTTAGCAAAATGTAAATGTTGATGTGAATCCTGCTCAACAACGAGTGCTCAAATAGAACGTTGCCTCGACAGTGGCCGGAGTGGGCTTGCATTCGTCCCCGTTCGCAAAATCATGGTCTGGATGCATATCGCCGCCGCATATGCCGTTGCACTCGCTTCACAGTATTGCGATTGCTGCAAACAGGCCTTGCCGCTGTCTCTAAAAATCATTGCGAGATCGCAGCACCGAAGCTTCGGCCTGATCGCAGACGTGGTTCCTGTAAAGCCTCCGCAGTTTTCAGCGTCTTGAGTTCTGACGAGCTGACCGTCTGCCAGCAACGTGCATCGATTGAGTCAACCGCAGCGGCGTGCCGCCACACTGGCAGGAGAGTCCGGAGCGTTGCGGAACAGGGGGGGGCGGCCATTCCCACTCGCAGCCATCCAGTCGTCAATGCAAACGACAGCCGTTTATGTCGTTCACTGGGCCAGCAATAATCGGAGCAGCAGCGGGGGGCGAATCTGGTCGGCATTGGCTCGTGTCAGGCCACCCGCCGTTTTGACCGAAATCAGCAGGACATTATCAAGACCAGTGATCACTCATAACCGGGTGGTACAGAAGTCTGGCACGTCACATGCGGGAATCTCAATTCTTGAGCGATGCAGTTAAGCCTGCCGGCAGCCATGACGCTGGTGGCAGCCAACTTCTTGCTGGAACGGTGGCCTGCGGAACTGCCGACGATTTGGCCGTTATCAACGGATGCTTATCAGGAAAAGTGAACGGGGCACCGCCAACGGCCGGAAATGGATCACTCCGTTCTGGCCGATGGACAAGGTCAACTTCGGTACTTCGGAGAGTCCGGAAGAGATCTGGACCCGACCGGAGACAATCTGAGGCTGCAACTGCTGCTCAACTGACACGTGGCCAGCAACAACTGTCTGGCCAGCCACGGCCGTGTGGCCACCGGCGCACATTCTGTAAATGCAATGCTCAACGGGAAGTGCAGGCCAGCAGGCAGCGTACAGTGGCATGCAGAAAGCAGGAGCGTGCAGAAGCCAGAGCGGTCTGTAAGCAGCGTCGGGGCGGGACTGGGCCTCACAGTCACTGGCAAATCGTCGGCCGTTGGAGGCCCGAAGATTCTGGAGACATGCCGTTGCGCGTTGGGGAAGCAATGCTTATGCAGTAGCGGAGGAGACACGACGCAAATCTGTCGCAGGGGGTCAGGACTCTGAGCAGTTCAGATCGCCGACTGAGGACTGGAAGATGGTCATGCTGAAGTGCAGAAAAAAAGGGCGGTTCCGAAGAACCGCCCTTAGCTGACTTTGCGGATGGCATTGAGTCGGTCATCCGGAAATAGTTCCCGGCAGGACCGCTTTGAATGACATGTCTGAAGTCATGCAGATCAGCGACCAGCCCCCCCGGAAACGAAGGACGCCGCAGCGGGGTTACCATTTCTGCCCAGGACCACTGGTGCCGCCGGAGCCGCAGCCGCCGGAACATCAGCGACCGGAGCCGGCTGCACGTTTGGCGGTGGATTTGGCACAGCCGGTGGGGCTGGAGCCAGATCCTGAATGTTGACCGCCGGAGCTGCAATTGGTGTCGGCTCTGCTGTGAGCGGAGCAAGTTGCAGTCCACCAAGAGCTTCCGAGAACGTCTGCAGCGGAGCACCGCCGGCCTGTCCGGTTGCGGGAAGCACGACAGCGTTATCAACAGTCAGTCCATTCTGCGGATCCAGATGCCCGTTGGGCAGGATCAGCTCTGGATGGTCGAATGGTGCAGACTGATAGCGAACGCGTTCATCAGTCAGGGCCTTCAAAAAGGCCACCAGAGCAGCAGTCTGCTCGGCATTGCCCTGCAGTGTCGGGATGCCGAAGATTTCCGGGTCAAGGTCATTGATGTTCGTGTTGAAGAAGTCTGCCCCACGAGCATAGAACGCGACCACATCTTCGAGTGTCGCCTCGCCACCGTTATGCATGTAGGGGCCCGTGAGTTCCACATTTCTCAAGCTGGGAGTCTTGAAAGCTCCGTCGACTGCGACGCGCGCTCGGAAGGGAACAGCAACACCGGGAACTGCCAACCTGCCCTGCTGAATCTGTCGACTGTAGGACAGCGGGCCAAGTGCAGGATGATCTGCACCGACACCCAGATCTTCAACAGTTGGGCGAACGCCAAGGTTGTAGAAGCCAAAGTCGTAGAATGCTGCCCCTCCATTGCCCATCAGCATCAGTTCGACCAGCAGTTCAGGAGGTGCTCCTGGCGCTACTGGCAGAAGGTTGTTGATGGTCGGTCCTGCAAATTCAGCACCGTGATGGCAGATGATGCAACGACCTTCATTCATGAAGATATTCAGACCAACCAAGGCCTGATCTGACAGTGCCGTCAGGTCACCATTCGCCCACTGGTCGTAAGGTGCTCGGTCAGAGACCAGTGTAGACTGGTACATCATCAGAGACAGGCCCCAGAACAGTGAGAAGTTTGACTCCATCTGCGTGAAACCATCGGGAGTCTGTTGCTGTGAAGCCCACCATTCCGGAAGAAACGCTTCGCGGATCAGTCCTGCATAGGATGCAGTTGCAGGATCCAGCCCTTTGCCCCCATCAGGCGCAACAAATGGCCCCAGCACACTGTCGTCTGGAGCGACCTGCTGCTGTGCCAGCGGAGTGAGGCTGAAGAGTTTCTGGGCAACCTGAGCAAACTCACGCCCAGTCCAGCTCATTTCCACGTCACTCAGAACAGGACCGACAGCCTGAGAAGCGAGGGCTGAGTTGGAGAGGCTGATGCGAACGCTACGGAGGACTCCCGCGGCATCAATCCGCAGCACACGAGCATTCGGGTCCATATCACCAAATGGGTTAACACCATTGAACTTGTTACGGGCGCGTCCGTCCCAGAACAGTCGATCGAAGAAAACGGCATTGATATTGGTCGGTGTGTTACGCCCCGTCGTTGCACGGGTACTAACACCACCAAAAGAATGCACTGTTGAAGGAATGACAGTGGCAGCTTCAGCAGCAACCCCGGGAGCGATTCCTGCCCCTGCAGATCTGACAACCCCCTGCGAACCAGCAACTTCCATTGTGGAGCGAAGAATTGGATTGCCAACAGGGAAGCCCGGTTCGTCGCCTGGAATCGCGGGATTCGTTGGAAGATGGAATGGGAAATCTGCGGCAGTCAACGTAGCATTGGCACTGGGAAATCCTGCAG
The DNA here is from genome assembly GCA_023260695.1 of Planctomycetaceae bacterium. GTDB lineage: Bacteria > Planctomycetota > Planctomycetia > Planctomycetales > Planctomycetaceae > SXXK01. The sequence goes on from JALQUR010000355.1 coordinate 11,237, forward strand.
CAGCATTCCGGGCACGAATACGCTGTCGGTTGCCGTTTGGCCCAAATGCTGATCCTGGAGCACCCGGATTGAGCTGATTTGTGGTGCGAACGTCTGCACCAGCGTTCCAGTGGCAGGAGGCACATGCTGTCAGTCCGTCGCTACCAACCTGCATGTCCCAGAACAGCGCCTTCCCCAGCAGGATTGCCTTTTCCTTGTTGGCAACGAAGTCAGCCAGGTTGGCTGGCATTGGGATGGGAATGGTATTCAGTGCTGGAGGCAGAACTGGAGCAGCTGCCACGTCGATCAGTTCAACGCCCGTGATGAAGGCACCGTCTGTTTTCCCGGTATCATTGGAAATGAACTGCAAGTTTGTTGTCGTAGCGGTCGCTGTGAATGTTGCGGACAGCGTTTGCCAACCCAGCGCATTGGCTGCTGCACCCGGCTGAATAGTGAATGGAGCAGTGCTGTCTCCGAAGCCCACGGTCAGAAACCGCGGTTGATCCGGATTGGTACGCCAGTTTCCGGTAGCGCTGAATCTGACCGTGTACTGAGTCCCCGGAACGGTCACCACCAGCTGGGAAATTGTCCCGGCCTGGTTACCGTTCAGGTCAACCGCGTTCGCAGCACGAATCGGCATTGCGACTGTGCCGACATGCAGAGCGACATTTCCGCTAGTCACTCTCCAGGCCCCCATAATTGGATTTCTGCGGCTTGAGAATAGTGTCTCTCCCACGGGTGCGCCGCTCTGGGTGAAGAATCCATCCGCCAGACCTGCGGGAATGCCCACAATGGTTCCAGGGATCGCCCCCGGAGGAATGGCTGCCCCCGGGACCAGGCCAGCGTTCAGAGGAGCCCCCCCCGATACGGGTGTCAGTGTCTGAGCAGAGCTGACACTGCTGAGGACACTCAAGCAGAGCATCATCAGGAATAGTGAAGGCCTTCCTGGCTGCCTTCGGAAGAGTGACTGAAAATACATTAGACTCACCATTTCTTTTTCTAGGGACGGGGGAGGGAATCTGGACCGTTGGCAATTGGACCACCGCAGGTGAACCCCTTGTGAGGCATGATGAAGTAAGCCTCATTCACCAAGGTGGTATCAAGCCAAGCCAATCAGAAAGCGTTTGTCT
>JALQUR010000388.1 GCA_023260695.1 Planctomycetaceae bacterium
AGGATACTCTCTGTCAGGAAACACCTGTAGATTCCAATCTGAGGGATCCGCAGAACCTGAACCGCAGCGCGATCGCAGATTTCGTGAAAGATGAACAGGTGGACCACAGCAAAATCGTCCCCGAAAACGATTCCGACCAGATCGAACTGACAGCAGAACTGCTGGCAGAATCGACTGCGGCAAACCTGACTCCGTTGCAGGGTGAGACCGTAACGTTCACCGGGACCCTCGCTTCGATGACACACCGCGAAGCGATGGCATACGTGGAGCACGGCGGGGGCCGCGCGGTCACATCGGTCACAAATACCACCACACTGCTGGTCATCGGAGAAGAAGGCTGGCCGCTGGAAGAAGATGGGCAGGCGTCACAGAAAGTGCGCCAGGCTGCTCAGCGGATTGCCGATGGACACGGGTTGAGGATCATTGCTGAATCAGACTGGCTGCAGATTCTTGGGCTGGATGATCGGCAGGAAGAGATTCAGCGCGCCTATACACCGGCCATGCTTTCACGCCTGCTGAATATTTCTGTCTGTATCATTCGTCGCTGGGCACGACTGGGACTGATCAGACCCGTCCGTCGAGTCTGTCGACTGCCATACTTTGATTATCGGGAAGTAGCCGGAGCACGGCGACTGGCCGCGTTGCTGGATGAGGGTATCGCACCGCAGATCCTCGAACAAAGTCTGGGTGAACTGGGGAGAACTCTGAACAGCAGCGGGCGATCATTGACGCAGCTGAATCTTCTTGTTCACGATGAAAACGTGCTTGTCCGCGATTCCCGTGGCATGCTCATCCCGCGAACTGGTCAGCGTCTGCTGGATTTTGAGTCCACTGCGGACCTGCGTCTGGTTCTGCCGGATGACACTGGTGACACAGCCGCACAGGAGCCGACTGCCACAGATTCTCACCCGGCGATCATTGCCTTTCAGAGCGCCGCTTCAGCGGCATCCACCAGAACAATGTCCGAATGGAATGCGGATGAGTGGTTCCATGAAGGCTGTCGACTGGCAGAAGACGGGGAACTGGAATCTGCTGTCAATTCCCTCAGAAACTCACTTTCTCTTGTCAATGCTCAACGGCCGCCTGCAGCAGCGGATCCAGCAGACTCCGACCTGCTCACTGACCCTGCTGACATTCACTTTCATCTGGCAGATGCCCTCTACCGGAGTGGCAGAACTGAAGCTGCAATCGAACGATATCACTGTGCAATCGAGTCTGCCCCCGACTTTGTGGAGGCATGGACTCAGCTCGGCTGCCTGCAGGCGGAAACGGACGATCTTGTGGCGGCGGAACAGTCATTGAGTACCGCATTGCAGATCCATTCGGGTAATCCGGATGCACTGTTGCACTTTGCCTTGCTGCTGGATCAGACGTCACGCCCTGGTCAGGCTCGAAAGTACTGGAAGCAGTATCTGCGTTTCGACACTCGCGGACCATGGGCGGAACACGCTCGCGACCGCCTGCAGGCTGAAATTCCCAGCGACGCCGAACTGCTGGTTTCTGAACCCGGGGACAGCTGACCGGCAACGACGATTTCTAAGGTCTTTCAAGGCCGGGATTCGCTCATCCAGTCTGTTTCCTGATACTCCGCAGACTGCCACAACTACGGAAATCTGTTAGTATCGACAAGCTCTCTGATCAGCAGAGGACAGTACATCCGACAGAAACTGTCCCTGTTGCCCGGTTTCGGACAACCCGGCATGCACAGTCAACACCGCACCGCGTCCGCAAACCCCTTACTCAAAAGACAATTCCAGATCTGCTGCCGGTGGGCTGACACTGACAATCCCCCATCGAAGCAGCAGTTGTTAATAGCCCACAATAATTCACCGAGGTGCCTCAATGGCCAACGATCCGTATTCCAACTGTCCCTGCGGCAGTGGAAAGAAACTCAAGTTCTGCTGTGCTGACATTCTTCCGGAAATGCAGAAAGCGTATGCCCTCCGAGAAAATCAGCCTGAGCAGGCGCTCCGACATTTCCGCGAGCTTGCCGAGAAGCATCCACAGCGTGAATCCGTCGTGCGTGAGTATGTCGGGAGTCTGCTGGACGCCGGCAAGG
>JALQUR010000462.1 GCA_023260695.1 Planctomycetaceae bacterium
GCGGGGTTCGCGGCGGATTGGACAGCTTCCATTCCGGTCGCGGCGCTCCCTCAATTCCAGCAGTCCAATTCGATTCCTGTTACCCAACCCTGACTCTCATTTCCCGTGGTACAGAAAATGGGGGCAGGCCAATCTTATGCAGCGCAACACAAACAACATCTTCGCAGTTGACAAATGACTGACTCGAAAAAGATGCCAGAACGGTAACTAACATCACTGCAGTCAGGATCAGCAAGGCCCAACGCCTGGCAGGTGATCGATGCTTCATCAATCCCGCCCGGATACGCCCGCTACCCTTGGTCAGATTGCACTTCAGACCTGCCATCAAGGTGAGACGCCTTCCGTTGACCCGATCCTGAATGCCTTCCAGTGTTCTACCCACGCACTGCGAAACAGCTGGCGAGAATCAAGATGCAACTGCAGCAGGCTTTCACGCTGCTGCGCACTGAGCTGCCCACGGTATGTGCAGAAAACCTGTGTCTGCACAACCCGATCATGTGACCAGCTTTTGTTCAAAGGGTTCGCTGCCTTGCCTTTGCGACGCCGAGCTAAGGCATCCCAAAAACCCTTACTCTCTGAAGATTCCCTAACTGCCGCTGAAGAATCCATTGGAGTTCCGTCACTGCCAAAATTACAAAAAACAACGAGCCCCTTGATGCCACCCGTCTTTTCCAGGTCAAGAACTACAGCGTGCCAGAATCCCTCCCCCTCCGGTATCTCTATCGCCTCGTAATTCGTGACAGTCCAGCCAACTGCTGAATAGCAGACAGACAAGTCGTGCCAGCTGGTCCAGTCAGCCTGATCAAGTGAAACACTGCATTGCAGTCCCTCCCGTTCAAGCAGCCATGAATGGACGAACCAGAAGACGCCGTCTTCCAGACTTGCTTCGGCATCGCTGGAGAAATCAACCAGTGCCCAGCCAAACTCCGAAACCGGAAGAAAATCTCTGTCGACCAGCAGATCTCCCCGAGCCGCCCCGGGGATCCTGCTCACTCCAGCGAACTCTTTGCGAAATGCCTTCATGCCGGCAAAACAGGTTACCATCAGCACCAGCATCAGAAGAGTGCTGGGATCCCTGCGACCAGCCATAACGATTCTCCCGCTGCAATAAGCCTGTGAAGCAAACGCAGGCATCGTCAGGAGCGATGCCGTGAATTCAACAACCGTAAGTCGGAATCGACCATATGACGAATCATTGGTTCAAATGCCATCTTTCTTGTCCACCCCAGATTTTGCTCTGCTCGAGTTGGGTCTCCGAGCACGCTCGAGGCGTCTGCTGGTCGAACAAACCGCTGGTCCGAACAGACATGGTTCTCCCAGTTCAATCCAACGTGTTCGAACGCAAGCTTCAGCAGATCGCGAATCGAATGTGAGACGCCGGTAGCAAGCACGAAATCACGAGGTTGCTCCTGCTGCAACATCAACCACATGGCATTTACAAAATCAGGTGCATAGCCCCAGTCACGACACGCACCAAGATCCCCCACCATCAGCTCTTTCTTGAGTCCCAGACTGATTTCCGCCGCTGCCAGAGTAACTTTGCGTGTAATAAAGTTTTCGCCTCGCCGCGGACTTTCATGATTAAAGCAAATCGCGCTGCAGCAAAACAGTCCATGACTCTCGCGATAGACCTGCACCAGATTTGTGGCAAAAACCTTCGCACAACCGTACGGCGAATTCGGCAACATCGGTGTGTCTTCGTTCTGTGGACTGACACGGGGAGTTCCGAAAATCTCACGACTGCTTGCATGCAGGAAACGTGGAGGACGGCGCAGATCACGAAGAATCTCAAGGATTCTTAGGGTACCGTTTGCCGTGAGGTCACATGTGCTCTCAGGTATTTCAAAACTCAGTCCGACGTGGCTCTGACCTGCAAGGTGATAAAACTCGTCAGCCTCGACCCTGGTTACGATTCTTCTCAACGTGGTCGCATCATTAAGATCAGCGTAGTGGAGGAACAATTTCCTGCCATAGACCTCAGGATCTACGTACAACCCGTCAAGTCGCTGACGCCCAATGGAGCTCGACCGACGGACGATTCCGTGCACCTCGTACCCCTTGCCAAGCAGCAGCTCGGCAAGATATGAACCATCCTGCCCGGTAATTCCTGTGATGAGCGCCCTCATTGCGAATCCCCGATTCCGGCTGACGATCGTCAGCTTAACCCGCCAACGCTGCCTCTTTCCTTGCCAGTTCAAGGTCATGCTCGACCATCATCCTGGCCAGTGATTCAAGATCAGTCTTTGCCTCCCAGCCAAGTTCTGCTCGCGCCTTGGAAGCATCTCCAAGAAGAAGATCGACCTCTGCCGGGCGGAAATATCGCGTATCAATGCCAACGTATCTTTCGATGTCAAGATCGAGCAATCCGAAAACCAGCTCGACAAATCGACGCACCGTCTCAGTGCGTCCCGTCGCCAGTACAAAATCCTCCGGGCTGCTGTGCTGGAGCATTCTCCACATACCCTCGACGTAGTCTCCCGCAAATCCCCAGTCCCGTCTGGCATCGAGATTTCCAAGATAAAGTCGATCCTGCAGCCCCAGCTTAATTCGAGCTGCTGCACGAGTAATCTTGCGGGTCACAAATGTCTCGCCACGACGAGGACTCTCGTGATTGAACAGGATTCCATTCACCGCAAACAGACCATACGACTTTCGGTAATTGACGGTCTGATGAAACGCATAGACCTTGGCACAGGCATATGGACTTTGTGGAGAAAATGGCGTCCTTTCCGTCTGCGGCGTCTCCATCACCTCACCGTACATTTCACTTGAGGAAGCCTGATAGACTCGAACTTCCTTCTTCCTCTGCAGGATCCGGGCGGCCTCAAGAACATTCAGAGCACCAGCGCCCGTAGCCTGCATCGTGTAAACCGGTTGATCGAAGGAAACCCGGACGTGACTCTGCGCTCCAAGGTTGTAGATCTCATCAGGCTCTGTCTCCAGCACAAGATTCGTCAGACTCTGGCCGTCTGTGAGATCGCCGTAATGCAGCAGCAATCGCGTGCCGTCGACATGAGGATCAGAATAGATGTGATCGATGCGGCCGGTTGTAAACGACGATGAACGCCGAACCAGCCCGTGAACCGTGTACCCCTTCTGCAGGAGCAGTTCGGCAAGATACGATCCGTCCTGCCCGGTAATCCCGGTAATAAACGCAGACTTCCCAGTATTATCCGACATCGTTAACTCTATCCAGGTTCTAACAAGCCAATGAAACAGGGATCAGCAGATCCGTAGTCGATTACCACTTCGCTCTTCAAGAAACGAATGATATGCCAGCCGCAGTCCCTCAGACAGCAAAAACGACGGCTTCCAGCCAGACTCTTTCAGGCGAGACGAATCCGCCAGCTTTCTGGGTGTGCCGTCCGGCTTTGTACGATCAAAGCTGATCCGCCCTTTGAATCCAACGATGTCTCCGCACAACTGCGCCAATTCAGCGATGCTCACCTCTTCCCCAGATCCGGCATTCATGACGTCTGGCGGCTCTTCCATCCGCAAAGCATGAACAATTGCACTTGCGAGGTCATCCACAAACAGGAATTCTCGCAGAGGGCTACCGGAGCCCCAGACGACAACTTCCTGACTTCCGTTCTCCACGGCATCGTGAAATCTGCTCAGCAGTCCTGGAATCACATGGCTGTTTTCAGGGTGATAATTGTCCCCGGGACCGTAAAGATTGGTCGGCATGATGGAGTGATAGCGCACACCATACTGACGCCTGTAAAAAGAGCACAACTTGACGCCAAGAATCTTTGCTATGGCATACGCCTCATTCGTCTCCTCCAGTGGGCCAGTGAGCAGACTATCTTCAGAAACCGGCTGACTGGCAAGACGGGGATAAATGCACGTGCTGCCAAGATACAGGAACCGCGTAACGCCGCACTGCCATGCGGAATGAATGCAATTCACTGCCATTGCCGCATTGGTATAAAGGAACTCCGCTGGATATGTGCGATTGGCAATGATCCCACCGACCCGTGCAGCTGCGAATACAATCGCATCCGGCCGCTCCGACTCAAAGTACCTGCGTACAGCAGTCTGATCTGTCAGATCAAGGTCACTGCGAGAAACCCCGAGCACATCAAATTCAGGATGGTCCGCCATCATGCGACGAACTGAACTTCCAACCATCCCACGGTCGCCTGAAATAAAAACTCTCATTGCGTCGCCTTCAACCTATTACAGGGTCGCCTTCAACTTAATGCAGGATGGCACACCCAGACCCGTCAGACAGCATGCAGAATTCTGCTCAAAGCCGCTAATGCGTAAACGCGAGAGTATTTCTCCTCAGCAACAATGCGAGACTTTGCTCGCATTCGCTCAATCTCATCCCTGTTATCGGCCGCCCAGAGAACCTGCTCCACGATTGCCTGAGCACACCCTTCTTCAACATGCAAGCCAAGCCCCGCTTCAATAACTTCGCGATAAAGCTCGGTCTCCGGAGACGCATTAGTAAGCGGACAGCCCCCGGCGGCGAGAATCCCATACAACTTGCTCGGCATCAGAAACTTCGAAAATGCCCGGCCGAAAGGCAACCAGTGCAGATCACCGCAGGAGAGACTCTCCGACAATTCGTCCTTCGGGACAAAATCGAGAAACCGCACATTCGGAGCACCCGCTGCCGCGACCTGCAATCGGCCCCGCTCAGCACCGCTTCCGATAATCACAAACAGGATGTCCGCCCTGTGCTGCAGACGACGTGCAGCATCAATCAGCAACAGCAGATTCTGAGTACGACCGAGGTTGCCCGAATACTGCACAATGAAGTGATCGCCCAGTCCATGCCGACTCCGAAACGCTTCCCCCCGGGCAACACGCCTCACACACTCCGTATCCGCCCAGTTCTGCACGACGTGAATCCGATTGCGATCAACTCCACCTTCAATGAGGTAATCTCTCATGTCCGAGCTCAGCACAACCATCGCGTCGCACTCTCGATACACTCGAAACAGAAGCGCTCGCAACCATCGGCAAATCAGATTGTTCCCGGTCACCCCGGCGGCTATGGCAACATCCGGAAAAATGTCCTGAAGGTAGCCAACGAGGCGGCATCCCGTCCGTCTCCGGAAACGCAACGCCTCAAACCCCAGGAGAAATGGATCTGTCTGAAAGATGCAGACATCAGCGCTCGGCACAGACCGCAGCGTTCGCCGAACCGCGAAGGCAAATGAAATGAAACCCAACAGCTTCAGAAACAGATTCGTCTTGGACCGTTTTCGATGATTGACGCGGCAGATCGATACACCGCCCCGACGTGTGACGCTCTCCCAGTCACTGGCTGCTGCCACCCTGTCGATGCTGTTGGGCTGGCCACACATCACAGCGACATCAAATTCCTCAGCAAGCCCTTCAGCCATCTCTGTCAATAACTGACCAGTAGCTTCCTGGTCGGGCCAGTAGGAACGGTTCAGAAAGAGCACGCTCCGTTGCATCAACTGTTCACACTCTGCAGCCCCAGGCGTCGGATCAACCCGCATTGAAGCGTCACGACCCATGACATGCTGTCCTGGATTATTTCGCATGATCTGCAACCAAGCCTTCCCTGGATCACCACTTAGCCAGCCAGCCCTCAGAACCTCCCTTAAATTTCATCAATCGATCCGCCCTTGGAATCGGAGCCCACGGATGCCTGAGTTTTACCCTGCGCGTCATCCGCGAAGTACTCATTGCCGTAGTTGCTGCCATAAGAATTGTACCCACCGTACCGACCGTATCCGTAGCCATACTTGTAGTTGTAGTTCTTGTAGTAGTAACGATAGTCGGAATAGCGGTAGTTACCATAGCCGTAGGAGTCGCGTTCCTCGACACCGTTGATCACGATCCCGGATACCGTCGCACCAATATCTCGCAACGCATCCATCGTACGACGCCCAAGATCACGAGTATGTCTGCTCAGACGCATACAGACCATCACTCCATCCACGCGTGCCGCCACACCAGCCGGATCTGTCACAGCAAGAATTGGCGGCGTATCGATGATAACGTAGTCGTAACGAGCCCGCAGTTCCTCCAGAAACGCTTCGTAGGACGGTTTTGCAAGCAATTCTGCCGGATCCTTTGGGCGACTTCCGCAACAGATCAAGTCCAGATCCTGAACCTCACTGGTCTGAATTGCATCATCCATGGTGTTCTCACCACGCAGTACATTGACAATCCCGACGGAGTTGTCTGCGCCGGTCAGCTTATGTACTTTTGGACGTCGCAGGTCACTCTCGAGCAGGACGGTTCGCTTGCCTGACTGAGCAAGACTGATTGCCAGATTGAGAGCCAGAGTAGATTTTCCGTCACCAGCGGCTGGACTGGTCACAGAGAGAACACGATGCTCGCCCGTCACTGCACTGAAACAGACTGCCGTTCGAATGGAGCGAAATGCCTCCGCCGGTCGCGACCGTGGCAGGTGCACCGAAATCGCAGATCGGTCAAACTGGCTATCCTTTGACTTCGCCTTCATCCGCTGCTCTGTCATGAATGGGATGTGCCCCATAATGGGGACCCCGAACTCGCGAATGATGTCTTCCGGCTTTCTGAATGAACGGTCGGCCAGTTCAAGCAGGTACCCGATGGCCACCCCCGCACCTGCACCCAGAATGGCCCCAATGCTGAGGAACCTCTCCATCACCGGCGAAATCTTGTTCCCGGTTCGAGCACGCCTGAGTACCGACGCAGTCACCCCTCCCATCCCGGAGTTCATCTGAACTTCCTTGATGGACAAGGTGGTCTCAGAGAACAGCTCATTCAGCCTCGCCATTTCCGCTTTTTTGTTGTTGTCCTCAATTTCTTCGAGCATGAGCTGTCGCGCCAGACTGTCCGCCTCCACTGCCAATGTCTGGATCTCACGCTGCTTCTCGGAAATCACTATTAGCTGAGTCTGCAGCGACTGCAGGTAAAGCGTGAGAAAGTCAGCACGCGGCGCTTCATTCTCAACCGCCGTGATGTCCGCCTCACCGATGCTCGCCTCCATGTGCTCGCGAATCATTCGCATTCGCTCATTAAGCTCCTTCAGCTTTGGATGCCCTGCCCCTACCGAAGTTCGCAACTCCGCCTCTCTGAGAACTAACGGGAACAACGCCTCGGCAATCGGATCACCACTCAATGGCCGACCATTACCGTCACGAACTGCGCCTTCAACCGCATTTCCGCGGCCCAGCAGCAGCATGATGGCCTCATAACTGCCACCCCGCTTGACCGCATCCTGCAGTGAACGAATCTCCGCTTCGAGCTCGGCTCTCTCAAGCTCAAAGCCTGTCACCATAGCCTGCGCCTGCTTGGCTCGGGCACGGTGAGGATTTTCGCCATCAGTTGAGAGCTTTGAAGTTTCCCGAAACCTCGCGTAGGCCTCCTCTGCAGATTTGAGCTGGCCATGCAACTCGTCTCTTGCACTTTCCAGAATTCGCTTCAGCTCTTCGGAAGCATCCTTGTAGTTATGACGCTGAGCCGCAACGTATTCCTCGGCGACCGCATTCGCGATATCCCGAATGTCCTCGGGATTCTTGCCAGCCACAGCGATCGTGATCACAGTCCCCGACTGTGTGTTCAACGACAGCATGGATGACATTTTCGCAATCGCCTGATCCTCGGTGAGCCCGCTGAGCGTGGTCCGGGTGTTCAGCCCATGATTCGAGTAAGCCTGACGAAGCACCTTCTCAGATCGCACCACGTGCTGAGCGTCACTCAGGTCGTTCTCAGCCATGAAGCTGCGAACACGTGCATCCCCAACACGATGAATCACCTGCACCATCACATCGGAGGAATAGACAGGCTCTTCACGCTGCACCGCCATATAACCCAGCCCGATCCCGAAGATCGTGAACAGGATCACGAAGCCTTTTCGACGTCGGATAAAGCCGAGAATGTCCAGCCCTGCATCCGACTCTTCGGCATTTGGAAGAAGAATCTGACTCTCAGTGGAAACAACAGCCACAGGTAAGCACTCCAGCTGAACTCAGGCGAAAACTCTGACGGAACTCAACCTATTCTCTCTGCATGATCGTCAAAATCCACTTGCGATCTCAGTTTTTTGAGCGATGCGCTGTTTCTGACGGACAGTGAGAATAGAAAAATCAGGAAATATGCTCAGGAAGAACCACGCAACGTTCCAGTACCACAACTCCGTCAGGATAACGTCTTCCCGAGCCATTCTCCATTGGCAATCGTGAAAAGTGCCACCAGGCGGACATTCCGCGGCAATATCAGCTGCATCTCTGACGCCGCTGACATCCTCAGCCCATCTTCCGCAGCTTCACTGGTCGTCACGATAAGGATGCTCTGCCGTACATTTGCGCAACAGGCAGTGTCACTGACGGCCACGCAGATTCAAACCTGCGTCTCGCGACAGGGTTCGCGCAGGGAGCCGCACAAGCCGATCCAGGTGTTCTGAGATTCGAGGATATCCTGGATCAAATTCTCGTATCCGCTCCCACTCCCTGTATGCAGAATCATTGTAACCGCGGACCTCAAGCAACTCGGCCAGCAACACGCGATGCGGCACGTCACCGGGAGCCTCATCAAGGGCATCTCGCAGGATGCTGAATCCCTCCGATTCACGCTCCTGCATGATGAGCGTGCGAGCTCGGAGCTGAATATCATTGCGGGAAATCTCGAAGGAACCTGCAGCCCACTTCTGCTCGGCAATGTTCAGCAACTCGTCCCGCACAGGCCCCGGTGCCGAACGAAGGGCTGCCTGACTGGTATACTCAAAACTCTCCGGCAGATACCTCTGCATTGCATAATTCGCTCCGAACTCGCGTGAAGCTGCGGCAATGATTTCTGCTCGAAATTCCTCGGAATACTGCAGCGCAAGATCCCACAAACTGAGTCCGTGCTCAACCTGACCACTCAGAACTCGCAGGTGCCCGACGTAACTCAGATGCTGCGAGGCCGCCGGCTCATTGAACAACAGATTCGCAAAGACTCCGTCCTCGTGCTCAGTCGCAGGCTGAAACTGCAAGGCGGTGAACAGATCCGCTGCCAGACCCCTCGCGAAGGGGTTTTTTCGCAGTTCAGCAGCATACGCTGCTGGCCACTGGTAACGTTCGACAGAACGCTGAAACACTCCTCGAATCGCTCCGGAGAAGTCAGCATCTTCAGGGCTGAGGAATCGCACACACAATGGACGAATTGAGTAGTCCGAGTAACGCTCACGCTCGCGCTGATCAAGAATCAGCCTGTCAGCATCGGGAGGTGGCGAGGCGGACATCGACTCCTGGACGATGGAATATGTGGCCATCGCCTGCAGAAAAATGGCGTGAGTGCGGCGTAACATTTCACCTTCAGGATAAACCTCAAGAGCCTCCTCCAGACCGGCAAGAATCTCGTCCCCACGGTCCCGAAAATCGGCCGTCGATGGACGCGGCGTGGATGTCAGACGGCGTGCTTCTGCCCACACGGAGTACACTTTGACCGAACGCCAGGTGGCAGGTACCTGAAGTACCCCTGAACTGAGCACTATCAGCCAGACAAGCAGTGGAAAAAAGCGGCATAACTTCCCGATCACTCCTGCCCGGACAGGCCTCTTCCCTGCGAAGACCAGCTCATCTGAAAACGCCTGCTCCCGGATCCGTTCCTGAATCGCCACCAGCATCACCGCGGACGCAATCACCGCCGGGATTGAAAAACTGAAATCAAAGAAATTCTGCATACTCAATGCAAGAATCAGCGCCAGTATCGGTCCACTTACACGGTCTCCCAGATAGCGCCGCACCTGATACGCATTGTCATCCTCAGCCCACAACAATTGCATTGAAGTCTGCAATGTAAACCACACGCCTAGTCCCAGCAGCGCTAACCCCACCAGCCCGGACTCCACCAGAATCTCCAGAAACTGGTTATCAGCATGCCCAAACCACTGCATTGTGAAATGACCGGCGTAGGGAAGATTGCTGTAGCGATAGGCGCCCGCACCACTGCCGAAAAATGGGAAGTCCAGCACCGCCGGTAACATGTCCCACCAGTGCAGAAAACGAATTGTTGTTGCCGACACCGGATCCTTCAGTGTGGCCAGTTCAGAGTAGACCGCGGTGTCCAGCTCCAGAAATAACAGCAGCAAACTGCTCATCCCAGCCACAATGATCAGCCCCGGCAGTGACAGACCACGTCCCTGAACCTCTGTGCGACAGAAGAAAAACACCACAATCAGAACCAGACCAGATGCAATTCCTGCGCGCGACAACGTTCCCGCAACTGCCGCCAACAACGTCGCTGACGCAAGTACAGCCCCAACCTGCAGCGGCTTCAGCCCACCCATAAACCGCATCAATGTCACCAGCCAGAGCGAAATTCGCTCACCAGCAGTTCGCGCCCGTAAAGTGTTTCCGCCGGGTTCAACGGTGCGGCCCAGAAATGCCCCCGTCACAAACAACGCCGCCGCCAGGCAGACAAGCAACCAGCCGGCGGCGTTGTTCGGATTCACAAAACAGCCAAACGGTGGGGAATCGCTGATCTTCAGGTCGTTCCGAAACAGCACTGCAGTCGAATCCATCCGCTGCCCAAGGGCCATCACAGACATGACCAGACCGCTGATGGCAAGCAGTGATGCAGCAGTCGCTGCTCGTGCTGACGTGGAGACACTCTCAACCAGCACCAGACTCAGCAGAGTAATAGCGAGCAACTGCGCAAAAGCCTGTCGTGTTTCAGACGGCATCGTGGTTGACGGAAACCTCTCACCGGATTCCACAGCCTGCACGACCGCAGGGATCCGACTGGCCTCCTCCGCATTCACCGCATGCGACATGTAAGTGGCCAGATGGTCCCAAAGCGGAAGCAACTGATAACCCACAAGCAGAACCAGAGCCAGCAGTACCTGGGTCTGACGCGGTAATCGCACTGGCAGCTCACGCAGTACCGCAAAGCGAATCAGCATCAGCACCGCCGAAACAATGGCCCCCAGCAGCAGGAACAGTTTTGCGTGCGGAATCATTCCGCCCAGAAACCAGGGAGCGATCGAAATTGATCCGGATGCCGTCAACAAAGCTGCCCACGCCAGCGTCGAGTCCGTGTCCAGCGTTTGCAGTCGCGTCACCACCTGCCGACGCAGCGACTCCCTGTCAAATGGCTCGACAAGCGGCTCTGGTGCCTCTTCGCTGCGCTCTCGACGAACACGCACCCTCACCCGCCGCCGACGACGATCTCTGCCGCTGCGCTGCTCCTCCTGAGTCTTCTCGCGTTCGAATTCCATTCGTCATACTCTCTGGAGATGCCCTCCATGGAGTCGCGCCGGCAACAAAGACCGGCAACAAAGACCGGCAAGCCAGCCCATCCCGATCGCCACGACTTGCCACTGCATCACCAGCCAGACACAGACGCCACGAGCAACTGAATTCCGACCGGAACCCCAACCTGCTCATCCGCCCTCGGTGCCGTAGGCACTCAACAACATGATTGTCAGACCAGCTCTCGCAATGGCAGATTGCCTGGATCAACCAGATACTGCGGGACACCGGCCTGATCAAACACCCGCGTATTCGTGGAATCAATCCCGGCACAGTGATATAACGTCGCGAAAACCTCCTGAAATGTCACCGGACGCAACTGGGGCTCCTCGCCATAACGGTTTGTCTCGCCAATGACCTGTCCTGTCTGCATCCCGCCGCCAAACATCACCGCCGTATTCGCTCGAGGCCAGTGGTCGCGACTGTTCATGCCATTGATCTTTGGTGTGCGTCCGAATTCGCCCCACACAACGACGGCGACATCCTGATCCAGCCCACGCTCGTGCAGATCCGAAACCAGAGCCGCCAGCCCCTGATCAAGCCGCGGACACTCCTCCCGACACTTTGGAAAGTTCATGCCATCCCCGCCATGCCAGTCCCAGCGACTGAAGTTGAGCGAAACAAATCGAGCCCCGGCTTCCACCAGACGCCGAGCAATGCAGAAGTTCTCCACCATGGGAGGAGCACCATCGCGCTGAAACTGCTCATTGCTCGATCCATATCGAGCGACAATGCGAGGATCTTCCTTCGAAAGATCCAGTGCGTCCACGAGCTGTGATGACGTCAGGATCCCCATCGCCTGCTCCGCGTACACATCCAGACTCTGCATCTGCCCGCGGTGATCCGCCTCCTTGCGAAACCGATCCAGACTTTTCAGCAAACTTGTGCGGTCACGCAGTGTTTCCAGAGTGACACCGTTGAGCACCATGTTGTCCGGCTTGCTGCGTGCCTCCCGACCAACCAGATTGAACGGCGAATGCGCGACACCCAGGAATCCTCCCTCACCCGCCTCACCCCACGTTCGATTCCCCGTGCGGTACATGAGTGCAACATTCGACGGAATTGCCGATGTCACCTGCCCCTGCATATGCGACACCCACGCACCACCCGATGGCCACCCGCCAGGGGGCTGCCGCGAATTCTTGCGGCGACCTGTCATGCACTGATACGCATCGTGAGCACCGTCTGAATCCGACAGCGATCGGACCAGTACAAACCGATCCATCAGTTCTGCCATCCGAGGAAACAGCTCGCTGACAAACACCCCCGGGATCTTCGTTGGAATCGCGGCGAACTCCCCGCGAATCTCAGCAGGTGCATCAGGCTTGGGATCCCACATGTCCAGATGCGGGGGACCGCCCGGCAGATAGATATTGATGATCGCCTTGTGGCTGCTGCCACGTCCTGACTGCTCCTGAGCATGGAGCGCATCAGCCAGAGTAATTCCACCGAGCGCCATTCCGCCGATCGTCAGAAAATCTCGCCGTCCGCCACCATCACAGAATCCCCGCTGTCCACTGCGCTGTCCACTGATAGTGAGCATGTGCTGTTCTCCCACTCAGGCACCTGGCCAGGTGTTCGCCCGAAATCACAAACGCCGATTCTGTCAGATCGACAGACTCTACATCCACAGTCCAGGGTTTTCCCGCAAGTGCGGCACCCCTCGAAACTCCCCATAATCTACTGGCACAGACCAA
>JALQUR010000582.1 GCA_023260695.1 Planctomycetaceae bacterium
ATCCAACCGCTGCTGCAGCAGTACTGTGTGGATTGTCACGGCCCGGAACTCACCGAAGGAAACATCCGGATCGACACTCTGAATCCGGATCTGCTCAATGGACCGGACACAAGCTGGTGGCTGGAAGTATTTGCTGTACTCGGCAAAGGTGAGATGCCACCACCTGAGGAAGTGGACTTCCCGGATGAAGCCCGCAGCAAGATCGTCAGCTGGCTTTCCAGTGAGCTGCAGACGGCATCCCGACTACGGCGCGAGCAGGGAGGCCATTCCTCATTCCGACGACTGACACGATATGAGTATCGCTACGCGTTGCAGGATCTGCTTGGCCTGCCGTTTGATTTTGCGCGTGACCTGCCTCCGGAAGCAGCTACAGAGGATGGGTTCCTCAACAGCTCCGAGATGCTGCATATGTCGGTCTCACAACTGGAGGTGTATCGCCGACTGGCTCATCAGGCGTTACATCGGGCGGCAGTCAGCGGTAAGAAGCCACCGGAGCTTTACTGGACAGCATCGATGTCAGCAGCAGCTGCTGAGGGCCATGCGAGCCAGCAGGCAGAGCTGGAAAAACTCAGACAGGAACTTGCGGACAACGAACAGCAGCTTCAGACAGAGCTGCAAACGAAGGAGCAACAGTTCCGCAATCGTCCCGGAGGTACTTTTTATTCCAATCGAGAGACCGGCTGGAACACGCCCGCCCGCTGGGATTATGGCGGTGCAAAGTACGCGATCGCCCCAACAGCCCAGTCACCGCCTCCTGCCGGACCAGGCAGCGAGGTGGCTGTAATCCCGGCGGGACAGAAGCTGACCGTGGAGCTGGGTGATCGGGTGGCAGACGAAGGCTGGATGCGAGTGCGGGTGCGTGCCGCTCGGACCGACAGTGAGCGTCCCGGGGCAGCCACACTGGCTCTGAATTTTGGCTGGCAGGCCAGCAACGATTCGCAGGCAGCTGTGCGTGTGAGCCCAGCGGAGATGGTGATTCAGGCAAGTACTGATAATCCAGAATACAGAGAGTGGCTCGTGCCTCTCAGCGAGATTTATCCGCGTAATCTGTTTCGCGGCACGGCGAAGCTGGGAGAGCTGCCAAACCCATCGGAGTTGCTGCGGCTGGTGAATACATCAGTTGGCGGTCATGAGATACAGGTTGAACGAGTGGAAGTGATTGCTCCTGTGTGGCCGGAATGGCCTCCGCAGTCACATCGCCGCATCTTCGCTGAGGCAACAGTGGGTACAGAGGAACAGCGTGCGGAAGCGATCCTCACGCATTGGATGCCTCGGGCCTGGCGGAGACCCGTAACGCAGCCAGAGCTGAACAGAAAGCTGGAGCTTTACGGCCGCATGCGACCGCTTTGCGACAGCTTCGAAGACACGATACTGGAGGTGCTCTCAGTGGTTCTTTCAGCACCGGAATTCCTTTATCTGAGCACTGACGTAGCAGCGGATGAGAGCACCAGCGGGCAGCTCAGCGGCGTTGAGCTGGCGTCACGTTTAGCCGCGTTTTTGTGGTGCAGCATTCCGGACGAGTTGCTGCTGCAGGCTGCCGTGGACGGGGAACTGCAGACGACAGAGCAGATTGCCGGGCAGGTCCAGCGAATGCTCAACGATGAGCGGGCGGAACGGATGGCGGAGCAATTTGTTTCTCAGTGGCTGGGGATGCAATTGCTGGAGTTTCTGCAGGTCGACCGGAGTGTGCACGGTCGGTTCAGCGACGAGTTGCGTGCAGCGATGCGTCGAGAACCGATACACGGGTTTCAACTGCTGCTGCAACAGAATGGAAGTGTGCTCGACCTCCTGCATGCAGATTACGTTCTGGCAAATGAGCGACTGGGACAGTATTACGGTCTGGCTGAAGTGCACGGGCCTGATTTCCGCAGGGTTTCATTGCCGGAAGGAAGTGATCGTGGAGGACTGCTGGTTCAGGCAGGTCTGCTGGCGATGAATTCCGACGGGAAGGATTCGCACCCGCTCAAACGAGGCATCTGGCTGCTGAAGAATCTGCTCAACGATCCACCGCCACCTCCGCCCCCGGCTGTCCCGGAGATTGATCTGGCGGATCCGGAGATCGCCAGGCTGACTCTGAAGCAGCGCATTGAGCGACATCGGGATCAGGCAGCTTGTCGATCCTGTCATGCGCGAATCGACCCGTGGGGGATTGCATTTGAGGAGTACGATGCGATCGGGCAGCGAAGAGCCGAAATAAATGGCACTCCGGTGGATGCCACCAGCACGCTGTTCAACGGGGAGCCCCTGCAGGGCGTTGACGGCCTGAAACTTTACCTGCTTGAAAATCGTCAGGATCAGTTCGTGCGTGCTCTGGTGGATAAACTGACGGCATGGGGGCTGGGCCGTCCGCTCACCTTTGCAGATCGAGCCGCCCTGGAAGAAATCACAAGGGAAGTTCGACAACGAGGTGACGGACTGCAGGATCTGATTACAGTCATTGCATGCAGTGAGTTATTTCGCACACAATAGGGCAAGAGACCTTCACATACCCGGACTGGCGGCGGAACGGCGTTAACCAGCAGTGGACACAGCAAGCAACCGTGCAGGTCGGATGACGGTGTCATCTGCCGAATTCACGATACTGGTGAAAAGGAATGAACGATGTCAGCAGCAATCAGCGGTCTGGATCGGCGACGGTTTCTGAGGGGGACGGGAATTGCTCTCGCATTGCCGAAACTAACGTCAGTGTTGTCGGCACGGGACGAGTCTTCCAGGTCCGCTCAGATGCCAAAGCGATTTGCCAGCTTCTACCTGCCGGACGGCGTCCCGATGCCGCTGGCAGAAGATCCAGCGTATGAAGACTGGGCCTGGTTTCCTCATGGCAACGGCAAGGAGTTTCGCCTGACGCAGTGTCTCTCCCCACTTGAACCTCTGCGTGAAGAGATCACTGTGCTGTCGGGATTCTCGCATCCGTCGGTGCGCAGCATTCATGGGCACTCAAATGCCGATGTCTTTCTGACCGGGGCATATACCGGACCGTCCGGAACTTACCAGAACACGATTTCATTGGACCAGGTGGTGGCAGAGCAGGTTGGAGAGCAGACGCGGTTTGCTTCACTGGTGCTGTCGACGGACGGCGGGACTGGTTCCCCTCGTGGCACACACACAATGTCCTTCAATCGCAATGGCCGAGCAATCCCGGCAGAGAATCGGCCTCGGCGAATCTTTGATTCACTCTTTGTCAGCAGTGACAGGAATGCAGCGCGTCGCCTGGAGCTCAGCCGCAGTGCGCTGGACGAACTTCTGGACGATGCCCGGGACCTCCGCCGCAGGTTATCAGAACAGGATCAGCAGCAGCTGGATGAATATCTGCAGTCAGTGCGAGAGACGGAACAACGAGTCGCAAAAGCGTCACGCTGGCTGGAGATACCGTTACCGGTGGTGGACGCAGATCATCTGCAACTGGAGATCACACCGGAGGAACCGCGGACCTATCTGCAGACAATGTTTGAATTGATATACCTTGCGTTCCGTACGGATTCGACGCGTGTTGCCACATATCAGCTTGGTCGTGAAAACGGAGTCGGCGTCAGCGATTACCTTGCTCGAGCTGTCGGTTTCAATCTGACCCATCAACTGTCTCACAACACAACCGAAGAGGGTGGCTGGAAGAACTTTGGCATTTACTGTCAGTTCATCAGTGAGGAGTACGGACGATTCGCTGCTCGACTCCGTGATACTCCAGAGCCGGGAGGCGAAGGCACGATGCTGGACAACACATTGTTGCTGTTCGGTTCTGCATCCAGTGCGTTCCATCTTTCCCGAAACTACCCACTCATTCTTACCGGTGGCCGAGGGATGGGATTCAGACATGGACAATACCTGAATTACGGCCCGGAACAGCCACAGGGGGGGGCATGGCGAGGTGGTCAGGAGCCGTGGCAGAAGCAGGTTGACCATCAGGACATTCCACTGTCGAATCTCTTTGTGACGATGCTGCAACGACTGGGTGTACAGACGGATCGGTTTGCCGACAGCACCGGTGACGTATCTGAAGTGTGACTTGTACTTCTGCATTCCGGTCAGAAAGCAGGCAGAACTGCAGGATTGCGAAGCCGCCGCGCGAGGCTGATCCGAGTGCCGCGATCACCTGCATCCGGAAGCCCAAGCAGATGGAAACAGCAACGGGCGGGCTGCAGCCACGGTTCTGACGGTAATCTTCGAAACCTCCCACTGCATGCGGGGTTTGCCGGCCTGGCGGAAAGGACAGGATGCGTATCAATGTCTCTGGCTGCAAACAGTCCTGTGCCGAAGCTCATGAGCAAACAGAGGGCCACTTCGATGATTCGATTCATTTCTGCACTGCTGCTGGTCTTTGCCAGTTCATCCCTCCTGCCGGCGCAGGACGGTCCTCAAAACGGGGTGATCCGATCGCTGGAAGACGACAATGTGACCATTCAGGTCGGTGAGGAAACCGCGACATTTCTGATTCGCGACACGACGCGATTAATGAACGGAACTGGACGTCCCGCTGATCGCGATGAATTCACGGTGGACGCCCGCATCATGTTTGCAGCCCGCAGAATGGGCAACCAGCAGATACTCATTGGGATGCGGCTTCTGCCGGCAGATCAGCCTCAGCCTGCACCACGGCCAGAGCCTCAACCACCTGCGAGCAATCGGATTCAAACCGGTATCGTGGTAATGGTGGACACAGAGAAACGCCGCGTCATTGTTACTGTCGGCGATGACCAGCTCGCACTGGAACTGACAAAGAACGCCGACGTACGCAGCAGCGGTGGGGGACCAGCAGAACTGGGGAAAATTGAGACTGGCAGCAGCATTCAGTTTCGTGTGGTACCACAGCAGGTGGAGCGGGAAGGCTGGCGAGTTGTGGATGCCATCCGCACGCCGGGTAACGCGTCCACTCCGGTCATGGATCAGAAGGCGGCTGATGCGCTGGTTCCGCTTACTCAACTTGGAACAGATCTCTATCACGGGTTTGCAGGCGGCTTGTACCCTGAAGGAAGGAATGAGCGTCCGACTCGGCACGAATCCCTCGGGCTCGAACTCGCTGCTCGCATTCAGCCGCTGGATGCGGACGGTCAGCCGGACGTGAACGGCAGGATCGTGCTGCTTTCGATAGGGATGAGCAATACATCGCAGATCTCCGCCGGCTTCGAGCAGGCTCTGCAGCAGGCTGACGATGTGAACCCTTGCGTGCAGTTTGTGAACGGGGCTCAGGGCGGCATGACTGCGGCGGCCATCCATGATCCTCTGGACAACGGTCGCGGTACTCAGTTCTGGCGTGTCGTTGATGAACGACTGCAGCAGGCCGGAGTGACTCGAGACCAGGTCCAGGTGATCTGGATCAAGCAGGCCGACGCGGGGCCGAGTCAGGGGTTTCCGGAGTACGCGCAGACATTGCAGCAGGAACTGAAAGCAATCGTGCGGCTGTTTCCGAAGCGATTTCCGAACGTGCAGCAGGTGTATTTGTCCGGGCGCACTTATGCAGGATTTGCAAGTACGCGGCTGAACCCGGAACCCTATGCCTATGAATCAGCCTTCAGTGTAAAGTGGCTGATTGAACAGCAATTGTCAGGTGACGCAGACCTGAGCTTTAATCCGGAAACTGGTGAGCGTCAGTCCCCATGGCTAAGCTGGGGACCGTACTTCTGGCACCCGGCCAATGCCACACGGGCGGACGGATACCTGCCGGAAAAAAAGGACTACGCCGGGGACGGCACACACCATTCCTCATCCGGTGTGCGCAAGCTGGGTCTGGTATTGCTGGACTTCTTTCGCAGCGACATGGCGACTCGCGGCTGGTTTCTGCGGAACGACGCGAAGACACGATAAGCGGTAAATCACTCCGCTGATCTGACTGCCGTCGAAAAGCGGCATGCTCCGTTTGCTTCCGGTATTGCTTCGACATTAGCGCCAACAGTGTCATTTGAGACCACGATCACCAGCCAGCGTAGTGATGAGCGTACAGCCATCGCGCTCCGGAGATTCTGCCAGCAAAGCCAGAGGCCGGCAAAGAGGGCCGCGCTTTTGTTCACTGTGAAGGCCACACTGAAAATCGCAGGAAACAATGCGGGCCTGGAATTCCGCAAACACACTGTGCCGGACGCCCTCTGCACGTACCTTGCGCGGATTACTGACACAGACTGGCATCGTCTCGCCGGATTATCCGTGATTTGCAACAGGCCGGCTGTTCACATCGAATTACTTACCCGCGGAGAATCTCGTCAACCACGCGGCCATGCACGTCGGTGAGTCGCATGTCGCGGCCGGAATAGCGATACGTCAGACGCTCGTGATCCAGCCCCAGCAAGTGCAGGATCGTGGCGTGCCAGTCGTGAATGTGCACTCGCCCCGAGATCGCCTCATAGCCGTACTCATCGGTCGCCCCATGCACATGCCCGGCCTTCACTCCAGCCCCGGCCATCCACATCGTGAATCCTTTGTTGTTGTGGTCACGTCCGTCACCCTGTGCATATGGCGTGCGGCCGAACTCTCCGCCCCAGAGCACCAGAGTGTCCTCCAGTAGTCCCCGCTGCTCCAGATCAGTAAGCAAACCGGCGATTGGCAGATCCACGGCTCCGGCACTGCGCTCGAGCGACTCCTGCAGATTAAAGTGATGATCCCAGCCACCCATCGTCACTTCCACAAACCGCACGCCTGATTCGATCAGTCGTCG
>JALQUR010000046.1 GCA_023260695.1 Planctomycetaceae bacterium
ATTCCGGCCCCAGCCGAGCAGCAGCGTATCGACTCCAAGGATCTGTTTGAAGCTGAGCACAACCGGAATGGATCCACCCTCACGAAACAGAACCGGCTCCTGTCCGAACGCTGCAGCAACAGCTCGCTTTGCAGCATTGAGCCATTCGCTGGTGGGGTCGAACACAAAGGCCTCACATCCGTGGTAGCGATGAAACTCGAACTGAATCCCTGCCGGACAACGTGCTCGGAGGAATTCTTCGAGACGGTCAAGAATTCTGTCTGGTTTCATATCCGGTACCAGGCGGCAGGTGATCTTTGCCATGGCTCGCGATGGCACAATGGTCTTGGGGCCTTCGCCGGCGTAACCACCGGAAATGCCGTTGATGTCGCAGGTGGGTCGCGCCGTGCGTCGTTCCAGAGTGCTCCAGCCGGTTTCCCCGAAGATGTCCCTGCTGCCGGTATCCGCCAGGAATCCGTCCACAGAGAAGGGAAGTTCGGCATACGCCTGCCGCTCTTCCGCTGAGAGATCGATGACGTCGTCGTAGAATCCCGGTATCTGAATTCTTCCCTCAGGGTCGATTAATGCCCCGCACATCGCAGTCAGGGCGTTGACCGGATTGGCAATGCTGCCACCATAGATGCCACTGTGCAGGTCGTGATCGGGGCCCTGAAGTCGAACTTCCGCTGCGACGATTCCTCGCAGCCCGCAGGTGATCGCCGGAATTCCATCTCCGTACTGACTGGTGTCACTGACGACTGCGACATCGGCTTTCAGCATTTCCCGGTGCTGTTCAAGGAAGGCGTCCAGATGAATACCACCGCATTCCTCTTCGCCTTCAATCAGAAACTTGATGTTTACCGGAAGCTCACCCTGAGTCTTCGTCCACGCTTCGATGGACTTGAGATGGGTGAACAGCTGGCCTTTATCGTCAGTGGCTCCGCGTGCGTAAAGTCGACCGTCCCGTTCGGTTGGTTCGAATGCGGGGGACGTCCACAATTCAAGAGGGTCGGGAGGCTGCACGTCGTAATGCCCATAGATCAGTACCGTCGGCAACGACGGATCCCGCAACAGCTCCCCGTAGACGATGGGGTGTCCTGCTGTCGGATGGATCGTTGCATTCAGGCCGGCGGACTCCATTGAATGAAGAACCCATTCAGCACAACTCTGCATGCTGTCGCTGTACGCGGAGTCGGCACTGATGGAGGGAATCCGGAGGAATTCACAAAGTTCATCGACGGACGTCTGCTGGCGATTCCGGAGAAAGTCGAGCACCTGTTGCATGACAATGACTCAATTCTGAAGAGAGCGTGCAGTGGAATCACCGGCAGAGATGCTTCTGTGCAGGCTGTCGGGATCATTAACTACGATGCAGAATCATAGAGCGGCCGGCGGTGCGGGTGAAGTGCTGCATCCGGTGCGGGCGAGATCATCCGTCTTTGCGATTGAGTGAGGAATCTGTATGTTAATGTTCTGACGGCTGGACTGTGGACGCACCGGATGTGCGGGTCTGCAGCCGCTGTGATCCCGTCGCCTGTTCTTCTCTACCGAAAGCCATAGCTGATGCGACCTGTTCTGACACTTCTGACAATTCTTGTGACATCAACCGGCCTGCTGTCAGCAGGCGACTGGCCGCAGTGGCGTGGTCCTGGGCGGGATGCGCGGAGCAGCGAGTCACTGGCATCACACGACTGGGAAAAATCAGCACCGGCTCATCAATGGACGGTACAGGGTTTCGGTGCTGGTTACGCCAGCGTTTCCGTAGCAGACGGGCGTCTGTTCACCGTCGGTAACTTTGATGACGGTCAGGCCGTGATTGCAGCCAATGCAGAAGATGGCAGCATTCTCTGGAAGCAGTCACTCACCGATTCTGCTCCCAAACACAGCTATGAAGGTGCTCGCTGTACGCCGACAATTGTCGGGGATCTGCTCTACGTTGTGACATCGGATGGAGCCATTGTCTGTCTGAAGTCGGCAGATGGTTCGCAGGTCTGGAGGAGGGCGTTCAGTGACTGGGGCGGCAGAATGATGTCGGGCTGGGGTTACTCCGAATCGCCGCTGGTGGACGGGGACCGCGTGCTGTGTACCCCGGGCGGTCCACAGGCGATGGTTGTTTGTCTCGACCGCCTGACAGGCAGGGAAATCTGGGCCTGTGAAGCGTCATTTGAGGGAAGTGCTGGCAAGGATGGTGCAGGTTATTCCTCCATCGTCACTTCGGAGGCTCTCGGAATCCCGCAGTACATTCAGCTTGTTGGTCGCGGTCTGCTCGGCATTGACGCTGCCACCGGGAAACAGCTCTGGACCTACAACCGAGTCGCTAATTCGGTCGCCAACATTCCCACACCGCTTGTTGAGGGGAACTTCGTCTTTGCATCAACCAGCTACAAGACAGGTGCGGCACTCGTTGAGCTGCGAAAGTCGGGCAGCGGTGTTGCTGCAGATGAAAAATACTTCCTTGAGGGGGAGGTTTTCAACAATCACCATGGTGGAATGGTCCTGCTGGACGGGCACGTTTACGCAGGGCATCAGCAGAACCAGGGTTTTCCGACCTGCGTCAGGATGTCTGACGGAGAAATCGTCTGGGGTGGAAAACTGCGGGGCCCGGGCGATGGGTCGGCAGCAGTGCTGTATATCGATGGACATCTGATCTTCCGATATCAGAACGGAGTTGTAGCGCTGATCAGAGCAACACCTGACGGCTACGAACTGAAAGGCACATTTGCTCCGGATTACCAGGAAGGCAAGACCTGGGCGCATCCGGTTGTGGTGAACGGCCGCCTTTACCTGCGCGAACAGGACCGCCTGATGTGCTACCAGGTTGGTCCGTGATCTGGAACCGGTATCCATGCGCAAGACAGCCCCGGTGGTATTCCAGCGGGGCTGTTTTCGTTCAGTGCCGAAATCTGAGTGGACGGCACTGCGGCGAGTTTCTGCATTCGGGGGGGGGCGGGGGCGAGGGGACGGGCAGGCTGGGGATCTCCCGATCACGCGGCTGCAGCTGGCAGTTGTGGCTGACGGGGAATAAGAACGGGGTTCTGTGAGTATCCTGCTGCCGTCTGAGCGAACGTGGATCTGCTCCGGCTAAGGTCCCTGAGCCGATTCCGGGAACAGCGGAGGTGTTGTCGCTTCAGGCTGAACTTGCCGTAGCCAGGTGGGCAGGACATGCCAGTCTGCTCGAACGCAGCCGCCAGAGTCGCAGCATGCCTGCCGGTGTCTGTGCGGCATTTTCATGTTTTTGTCCGGAGCTGGGTTTCCGCGTGAGACCGCTGGGGGTCGTTTGATTCTGGCGCAGATTGAGCAGCGCTCCAGCAGGGCAGCGTTGGAGCGGGCGGGTAGTTGTCTGGATTTCGCCACATGGGCTGGGACTTCAGCGTTGTGTTGTGGACACAGGGTTTGATGCCTCCGCAGCACGCGGACGTTGCTCTTTGGCAACAAATGGTCCGGGTTGGTGACGATCGGCAACGCCTTGAGGTCAAGATTTCTGAGCAGGAAATGTGAAGACCTGAGTAATGCTGATTTTCCTTCGCCAGTGCGCCGTGGCGATCAGGGTGATTGTGCAGCTTGTTCTGCGGGAAAAGCCTCCTCGGGCGAGCGAATGTAGCGACTGCACTGGCTATTCAGCCTGTTAACCCCCTGGCATAACGCTCGAGCAGATGAGCAGTCTGCTGCGGACCGGCGGATGCATGACCCTCGAGGGTAATTCGGCACGCGTTGTGCGTGGTCGGGCTTTCAAATCGCTTCCCCGATGAACCGGCGGCCTCGCCCCCGGCAGCCTGGTTCATCGCGGGACAAAGGCAAGTACTTCCGGCAGACAGTTTCGTTCTGTGTAGGCACGATCGTCGCGGAAGTCATCAGAAAGGCTCGATTGTCATGGTTTTTGCAAGAAAGTTCACGCTGAAGAAACTGCGGCGAGTGATCGCTGTGCTGTCGTGCGCGGGAAGTCTGATTGCTGCTGGTTCTGAGGGGCTTGCGCAGTACACTCCTGCCGCTGGAATCCTGGACGGAAACTTTCAGGCGTCCGGCATGCAGGCGGGCGAGTATGTGGTACCCGCCAACGGCAGTATTGGTCCGTGGCTGGTTGAACTGGGGAATGTCGGGCTGCACGTCGGGCAGTATCCCACACCGGTCGCAGATGCCTGCGTCATTGACCTGAACGGCAACCGCAGCGGTTCTCTGTATCAGGCAATGGATACGATTCCTGGTGCGACCTATACGGTCAAGTTTCATGCGACAGGAAACTGGCGGACACTGAAGAATGTGCCACGGCTGATGACTCTGCGATTCGGTGCAGAATCTCGCAACATCACAATGACCTGCCCTCCGGGATGGTCTGCAGAGAATCCGATGTGGCAGGAATATGCCATGACTTTTGTGGCTCGCGGCAGCGTGAGTGCTGTTCGCTTCACATCTGCCAGCGGACGCATGCCCGATGGAGCCATGATAACGAACGTTCAGGTAATTGCTCCGGATTACACCGGTCCAGGTTCGCTGGATACGGTTGAAGTTCCTCTGCCGAGCAATCTCGATGAGTTTGTTGTGAACCGCGAGGCCGCAGTCGTTCTGGGGAAGGCACTGTTCTGGGACATGCAGGTGGGCAGCGACAACCGCACCGCCTGTGCCACTTGTCACTGGAACGCCGGAGCTGACGTTCGACACAAGAACATGCTGCATCCGGGAGCCCCGGGAAGCACGTTTGGTCCTCAGGTTGAGGGAAGTGCTGCTGCTGCCGAAGAAGCAGTGGCTGAATTTGTGGGTGTCAACAAGCTGCTGCAGTCGGAAGATTTTCCGTTCTTCCGCCCGCAGAACCCGCTGCACAAGGCGGATGAGCCAGGTGCTGCACCAGCCGATAACCCCGTGCTGGAGTCAAAGAAACAGGTTGGCGGATCTGCAGGGGTGACCAGTCGACAATTCGTGGGACTGTCTGGCTGTTGCGCCGTAGAGTATTCAGCCCCTGTTGCAGACAGCATTTTCAACATCGATGGTGCAGCAGTCCGCCAGGTCACTGGCCGAAATGCTCCAACCAACATCAATGCCGTATTTCACGATCGCACATTCTGGGACGGCCGAGCAAACCACTACTTCAACGGGGTGAATCCGTTTGGAGATCTGGATCCGGATGCGAAGGTCTATCGCAGTACGGCAGCCGGGAAAATGACACCTGTTTCAATTCTGCTGAACAACGCATCACTTGCGTCACAGGCAGTCGGGCCGGTGCTGAGCTCCGTGGAAATGTCATCTGCGGGACGACTGTTTCCGGATGTTGCTCGAAAGCTGTTTGCTGTGCGTCCGCTGGCGATGCAGCGAGTTTCTCCGACAGACAGTGTACTCGGAAGTTACATGAATCTCGGTGGATATGGCCTCGATGCTGAGACCGCCGGTTACATGACGTTGATCCGCAAGGCATTTCGTCCGGAATGGTGGAACAGTTCAGCTTACACGAGTGATGGCTACACCCAGATGGAGATGAACTTCTCATTGTTCTGGGGGCTTTCAGTCATGCTGTACGAAGCAACGCTCGTCTCCGACGATTCTGCATATGACCGCTATGCCCGGGGAGATTCGGGAGCAATGTCGCCGGCGGCACTGGAAGGTCTGCGTATCTTCAATGCGGAAGGTCGCTGCATCAATTGTCATCATGGCCCGGAATTCGCCGGTGCAACGGTCAGTGCAGTTCGAGCAATCCCGGATCCGATTCATCCGGAGAGCCTGATCGAGCAGATGCTGACGCTGGATGGTCAGACGGCTCTTTACGACAGCGGTTTCTACAACCTTGGCGTTCGGCCGACGATCGAAGATATTGGAGTTGGTGCCGCACATCCGCAGCTGGGCCCGCTCTCCTATTCACGTCGAGAGCAGCTTGGTGATAATCCGGATCCGCATGTCTCTGTAGCTCCGGATGCACGAATCTCTGTGATGGGGGCATTCAAGACTCCTACTCTGAGAAACATCGAATTGACCGGGCCTTACATGCATAACGGCAGCATGAAGTCTCTTGAAGAAGTACTGGAGTTCTATACACGAGGCGGTAACTTCCCGCACACGAACAGCGACAACCTGCACCCGGATATCGCTGAGATTACGGAACTGCAGAGTGATCCTCGCAAGATTGGTTACGTCGTTGAGTTCCTCCGCCATCTGACGGACGACCGCGTCCGCTACCAGGCCGCTCCGTTTGACCATCCGCAACTGTTCCTGCCCCTGGGCCATGGTGCTGTTGAGGGGTACACGGCGGTTGATCAGATGGTTGTGCTCCCGGAAACCGGGCGAAACGGAGGTGATCGGCTTGGATCTTTCGAAGATGTGCTGCATGGATCTCCAGGCTGGAAACCATCCGACTGGGTCTTCCATATGAACGATGAGGATCCGGCTGATCCTTATGCTGACGCCCCTGAAGAAGAAGATCCGTATGCAGCAGACGAAGAGCCAGCAGATCCTTACGAGCAGGAGGAAATGGACGACGAGGATCCGGCTGATCCTTATGCTGACGCCCCTGAAGAGGAAGATCCGTATGCAGCAGACGAAGAACCAGCAGATCCTTACGAGCAGGAGGAAATGGACGACGAGGATCCGGCTGATCCTTATGCTGACGCCCCTGCGGAAGAAGATCCGTATGCAGCAGACGAAGAGCCAGCAGATCCTTACGAGCAGGAGGAAATGGACGACGAGGATCCGGCTGATCCTTATGCTGACGCCCCTGAAGAGGAAGATCCGTATG
>JALQUR010000053.1 GCA_023260695.1 Planctomycetaceae bacterium
TGTTTCCGGTGAAAAGATCATTGGTATCGACCTTGGAACGACGAACTCCGTTGTCTCCATCATGGAGGGCGGTGAGCCTCGAGTCATTGCGAATCAGGAAGGCAGCCGCACCACCCCCAGCGTCATCGCGTTTACCACCAAGGGCGAAACTCTGGTTGGTGAACCCGCCAAGCGACAGGCGGTCACCAATCCGCAGAACACCATCTACTCCATCAAGCGTTTCATGGGCCGCAGGCACAGTGAAGTGCAGGCTGAAGAAAAGCTGGTGCCCTACGAAGTTGTCGGTGGTGAATCTGACTACGTGAAAGTCAACATTCACGGAAAGGAGCACACTCCTCCGGAAATCTCAGCGCTCGTGCTGCGGAAACTGAAGGAAGCAGCGGAAAACCATCTGGGGCACAAGGTCAACAAGGCTGTCATCACAGTGCCGGCCTACTTCAATGACGCTCAGCGGCAGGCCACAAAGGATGCCGGACAGATTGCCGGTCTTGAGGTGGCCCGTATCATCAATGAGCCGACCGCTGCTGCTCTTGCCTACGGTCTCGAAAAGAAGCGTGAAGAGAAGATCTGCGTCTTCGACCTCGGTGGCGGTACCTTCGATGTTTCCATCCTGGAGGTGGAAAGCGAACTCATCGAAGTACTCAGCACCAACGGAGATACTCACCTTGGCGGTGACGATTTCGATGAAGCACTGATCGATCATATCGCCTCAGAGTTTCAGAAGGAAAACGGGATTGATCTGCGGAAGGATCCGATGGCCCTGCAGCGTCTCCGCGAGGCTTCTGAAAAGGCCAAGAAGGAACTTTCCTCCGGACAGTCGACCGACATTAACCTGCCGTTCATCACTGCAGACGCCACTGGCGCGAAACACCTGCAGCTGAGTGTCTCGCGATCACGTTTTGAGGAACTCATCGACCCGCTCGTTGAACGTTGCCGGCAGCCGGTTCTGAATGCCCTGAAAGATGCAGGACTCAGCCCTTCGGACATCAACGAAGTTGTTCTTGTGGGCGGATCCACCCGTGTCCCGCGCGTCCAGCAGCTCGTCAGGGACATGTTCGGAAAGGATCCGCATCGCGGCGTGAATCCCGATGAAGTCGTGTCCCTGGGTGCGGCGATTCAGGGCGGTATTATCGCTGGCGATGTCAAGGATGTTGTTCTGCTGGATGTTACTCCGCTGTCGCTCGGCATCGAGACAGAGGGTGGCATCATGACGGTGCTGGTGGAACGCAACACTACCATTCCGACAACAAAGACCGAGACATTTTCCACAGCAGCCGACAATCAGCCGGCTGTGACTGTGAGTGTCTATCAGGGTGAACGTCGAATGGCTCAGGACAACCGCCAGCTCGATGTCTTCACACTCGACGGAATTACGCCCGCTCCACGCGGAGTACCTCAGATCGAGGTGAAATTCGACATTGATGTCAATGGGATCCTGAAAGTGTCCGCAAAGGACAAGGCCACCGGCAAGGAACACTCCATTCAGATCAAACAGTCGAGTGGCCTGTCGGACGAAGAGATCGATCGCATGCGATCTGATGCAGAATCTCATGCCGCAGAAGACCAGAAACGCGAACAGCTCGCGAAGGCCCGCAACGAAGCCTCATCACTGGTCTACCAGGTTGAAAAAACACTGAAGGAACATGAGGACAAGATCGACGCCGGATCAAAGTCCGCCATCGAAGCCTCCATTGCCAAAGTCAATTCGGCTGCTGCGGGTGAAGATTCCGATGCCATCAAGTCTGCTGTCGCTGAACTTGCCCAGGCAAGCCAGTCGCTGGCACAGCACATGAATGCCGGTGCAGGCGATGCTCAGGCAGGATCGGACGATTCCGACAGCGACGGCTCTGACGACAACGTGATCGACGCGGAATTCGAGAAGAAGTGAGTTCTTCGACTCAATCGTGACAGCACCATCGAAACAGGCCCGTGAAGTTTTCTTCGCGGGCCTGTTTCATTTCTGCATACAATCACTCCCTGCCGCACCTTCCCGAGTCGGCATCAGAGTCCAGGCCTGACTGTCAGACAATTTCCGGCACGACAAACCCTTCCCGGTATTCACGCCGCATCCAGCGATTTGCCGCTTCAGAATCACCCGTAAACCTGCCGGTCTCAGGATCCAGAGTGAGCACACTGCTGACCTTCAGACCGGGATCCTGCGGATTGATGCGATGCGCCAGCATATGCTCGTGCATCTCACGCATCAGCTCCGGCCAGCCATCAGCGTCAACGGCCTGCAGTGAGTCATGACTGAACTGCGTTCCTGCCTGAAAAGCCACGTTGGCCAGATTGCACCAGCCAGTGGAATGATTACCCGTTTCCACGTCAGCATTCAGATCCTCAGCACGTCGACTGCGAACCGCCTCAATGAAGTTCTGCTGATGGATTCCCATACCGCTTGTGCCACGGAATTGTCGCACTTCTCTGCCGTCCGCATCATAAGCAACAGCGCGGCCCCGCTGCCCTTCAAGCCGCCCCCCTTCACAGTAAGCGATATAGCCACTTCCGGGACCGGGGTGCTTCGGGGAACCCTTGGCATCAGGACCAGCGGTCAGATTCGAAAGTCCGATGACAACTGGAGCAATACCGGTGTCGAACCAGGCAAAATGAACATTTGGTGTCTGCCCGGCATCATTCCAGACGACCCGGCCACCCCCGCCAAGAATACGATTGGGCAGACTCACCTGATCGCGGAAGACGACATTCCGGACGTCATCCAGTACATGCACTCCCCAGTTCCCCATCTCTCCGGAACCGGTATTCCAGTCCCAGTGCCAGTCATACTGCAGATTGTTCCGGAAGATCGGCTGATCCTGTGCGGGACCAAGCCACAGGTTGTAGTCCACGCTGGCCGGGATCTCCAGAGGTGTTGCACGACGTCCAATTGATCCGCGCACTCCAAAACGATTGACTCGCACGGACCTGAGACTGCCGAGCGCAGAATCCTCATGCAGAAACTGTTTGATCTCTGCCTGCATCGGATCAGAACGCTGCTGAGTACCCAACTGGCAGATCCGGCCATATTTCCGGGCGGCTGCGACCGCCTGGTCACCCTCCCACTGTGTGTGCGACAAAGGCTTCTCAACATACACGTCCTTTCCCGCCTGCATCGCCCAGATCGCTGCCAGACAGTGCCAGTGATTACAGGTTGAAACAACCACTGCATCAACGTTTTCAGAATCCAGCAGCTGCCGCAGATCCGCATGACCGGACGCCTCAGAAAATCTCTCTTTGGCCTTGCCGAGCCGGCTGTCATCAGGATCACACAACGCCGTAACCGCTACGCCGTCGACGCGTGTGAATGCGCTCATCAGCTCATTCGCACGCCCACCGCAGCTGATGAATCCAAGCCGAACTGCTTCGTTTGCAGGCGCAGCGGAAGCGAAAGATCGCGATGAACCGGCAACATGGATTCCTGCGGCCAGCCCTGTGGCCAGAAACTGTCGTCGACTTGTCTGAAGCATCTGCACAATTCTCCTGATAAAAAACTTACAGCTGCCGCTGTCCACCGAACCGAACTGCTCCGACAAGCTGCAATGAGTACGGCTGTTCCGCTCCTGATGTCTCTTCGCTCCAACGCTGCCCGACACAGCCACCGCCAGCGTAGCTGTTTGTGGCGACTCAATTGTGTGCTGCAGCTGCCGGATATGAATCAACACACAATCTTAGAATCCTGCAGGCTCTGCTGCCAGCAGCGACTGATCCGGCGAGGCAATGCGGTTCCCGCAGAGTCAGCGGTCCCCGGTGGGCTGTTCAAGAATCGCCCGACCGGCCGCGATTTCGTCCAGGTGACCGCGAATCCGGCGACGTTCATCCCGAGGCGCCCGATCAACCGCGTCAGCAGCATGTCGGGCTGCTTCGGAAAACTGCCCTTCTCCGGCGAGAGCAACTGCGAGCGTATCCAGAGTATTCCACTGCTGATAGCGAGTCATCTCACAGGCTTGCCGAGCTAACTGCAGGGCCTTTGAGGTATTCCGGATTCTCTCATCAGGACAAGTTGCCAGCAGCCACGCGAGGTCGTTGATCGCTTCGAATTTCTGCGGACTGATCTCGATCGCGTTCTGCAGATCACTGATCGCTTCCTGATATCGGCCCTGTTTCCGCAGGGCACTTGCCCGATTACCAAGAGCATCCACGAATCTGGGGTCCAGTCGCAGCGCCGCATTGAAATCCTTCAGGGCCGCAACGTTGTCACTGGATCTCATGTGCACGATCCCGCGGTTATTCAACGCCTCCGTGAAGTCGGGGACCACCAGCAGCGCTGTCTGCAGATCCTTGAGTGCCAGTCGCGAATCACCGCTGTCCAGATGAGCCAGCGCGCGGTTGTTCAGATACATCACATTGCTCGGCTCAGCCTTGAGCGCAGCATCGAAATCCTGAACAGCTCTGCGGTAGTCCCCCAGCAGATAATACGCCTTGCCGCGGTTGTTCATAGCACCGCTGTTTCTGCGGTCCCGACGCAGGCTCTCATCAAAGTCGGAAATCGCCCGCAGATACTCGGAGTGTGCGAGGAAAGCCACGCCACGCAGATGAAAGTTTTCAGCTGAAGCGTCGCGTGCAAGTCGAGCGGAAAGCTGATCAATCGCAGAATCAAACGGCACCGTCTCCTTTTCCCAGAGCCAGCCACCCTTCTCTTCGATCCAGAACCATTCGCCATTGACCAGCGAAACTTCGAAAATCTCGCCCAGGTAGCAGGTCCAGACGGTGGCCTCAGGAGTCCTCATTGGCGCCCCGTGGCGAATGATCATTACGCGGGAGCCAACGCGTGGATCGGCGGCGGGATTCTGACCATGAGCAGCGGCAGATGCCCCGCCCAGTACAGCCAGCAACAGCAAATAAACTCCCCACTGTTTCCACCGCAGCGACATCGCCCATCCCCCGAGTTCATCCATGAGCTCTCGAACTATCCTCCACCTGTGCTCGAATCGGCAATTTCAACCGAAATCCTGACCGCAATCCGGAGTCGAATGGATCTACTGCCGCCGCAACCCCGAATTTGCCCTGCGAGCTGGCCAATCCTGCCGAACAAATGCGTCTGCAATTCACACATGTCACACATGCTGCAGATTTATCGCTGATAAATGGGAAGGAACCCATATTCGATCGAAAGCGCCAGCACGGCGAGCGATGTGGAATAGACACGTCCAGCCTGCCGCTCTGTCCCATCCTCCGGGGTCCAGTAGCCAATGGGGCTCTGCAGCTCCAGAATCGTCTCATACAGATGTCGCCGGGCCTGCTGCCATTCCGCCCCCCCCACCTTGTACATGCCGACCGTGCAGTAGTAGGCGCCGTAGAAAAAATAATGCTCCGACCGCACCAGCGGACGCGAAAGAATCAGACGAGCAGCCGCCAGCGTTTCCGGCGTCCGATGCTCCCCGCATACTTCCAGCGCGGTAATACCAGTGCCGGCCCGGGTGATTGTGCTGCCATGTCCGACCATGTAGCCGAAGCCGCCGTCATGCTTCACATGCAGACGCTTCAGATAATCAATGGCCCGATCGATGTTTTCCACCGGCACATCGCAGCCAATGTCCCGGGCGGCACGAAGCGACAGCAACTGCCAGGCACTGACACTCAGATCCGAATCCCGACTGGTCGGCTGATATCGCCAGCCACCACTGTGCTCCTCCGGTCGCGGATGATTCTGTGCATCAATAATCAGCCGCACGGCTCGCTGCAGACAATCCCGACACTGCTGCTCCTGAGTACCTCCCAGCATTCCACTGATTTCGGCAAGCATCAGCGTGGCAATACCATGACTGTACATCGGGCCATGGCCAGCCCGAGCTCCCACCAGAAGACCATTGTCACGTTGCTGGGCCATGAGCCATGCGAGGCCTCGCGGAAGCAGTTTCCCCCACGGACCTTCACCGGGAACATGTCCGGCCGCCATGAAGGCCATCATCGCCAGCGCAGTCGTCGCCGTGGATTCACCAAAATCATTTGTCGTCCATGCACCTGAGGGCTGCTGCTCCGCCGCCAGCCAGACCAGCGCCCTGCGAATCGCCGCATCAATACGCTGATTGAGCTGCCGCTCTTCCACTTCGTCAGCAGTAATCGGACCTGCAGGGATCAGTGCAGCCAGCGGCAGTGCAGACTGGCGAAGGAAGCTGCGACGTCCACTGCTGAAAGTACTGTGCATGATCGCTTCCTCAGTTTCCGGCGATGCATCGCCGACCTCACGCATTCTGCGGACTCTTCGGGATCCCCGGCATTCTCTTCAGAATCCCCCTGAACCTCGAATGTTCCAGACTCATCAAATGAGAAATTTCCACGGGCAATTCTGAATTGCCCGTTTTGTCATCGGCGTGCCACTGGAGTTTACTGCAGATCCTGCTACTTTTTCACGGCAGTGCAGTGGCTCGGCTGACCTGCAGCAATCAGTATTTTCAGAAAGGTACGGCGTGACCGTTTTCCAGAAAATCATCGATGGGGAAATCCCCGCAAAGATTGTCCACGAAGACGAACACTGCCTGGCTTTTCACGATGTCAGCCCTCAGGCTCCGGTCCATGTTCTGCTGATTCCTCGCAAGCCCGTAGTGTCACTCGATGAACTCACCGAACAGGATACTCAGCTCAGCGGACACCTGCTCAGCATGGTGCCGCGAATTGCTGCAATGCTCGGCCTGACCGATGGTTATCGAACCGTGATCAATACGGGCAGTCATGGTGGCCAGACCGTCTTTCATCTGCATATCCACATTTTGGGCGGACGTCCGCTTGCCTGGCCCCCGGGCTGAACCCACTGCGGATTCAGCGGCAGACAGTCAGGGCTTCCCGATCTGGAAGTCAGCTGCGGTCTGTCGGCAGTTCACCGCCTCCCACCAGTTCCAGACTAAAAAGGATACTTCAATGGTTTTCGCACAACGGCTGATTCTGTTGTCACTCTGCAGCATCCTGCTGCAGCCCGCAGTTCGCGGCCAGGATGATTCTGATCGCCCCGGCCTGGCAATGGCAAAAGCAGCGACAACGTTCCGCGGCCTGCTGAATGACGAACTGAAGAAGAAGCTCAGCTATTCCTTTGACGATCCGGAACGTGTCAACTGGCACTTCATTCCTCGTGAACGTAATGGCGTTGTGCTGTGGGACCTCGAAGGTGAAAGCCGTGCCGCGGCCGACGAACTGGTGAAGTCAGGTCTGTCCGCTGCCGGATACCTGACGACGCTGCAGATTCGCAGCCTGGAAGAAGTTCTGTACCTCTTCGAGGGTGGTGAAGAGGAGTTTCGTCGACAGCGTCGACACACCCACAAGTACCACATCACGATCTTCGGTGAACCGGCCGCAAAGGGAACCTGGGGCTGGCGTTTTGAAGGTCACCACCTGTCACTGAATTTTGTCATCCGCGATGGCGTTATTGTCAGCAGCACACCCGAGATGCTGGGCACCAATCCGGCTCTGATTGATGCCGGTCCGGGCCGCAGTCTGCGCGTCCTCGGCACAAGGGAAGACCTTGCTCGCAGCATCCTGCTGGCCTGCAACGACAGTCAGAAAAAAGCGATGTGGATTTCCAGTGAAGCACCGGATGAGATCCGTGGCCCCGGTGAAGCTCAGCCAGTCGTAGCAGAAGCAGTCGGACTGCGATATGCCGACATGTCACCTGATCAGCAGAAACTGTTCCGCGAACTCATCGGAGAATACGTCAAGGGAATGCCGGCACAGGTCGTACGTGATCGGATGCAGGCAATTGAGAAATCCGGAATGGCCGAAATCCGAATGGGCTGGTGGGGTGATGCCGAACCCAACAAACGTCACCACTACGTCATTCAGGGCAGCAGCTTTGTGATTGAGTACAACAATACGCAGAACTCCGCCAACCACGTCCATTCCATCTGGCGCAATCTTGCCGGAGACTTCGATCTGCCAGCAGGCAAGTGACCTCCGTACTTCGCCTGTCATGCCGACAGTCTGTTACTGACCCGATGGCATCCCGCCGTCGGGTCAGTTCTTTTGTCGGTCCTGCACAGCCATTCCATTCCTGTCGCTCGGTGTCCATATGACCGCAGAATCAGAGTCGTTTCAGTTATCCAGTGGCGTCACGGTCGTATTCGAATCGATGCCACATACCGAATCAGCAGCGATTTCTGTTCTGCTGCCCGCAGGTGTCGTTCGTGAAGCTGCGGGACGCAATGGCACATCATCCATACTCACGGAAATGCTCCCCCGCGGAGCTGCCGGCATGTCCTCGAGGGAACTCTGCGCAGCACTCGACAACCTCGGACTGCAGCGGCACCTGAGCAACAGCAGCGCGCATCTGACATTTTCGGGAGCGACAACCGCTGACCGTCTGCTGCATGCCGTTCCACTCATCGCCAATATGATCCGTTCTCCACATCTCGAAGAGACTGACTTTCTGGCATCAAGAGATCTCGTTGCTCAGAGCCTGATGTCCGTTGAAGACGAACCCCGTCAGCAGCTCAGCCGAATGCTCAGGAAATGTGCCTACCCGGCTCCCTGGGGAAATCCTTCCGATGGAGAGGCCGAGGATCTTCCGGCAATCACTCTCGACGGTATCCGGGATCATCACCAGCGATTTGTCACACCCCGGGAAACAATCATCGGTATTGCTGGAAACCTCGAACTCACTGCGGTTCGTGATGCACTCGAACGGGCATTTGGCGACTGGTCCGGTGAGGAACTTCCGGAAGTGATCTGTGGAGATGTGGTCCCGTCGCCCTGTCATGTGCACCACAAGTCGGCACAGACTCAGATCGGTGTGGCATGGCACAGTGTTCCGGTTTCCAGTCCACGATATTACGACGCCTGGGCAGCGGTCAGCCTGCTCAGCGGAGGCATGAGTTCTCGGCTGTTCACCGAGGTTCGCGAGAAGCGAGGCCTGTGCTATGCCATTTCGGCATCACTGAGCTGCCTGAAGGACGAGGCACGAGTCATGGCCTGTGCCGGCACCACACCGGAACGAGCTCAGGAAACACTCGACGTCATGGTTGCCGAGATTCTTCGGTTGCACGAGGACATCACCGAGGAGGAACTGCAGCGATGCCGCGCGAGAGCGCGAAGCTCCCTGATCATGCAGCAGGAATCGACCTCTTCCAGAGCATCATCACTCGCACGTGACATGTATCTGCTGAATCGAATTGTAAGCCTCGACCAGATTCACGAACACATCCGCAATGTTACTCTGGACAGCGTGCGTGAGTTCATTCTGGATCACCCGCCACAGGACATGGCGCTGGTAACCATTGGTCCCGCTGCTCTCGATCCGGCGACAACGCGGCAGGCAGCCTCATGAACCAATACTGAAATGACGAACCGGTCCGAGACCGACGCTCGAACAATCCACTCCCTGCCGCACAACAACCTGGCGAATCAGACCTGCACGGAACCAGACTCCATGAAATTTGAGCATCGACAGCTGTCCAGCGGACTCACTTTGATTGCAGAATCAAATCCTGCGGCACACAGTGTGGCCGCAGGTTATTTTGTTCGCACCGGCTCGCGCGATGAAACCCCGGCGGTCTCAGGTGTCAGCCACTTTCTGGAGCACATGGCATTCAAGGGAGATGAACGTTACTCCGCAGATGACATCAATCGCATCTTTGATGAAATCGGAGCACGCTATAACGCAAGTACCAGCGAAGAAATCACCATGTACTATGCGGCAGTACTGCCGGAATACCTCGAAAGAACTCTGGAACTGCTGACCACCCTGATGCAGCCATCACTGCGACAGGACGATTTCGACATGGAGAAGAACGTCATCCTTGAAGAAATCAGCATGTACGATGATCAGCCCTCATTCACCTGCTATGACAACGCCATGGCTACGCACTTCTGCAGCCACCCGCTGGAGCAGAGCATACTGGGAACCAATGAGAGTATCACCGCTCTGACTTCTCAACAGATGCGCGACTATCACCGACAGCACTACCACACCGGCAATATTACCCTTGTGGTGACCGGCAATTTTGAGCTCGAAACGCTGCTGAATGCTGCAGAGAAATACTGCAGCAGGATTCCTCAGGGTGAACCTCGGCGGGTACTGCCGCAGCTGCAGCCTGAGAAACGAATCAGACTGGTAACAAAGGAAGATGCGCACCAGCAGCATATTATGCAGATGGGCTGCGCACCGGCAGGAGATGACCCGCTGCGTTATCCGGCCGAACTCCTGTCTGTCATCGTCGGAGATGACTCCGGCAGCAGACTTTTCTGGGAAATTGTCGACCCCGGCTATGCAGAAGCCTGTGACCTCGGCTTCAGTGAATACGACGGTGTCGGAGCGTGGATGAGCTACCTTTGCTGCGAGCCGGAAACAGCGGCCGAAAATCTGGAGCGATGTCGACGGGTGCTGGAAGAAGTCATCAGCGATGGCGTGACCGCCGAAGAACTGGAACAGGCCCGCAACAAGGTCGCTGCACGCGTCGTGCTCCGCGGAGAGCGCCCCATGGGTCGCCTCTCATCACTCGGCGGGAACTGGGTCTATCGCAACGAATACCGATCCGTGGCTCAGGACCTGCAGATCATTCGCAGCATCACTGCGGATCAGATTCACGATGTCCTGAGACAATTCCCCATCAGAATGAACACGACCGTCGGAGTCGGCCCGCTTGCTGAACTGACAGTGAACTGATCGCCACTGACCTCACAGAACTGTCAGCAGCACTATTCCTGGACAACTCGTGCTTCCTTGAATGGCTTGCCAATCGGCAGGATCAGCTGTCGCTCTCCGGATTCAACAACGACCTCCTGATCACGCACCTCCAGAATCCGGCCATTCATCGCCACCGTTGTAAATGACTCACCCGGTGACGTCCTTGAGACACGTTGTGTCAATTGTTCAGTAATCCAGACAAGCGGCGCACCGTTGCTGAAAGTGATCCCGGTAACCAGCGTGTGTTCCATCGGATCAGCAGGATTCAGACCAATCCCGAAGATATTATCCGTTGTGATCGTTGCATAGTCCGCAACAGACGGCAGTGCCGGAAGTCCGGAATCACCGTTGTTCAGCGAGTCACCTGCTCTGTTCGGCAGCAGTAATGTCTCAATCGACAGCGACAGATCAAACTGACCTGTCGTACCGACAGGGTTAAGGGTAAAGCCCGTAACCTGGTGCAGGTAACCCGCGCGACTGATCCGGTACAGAACCTGCGTGAACTGACTCAGAGTTCCCCTGGCCCGCAGACTGAATGGAAGGCTCCGCAGCAGGACTGCACGCTTGCGACCACGACGCACCGCCGGAGAACCGGAATCAACAACGGCATTCTGCAGACTCGCCGATCGCACCAGACTCAGCAGCCAGCTGCGATAGACAGTCCGCGCCACTTCCGGATCAGCCGGCAACGACTGTTCCAGCCATGTCTCCAGCTGCTCACCCGATTTTCGCATCTCAGACAGCGTTGCCTGCCGTTTGCGAATATCGCCGTTGAGCTGTTCGATGCGGCTGCGTCGCTGTTGCAGCGGCTCCTCAATCATCGATACCAGCACGTACTCACCAATGCGGATCACTCCGATGACCCCCAGCAGTGCCAGCAGCAACTGTTGTCGAGTCCATTTCATTTGCTCGTACCTCCCGGCGCAGTCGCTGCTGCAGCGTCCTGCGGAGCAAATTCATAATCGCTTGTGTCCCGGCGACGGATTGTCAGCGTCGCCTGAAAACTTGCGGTCAGCTTACGGCCCACCTGCTGCTCGCGCAGACCGGGAATGCGGATTGAGTGCCAGTCGTCACGCAGTCTGTTCTCCAATGCAGAAATCTGCTCCGGTGGTGTGGCAACTCCTCGAAATGTAGCCACCGCGGATCCGCTTCCCGCCGGAGAAACAGTCAGCTGCTCGATCACCACCGCCGGACTCGATGGGATCCGCGATGTCAGATCGCGAAGCTCGTCCGGCCAGCTGATCCGATTCTTTTCCCAGCTGCTCAGGTAAGCTGAGAGCTGCCGACGTTCTTCGGTATCACTGAGCAGTTCGTTCAGTTCGCCCAGCCGTTCCTGCAGGCGTTGCTGCTCTTCATCCAGTGCCACAAAATCTGCACGTACTGTCCAGAAGGTTGCGCCCACAAACAACAGACCAGCCAGAACGGCAACCACCAGCTTCGCTGAGAATCGCGCCTTCGCGACGGGCTTTCTGGGACTTGCAAAATCCACCACAGCACGAATCTGCTGCAGTTCCTCACTCACCGCAGCGATCAGCCCGCAGTGATCTCCTGCACCCACTGCGTCCGCCATTTCAGAAGATGGCGGCGCTGCCAGCAGCGAGTCCACAGAAACAATCTGAGTCGTCGCGTCAAAATGTGCATCCAGAAGCTGTTGCAGTTCCGGCAGCAGCTCCTTGTTTCCGGTCAGCATGAATCGAGTGATCGGGATCGCTGCAAACGCTGACCCGCGAACAGCCAGCACAGTTCGCTGAATCTCTGCCCCCAGAAATCGACACAACTCCTCAGCAGAGCCCCCCGCTGCCAGGCGAATGCGGCGCGATGTATGCGGCAGCCCCTGAAGAACTACCGTCAGCTCTGCAAACTCACCACCCACACAAATCACCATGGTCGACGTGCCGACCGGAAGCTCAGCATCCAGCAGCATGTCCGCAGCAGCAAACCGTCTGAGCGGATGTGTGCTGACCAGGATTTTCACTGCGGTTTTTCCGGAACTCTTCAGCACCTCTTCCACGAGTTGCTGTGCTTCCGGTACCAGCGACATGCCGCTGACGGTCTGACCACCGTCTTCCTCGGCTGGATAAGCAATGAAGTCCAGCAGTGTCGCGTCGTTAATCGCCGGAATCTCGCGCAACGCCACGTTTCGCACCAGCTCCGGCAGCTCTTCCTCTGTTGCTGGTGGCAATCGAAACGTCGCGGAATCCACCGAACCTCGACTGACCAGCAGCAGCAGTCTGCCCCGCTCGCACTTCAACTCGGAGACCAGCGAACGAATTCCAGCTGCTGTTTCCACAGCAGAACCTGCCAATGCTCGATCACCAAGTGACAGCAGCTTCAGCTGACCGGAGCGTTCACCGTCGGCAAGCACATACCGCAGCTTTCCTGCATCCAGATTGACGGCCAGTATCCTTGGCATCGCAGTATTTCTTTCCCCGGTGGATTCCCAGTCCGCTCACAATGCAGCTGGCATTAACTGCTCGCGACGACATGGAAGCGGCTGGTCCGTGGTATCCTGACAGGCCACGCGACGTACAGGTCTGGAAGCTCCGTCAATCACCAGCCTCCGTCGAAGCATCGGCCCTCCGGCTTCACGAAAAACAATCAGTTCCGTCTGAAAGACGTCACCCCCAGCAGTCAATTCCGGAAAGACCTTACGAAAGTCCTCAATCGTCATGATACCACCACTCACCAGCCACAGCAGGGAATCGGTTTCGAAGGCAGTGCGTGACTCCCGCCCGGATACAATTGCCGCTGCAGCTTCTGCTGTCAGCCCCGGGATGGCCCGCAGCACAACCTGATCCGCAAGCATCAGCTGAATACGACCTTCTGTTCGAGGCTGTGTGTCGGTCGTCACGGCATCACACAGCTGATTGAACAGAATGCCAGCATCCGGGAGCTCAGACCGCAGCGGACTGGGCAATGGACCGCCGGCAGCAGCAGGGCGATTCACCGTCGCATCAATGACTTCTGCCAGTGAAGCGATCGGGAAAAGTCCATCTGCTGCAGCCGGAACCGCAGCACTCTGCAGACCATAGGTTCGTGCAGCAATCAGAAAGTCAATGACCGTTGCCGGCAACAACCCGCTCAGCTGTGACTGCAGCTGCTGCGGATTCGTCTGATTCAGCGAAACCTTGTTCTGCCCGTCACGACGAAGGGAGCTCTCGGCGGACCACAGCGTCAGCAACTCCGCCAGACCACGCACATCTGCGCCGCTGTCACTCCTCTGACCCACCAGATCCGGGGTTATCGACAGCTCTGCTGAATCGCCACTGAGCAATTCATTCCCGGCACTGACAACA
The DNA here is from genome assembly GCA_023260695.1 of Planctomycetaceae bacterium. Classification (GTDB taxonomy): domain Bacteria; phylum Planctomycetota; class Planctomycetia; order Planctomycetales; family Planctomycetaceae; genus SXXK01. Next base: position 13,903 of record JALQUR010000053.1, read on the forward strand.
GCCTGAGGATCACCTGGCATCCCTGCTGCATCAGACTGAAGCAGCCCTTCCCTGCTCTGACTGCCATACAGAATTGCTGGAGTAATCCCGCGCACAAACAGGAGTTCCTGCAGATCGACTGGCACTGAATTGGCGCATCGATAGGGAAACGGCAGCGACGAATAGTACTCCGACTCGGCTCCGAATTCGCGCACCGTCTCATCACTGTCCATCCAGTCCAGCAGAGAATCAGCAATCACTGGTGTCACGCCGGGAAGCTGCAGCAACGCTTCTCGTCCCGCTCCCGGAGAAGCCTGCTCCCATTGCAGTACACGTCCCGGATGCAGACGCGCTGATTCGTTGCTCAGCCCGAATCTGATTGTGGTTGCACCGTCCGCCGCTCGAGCGGAATTCACTGCCGAAAACCTCCAGATGTCACGTGTTTCCGGACCAGGACCTGACGGTAACAGCTGAGTCGAGACTTCCGTCGCCCCACCTGTTCCGCTGACCGGGGCAACCAGTCGCCCCAGAAACAGGTCCGGATTCTGTGTTGCACCGCCCAGCTGTTCTCTGCGCAACTGTGGCAATCCGACCAGCCATGTCACCTGCGATTCGGCGGCTGCCAGCGTTGCATGCGCCTGCAGCAGATTCCCCCGCAGAACCGTCGCTTCGTATTCGGTGGACATTGCCCCCAGGAACCCGAATCCGGCGAATGAAACCATCATCACAACCACCAGCACAATGATCAGCACTACACCTGCCCGATCACATTCCCGTCCCTGCCACCACCGGCCAGCACGCTTCATGGCAGCCCTCCTGGATGCAGATAACCCAGCAGCTCTGCATCGGAAGTCAGAGTCAAAGGAGAACTTCCGCGAATGGTCTGCAACGGAACAATAAACTCATGCCACTCCAGCGGCGGGAATTCAGGTTCGGCCGACGTCCTTTCAGCACCGTCGCTCGAGGCATCTGCTGGCGTCTGCGGAGCCGACGTTCCGCTGCCACCACCAAATGCCTGCCGCACTGACTCGAGGTCGCGACTTTGACACATCAGCAGTCGCACCTTCACGGCAATCGGCAATTCCCTGCGACCATCGCTGTTCCACGTGTCCAGCCACTGATTACCGTCGTAATAACTCAGTTCAAGACTGATCACTTCCGGGATCAGTTCCACCCGTGGACGCATTGCCACAGGAAGCAGACTTGCCGGCGGGAGCTCACTCTCGTAAGCACCCGGACCTGCGCTGATCAGTTGCTGTGGAAACAGTTCCTGGAGCAGTTGTTCGAGGTCCGGGACGCCGGCTGTGCGGGCATCAGGATCTTCCACAGCAATTGCCTGCAGTAACAACTGATCACACTCAATCCGACATAATCCCGATGGCAGATAAGACTGTTCACTCCCAGCCTGTATCCACGGCTGAAAAATCCAGAGCACAACCTTCTTTCCCGTTGGGATGATTGTCATGGCCCCCGCTGTACCGGCATCATCCAGCCCGTCTGCATTCATCCCGGGCAGAACGGAAAATCCGGAATTCAGCTCTCCGGCGCCGGTACCGAATTCCAGAGAACCGGCGTCAGCAGAAGTAAGATCAATGCTCTGACCGGCCGACAACTGATCCAGTTCGGCAGGAGTTCCTTCCCTTCGCAGACGCAGACTGTCGATCGATCCCAGCAGGGATGTCCTCAGCGGGGGAAAGCTGCCCCCAGGCATTCCCAGAGCAATTCGGACCCGGTCGACGTCTGTCATGATCTCCGCGGGAGCAGCGAACAAATCCAGTACCTGTTCCTCCGCAGCGTCCTCAATACCAGTTTCCGATTCGCTCAGTACATCCTCAGCAAACTTCACCTGCAGTCCACTCCCTGCAAGCGAGGTCTGCTGAAGATCATCCTGCAGCAGCTGCAGCAGGCTGCGGAGCAGTTGCCGATCTTCACTCTGCTGTCGCCCTGCCGTGAGATAACTGCTGTACAGCGACAGCATGGACCAGATCAGCGTCATCAGTACTGACGTCAGCAACGAAGCAATCAGTACTTCAATCAATGTGAATCCAGCACGCCCCGCGGCGACAGCCCAGCTCGTGTGAACCAACCGCGACCGGCCTTCAGGTCCCTGATTCAGGTACTCCGGCGCGACCTTCATGGATTCTCTCCCGCTGAGGGTGCCACCGGAAAAACAGAATCGGGCGAACGCAGATCCAGTTCCTGAAACGCTCCCTGTTCCGGCTCACCTGCAATCCACTGCGTCAGACTGAATCGCTGCCGTCGTTGCTGCTGCTGATCTCCCTCAGCAACTTCCACAGTCAGACTCCACATGCCAGGCTGTGCCGGCAATGCTGCAATCCTGACGGAATAACGAAACTCCGGCGTTCCTTCAGCAGCACCAGCAGGTTCTTCGCGCAGAGATGTCTCACCAGCCAGTGTACTCCCGCCAGTGCTGATCGTCGGCGGCAGCCGCAGTTGCTCCCACGGAGCGTCCTCAATCATCCCTGCCGAACGCTCACCAAGCAGAATCTCCTGCATCGTCTGCTGACAGACCTGCTGCAGTTCCGTGCGGACTGCAGCACGCACCGCCTGTTCTCTCCCCATCCCTGCCAGACGAGAGAGCACCACTGCACTGCCCATCAGCAACGCCGTGGCGATTACCACTTCCATCAGGGAAAAACCCTGCCGCCGCGGATTTGCCCGCTCCCGCCAGGCACACTTCCCTGGCCTGCACGCTGGCCGGATCAGAAAAATCATGGCGCAACCTCGTTTGTTGCCGCCGCAGCATCAGCACCTGCATCAATCACCGGAGTCTGCAGGGGGCGGTAAGGATCACTCACCACTGCCATCGCAGTCAGACTACGAACGGAAACATCAACCACAAAGTCTCTGCTGCCACCAATCTGAATCACGTCGCTGGCCGATGCTCGCCCTGACGGAGAGAAACGCACACTCCGCCAGGCGACCGCCGCTACAGCCGCATCCACCGCCGCAGGCTCCTCCGCTGCCACTGTCACCTCGGAATCACCTGTTCCGGCAAACTGCGTCCCGTCCGGCAGGAGCCCTGCACGCAGCAACCCTGAAGTCTGCTGGTCGCCGGGCAACAACTCGGCATCCGCAGCAGTCTCCAGTTCCACCAACGGCGTCTCCGCAGCGATGTCAGCAGACGCACCAGCAGCGTCACTGATCACGGTGACGGCAGCAGCAGTCGCAGCAACAACCTCCACAATCTGAAATCGTCGTCCGCCGGGCTCCCACTGAAACTCCACTGCCCTGCCGTTGCGGATAGCCAGCGATCGCGCCTTTGCCAGCGATTCCTGAGTGACTGCTCCCGCGCGACGAATCCTGGCCTTGTCCAGCGGTCCGCGGACACTCGGCAGAATCATTCCCGCAAGTCCCGCCAGAATCGCCATCACGATCAGCAGCTCTGCCAGCGAATACCCGAGCTCACAACGCGTCCGCAGCCGCTGCCGGTACAGACGCAGCCCCGCTTCACCTGCACACTTCAATTCAGGCGTGCAGGCCCCTGGCAGATACCGAACGCTGTGGATTTGCGCCCTCATCACTCTCACTCATCCGATGCTCCGGATCCACTGCCGTCGCCAGTCCAGCTGACGATGTCATCGTCAGTGTTCTCCTGGCCATCCGGGCCAAAGGACCAGATATCCGGCAAATCCAGACCATTGTGAGTCGGCGGATATTCGTAGCTGTAGGCATTACCCCACGGGTCCCTGGGCAGCGTCTCGGTCTTCAGATAAGGCCCATCCCAGGAACTTCCGGAACCACCCGCAGTCGCGCCACTGTCCTCGCCCTCAGCACTGGCACCGCCATCGCCGGACGGCTCAGAAACGAGCGCCATCAGTCCCTCTTCGGATGCAGGAAACCGATTCATATCGACTGCGAATCGCTCCAGCGCTGACTGGAACATGCCAATCTGCGTCTTCACAGAATTGATGTCCGCCTTCTGCTTGCTGCCCAGAAGTCGCGGTCCGATCATCGACACAAGCAGTACCAGAATCGCCATCACAATCAGCAGCTCTGTCAGCGTAAAGCCGGCTCGCCCTGCCGTTGAAACCATCACAGAAGATCGACGCTGTTTATTGGTACACACTAATCGCATCACAGTTCCTTTCAGTAATCTGCAGGCTGAATCGTCCCTGCGATTCCCGCTCTCAGTCCATGGAGGACAGATTTATCCACACATTAGCCCAACAGGATTGTCCATGGAAAGACCATCCTGAGAATCAACTCATCGACGTACTCATTTCGAACACAGGCAGCAGCAGCGCAACAATCACAAACAACACCGCGCTGCCCATCACCATCAGCAGTGCCGGTTCAATCAGACGCACCATGGTGTCCAGCTGCCTGGCCACCTTCTTATCAATGCCGTCTGCAACACTTGCCAGCACTGTTTCAAGATTGTTCGCCTCTTCCGCGATGCTGATCATGGCCATGATTCCAGGCGGGATGAGTCCGCAGCGGGCGAGAGGCGTTGAAAGTGCTTCACCAGCAGAGATGTTCTCTGCCGAATTCCGGATCGCCTGCCCCAGAACCACATTTCCGGCCGAGTCACTGCTGATCTCCAGCGCCTTCAGCATCGGCACACCATTTCTCAGCAGCGTCCCCAGAATTCGACAAAACCTGGATACCGCTCCATTCAGAGCGATCGGGCCGAAAACGGGAACCTGCGTTCGGAAACGGTCCAGCAGCTCGCGCCCACGGACAGAGCTGCACCAGCGTTTGAACCCGTACAGAATTCCGCCCAGGGCAAGCAGCAGCAGCAGACCGTAACGTCCCAGTGTATCACTCAGCCACAGCAGCAGGATCGTCGGCATCGGAAGTGTCCCCGCCCGCTCAAGCTCAGCAAACAGATCGGCAAACTTCGGAACAAAGAACACAATCAGAATCAGTGTGACTGTGCTGCCTGCAATCGCCAGAAATGCCGGATAGGCCATCGCGCCGCGGACCTTTGCTCGCAGCTCCTCCTGCCGTTCCAGAAACTCCGCCGTCTGCTGCAATGCCGATTCCAGAAATGCTCCCTCTGTTCCTGCACGAACGATGGACAATGTCAGGTCACCGAAAATGTGTCGATGCATGGCCATCGCTTCATGCAGCTGTCGGCCGTCCGCAACCCGAGTTCGGATATCTGACAGTACTTCACGCATCGTCTCCTGCGGGGTCTGCTGAGCAAGCAGGTCCAGTGCATGCAGCAGTGGCACGCCATTCTGCAGCAGATCAGAGAGCTGCGTCAGCGTCGCCCCCAGAACTTCTGTACTCACTCCGCGACGGAACTGCAGCTTCAGAAGCGGCTGCCGCGCCGGAGCAACACTGAGCGGATACAGCGATTTCCCGGCCAGCATGGTCATCACGTCGTTACGTGAATCAGCCGTAATCAGACCCTTGACGTCCTGACCTGCCATGGTTCGGGCGGTGTAGGAGAACTCCGGCAATGGATTCCCTGTTCGTTACCAGATCTCAGGAACGAGCTGGAACTGACCGGAAGTGCAGCAAAACGAAGCATCCGTTCTCTGCATCGGTCACAGTCGCAGCAATCAGTCCGCTCGCGTTACTCGAAGTACTTCTTCAATACTGGTTTCGCCACGAGCAACTTTCAGCCAGCCGTCCTGACGAAGCGTTCGCATTCCGGCTTCGACAGCTGCCTGTCGAATGGCCGCAGTGCCGCGTTTCTCTGCCGCAAGCACACGAATATTGTCATCGGTTACCAGCAGTTCGTAAATCCCAAGTCGACCTGCATAGCCAGTCCCGCGGCACTGCCGACAGCCTCGCGCACGATAGATGGGACGACCAGACTGATAAACCGATTGCGGGAAGTCCGGCGGAACTTCATCAGCAGAGGGCATGTACGCCTCGCGGCAGTGCTGGCACAGCCTGCGGACAAGACGCTGAGCCATGACGCCTTCAACGGTACTGCTGATGAGAAATGGTTCGACACCCATATCGTTCAGTCGCATGAATGCACCGGCAGCATCGTTGGTGTGCAGCGTGCTGAACACCATGTGACCCGTGAGCGAAGCCTGAACGGCATTCTCTGCGGTTTCAAAGTCACGAATCTCACCCACCAGCACCACGTCCGGGTCGTGACGCAGAATGCTCCGCAGACACGAAGCAAATGTCAGACCAACCTTATGGTTCACCTGAATCTGATTGATGCCTTCCAGTTGATATTCAATCGGATCTTCGGTGGTGATGATCTTGTTGCGTTCGCTGCGGATTTCTGCCAGCGCACTGTACAACGTTGTTGTCTTTCCGGAACCGGTCGGACCAGTGACCAGGACAATCCCGTGAGGCATCCGGATCAGTTCACGAAACCGTGCACAGGTATCCTCCTCCATACCGACCCCGGACAGCGAAAACTTCATCGCGTCCTTGTCCAGCACTCGCATCACCACACCCTCACCATGCAGCATGGGGATGATGGAAACGCGGATGTCCACTTCCCGACCAGAGACTCGCAGCTTGATACGACCGTCCTGAGGAACGCGCTTCTCTGCGATGTTCAGTCGAGCCATGATCTTGAGACGGCTGAGAATTGCAGCCTGAAAGCGATTCAGTTCCGGAGATACAGGCTGATTCTGCAGTACGCCATCAATGCGATAGCGAATCTTCATCCCGCCCGCCTGAGCCTCCATGTGAATATCACTCGCCCGAGCAGAAACTGCTTCTGTCAGGATGTCATTCACAAGCCGAACTACTGAAGCCTGCTGCGCCATCGCCGCCACTTCAGAGTCTTCCAGGCTCAGTGCACTCAGAAGTTCCAGCTCTTCCTGATCTTCTGCCGTCTGAGCCATCAGACCGTCAAGCGTCTGAGCCCCGACACCCAGGTGTGTCTTGATCAGACCTGCGACTTCATGCGGAAGCGCAATGACTGCAGACACAAATTGCCCGGTTGCCGCCGCAACAGCATCAATTGCACGCACGTCGAACGGATTGCTGAGCACAATCTGCAGCGATGATTCCTCGCGGCGGGTCGGAAATACCCCGTAACGATGCACCAGACGCAGCGGAAAACCATCCAGCAACGATTTATCCGGGGTTTCCCGCGAAAGGTCAATCAGCGGCAGAAACAGCGAAGTCCCAATTGCCTGCAGAGCCTGAAGATCCGTGGCAAATCCAAACAAACCGGTAACAGCAGCAATTCCACCTTCTTCAAAGGCCCGCTGTGCTTCCTGAAGCTGCTCCGTACGCAGTCGAGGCGTTGATTCTGTACGCGCGGAGGGACGCGCCAAAAGCGGTGTACTCATGGATGTGATGATCCTGAGCCGACAACGGGAAGGATGCGCCGGCAATACAAAGGTGGGATATCTGGCGGGACTACGAATGATGGACAGAATGTCACTGCCCAACCGCAGCAGGAAGGATTCTAGAAGGCCAATTCGACCCCTTCAATAGCCTGTTTGAGTCAGACACACGTGACAATCCATAATGCCCCGTTTTCGTCAGTTTTGAGGGCTGACGCATGCCGAAAATCGGCAGTAAAATCAGTATTTTCAGTATTTTTGTTGTAATCCGCAGCTGTCCGGTTTGCTCACCGAATCCGAGAATCTCAGGCTACTCGTCCAGAACATCACCGAGGATCTGCATCACACGGCGGGAATTCACTTTTTGCAGCGGAATCAGGCGGATACCACGAGCTCGAGAGTCGCGAGCAGACTCATCCAGTCGAGACACCAGTTCCTGCAATTCCTCAATCAGAGCCTGAGGTGCTTTCACAACCAGAGAATTGGTTTCCTGCTGCACCTCAATTGTCAGCAGCGGTGCTGAATTACGGGCATTCAACTGCCGCAGAACACTCGCCACCTCAGCATCAATGCCGGCAGGAATCGTTACCGGTCGCCGGTTTCCACCTGCTGCCAGTTCCGTCTGATAGACGCTCGAAAGCACGTCCAGAATCTGACCCGCCGATGCGTATCGCACCGCTATCACCTCTGTCCGAAAGACGCGGCCCGAATCCGGGACCTTCTCTGAATCCAGAACCTCAAGCAGCTGTTCGATCCGCTCGCGATCAATTCTGTTGCCGTAAACCAGAAGTGCATTCAGACGCGTCTCCGGCACCAGCACCACAGATCCAAAAGCCAGCCGACCCGCCGGACTCTCATAGATCGCTTCCACCGTTTCCGCCACATCTTCAGCACCCGCATTGCGGAGCTGATAAATCGCAAAGTCCCGACTTCTGCGAACTCCCGAAACTGCTGCCAGGCTCTTCAGCAGACGCTCCAGCTGATCCAGCGCCGATTTGTCCTCAGAGACAATTGTCACGGTTCCGGATCCCGGGATGACAATCACATCGGCGGCCTCATCAGTTTCGATAACTTCATCAACGCTCTCATCTCCACTCTCATCAGCGGCAGATTCCAGCGCCGTCGGGATCACAGCGGATGAAAACGCAGGAACCTTCTGAAACTCAGCGCCTTCTTTACTTCTGGCAGGATCTGTTCCACTCTGCGGACTCGACGGTGACGCCTGTGGGGCCAGCTCACCAGGCCGCAGAATACGAATTCGATTCTTTCGCAATGAGGGCCAAAGGTTTTCGATCCTGCGAACAGTCTCCTCCGAATCACCGGGAAACGGAATCACTCGCATCGATGATCCACTGCGGCGACCAGCCGAGCTGCCTGCAGCGATACCCGGCTCACCCATCTGTGACAACAGGTCACGAATCTCCGTGATCTGACGCGGAGTTGCTCGAATCAGAATCTGTTCAAGGTCCTCATCTGCCTGCACGATCGGTCCGCTGTACCGCGTTCGCCGTGAATAAGGCGAACTTGAGGAAGAACCTGAGGAAGAACGGGAGGAATAGCTGGACGGAGCTCCGAACAGGCCCTCAATCGCATTCACCGCTGCATCAGCCGACAGGATCGTAAGCTGTATCACAGCCGTCTCGCGCTCGTCACTCTCCTGAAATCGCTCTGTGACCACTCGAGCTTCAGCCTGACCAGCGGCGTTGGCAGAAACGATCATCTGCTGCGTGGAGTCTTCCCAGGAAACACTCGCCCCTTCATCAACAGCACGCAGTGCCCCCTGAATCACCTCCAGCACCGTATCTCCATCCACTCCCGGCAGAGAATAAACCTCGATCGACCTTGGCATTTCCGCTGACACCGGAGGTTCCATTTCCTGCACCAGTCCAGCAATCATCTCGTGCTGCTGCGGGCGAGCCACCACAAGCAGAGAATTGCTGCCGGAATCATAGGAAACTCGAACATTGTCCGTTCGACCAAACATGGTCTGCAATGCCAGAGCTATGGTCTGGCCATCTGCCGTACGCAGCCGATAGGACCGCGGCACAGCGGCGTCAGCTCTGCCCTCACGACTCATCATCTGAGAAACAACTTCCTGAATCGTCTCATGCTGCTCAGGTGTCGCAGTAGCCACCAGCACCTCGTCAGCAGCATCCGTCACCAGCACGGCATCCGGCATCAGTCGCTCCAGAACTTCCTGAGCTTCATCCGCTTCATATGGTCGCAGCCAGTAACTCTGTGTTTTCAGTCCATCACCCGGAGCTCCGGTGGATGCCAGCATCTGCCCGACAAGTTCCCGCACCGCAGCCATCTTTCCAGACGGTGCACTGACAAACAGCTGCCGGCCAATACGGTCCGGTGTGACCCGTGCACCCGCTGGCAGCAGTGGCTGGAGTGCTTCCTGCACCGAGAGTGCATCCATTCGATTCAGTCGAAAGACCGCCAGCTCATGCGGCTCAACAGACTCACCGGGTACATCAAGTTCAGCAATCAGTTCGGCGATGGACACGTGCTGATCTTCCCGAGCAAGAACGATCAGACTGCCGGTTTCAGCACTGATAGTCGCGCGCACGTTGTCATAGCGGTTGTACATCGAATCAAGCAGATTGCGGACCGTCTCTGCATCCACACTCTGCAGTTGGTAGATCTTCGGCTGCGGCCGAATTGCTCCGGTAGACGTGCCTCGCATCTGTGACGCCACCTGCTCAATCGTCTCATGCTGAGCTTTGGTCGCGGTAGCCACGATCATCTTGCGATCGGCATCCGTCACAATCGTGGCATCGGGAAACAATGCCAGCAGCACTTCCTGGACCTCATCAGCATTGGGAGCACCGACAACGTATGATCTGGTCTCACGATCGCCACTGTCCGCGAGTCCGGCTGTAATCGATTCGACAAGGCTTCTGACCTCTGCCTGCCGATCAACAGGAACCCGCACAAACAGCTGCCGGCCACCCGGATCAACGGTCAGCTGCACTCCAGTATCGACCAGCGGCTGCAGCACACGCAGCACTGCACTCGCAGAACTGCCTCGCAACGGATACACGTCCAGTACCTTCTCTGTCCGAGCTGGACGAACCTGCTGCAGCTGCTGCAGCAGTTCAGCCACCTGAATATGCTCAGCGTCCGTAGCGACAATCATCAGCTGATCAGCATGAGCCCCGATACTGATTGACGCCGCCGGAACGGCAGCCTGCAATACCGTTGTCGCATTCCCTCCGAGGTCGTGGATGGAGTAAAGTCGCAACGAACGATCACTTGAGAATGGCTGTTCCTGCTGCAGGCGTTCCAGCAATGCCCGAATCTCCGTGTCACGCTGCTGAGTCACCTGCGCCATCAGACGATTCCCCTCAGCCGTCAGTCGGAAACTGACATCCGACCATGTGGAAGCAAGCAGGGCCTGCGTCTGAGCTGCGACCTGAGAATTCACCGGGTAGAACTGCAGTGATCGCTCTGTATCACCGGCGGCCTGCTGCAGTGTCTGCAGAGTCGTCACGATCTGCTGATGATCGTCTGCCGTTGCAATCACGCGGAGCCGATTCAGTGCTGCATCAAGTGTTACGACAGCCTGCGGAACCAGTGCAGACAAAGTACTGACCGCCGCTGCTCCCGGAGTATTCTCCAGCTCATAAAACTGCAGTTTCAGTTCGGAACCGGGAACCCGAATTTCATCCAGCAGCGCCGCGACACGGTTGTGGTCGTCCGGTCCCGCCATCACCAGCAACCGCCGATTCGTTGCATCAACAGTCACCGCTGCAGTGGGAATCTGAGTCGCCAGCATGGTGGTTGCCGTCGTCTGATTCAGTTGCTCCAGAGAATAGCTTTGCAGAGTTCGCTCCGCACGCTCTGCAGTTTCCACACTCTTCAGCAGCAGCTCCACCTGAGCATGCTCTGCCGGTCGCGCCAGAATCAGCAGACGCGACCCGTTTGTGTCCGGAATAATCTGCACCTTCGGCAACACGGATGTCAGCAGGCTCGTCGCTGTCGTGGCAAACGCGGTACTCACCGGATAACCCTTCAGCTCCTGCTGCTGCTCCGGTGCTTCCGCATTCTGCTGCAGCTGCCGCAGCAGCTCAGCGACCCGCTGGTGATCAGCATCGCTGGCAAGCACAACCAGACCTCGACCAGCACTGTTCACCGTCACCCGCGCCGTGGGAACCAGTCCCGCCAGAATCGTGGAAACGGTTACCGCTCCGATATCCTCCGTCTCGTACACCACAACACGTGGCCCGGCACTCGTCTGATCCTGCAGCAATTGCTCCAGTGAGCTGCGGATCTTCTCCTGATCCGCGGCAGATGCCCACGCAATCAGTTTTCCTGCCGTGGCATCAACTCGAAACTGCCCCTGTGGCGCAAGCAACTGCAGAGTCGCGACCAGCTGCAGCGGGTCCGGAACAATTGCAGGGTATACCTGCAGAACAGGTCGAGCATCTTCACCCTGAGAGCTCTCCAGCTGCTCCAGCACCTTCTTTGCCGTCAGCTGAGCCTCCGCCGATCCGTAAACCGAAATCTGACCGGCAACAGCATCAACCACCACAGTCCCCTGGATCAGCTCCCGCAGGACTTCTCCCGCTCGATCCGGATTCGCGTGCTGCGTCGGATAAACCACCAGCCGCGATCGGAGGTCTTCCGCGGGCTGTTCCGGCACAGCCTGCAGCACCGACTGCACGGCACGCAGATTGAGGACCGTGTCTGCGACAAGAATCTGCTTCGTACCCGGCAGCAGTTCGGCCTTCCCGTACTTCCCCAGCAACGGAGTCACTTCTTCCATGATCGTGTCCGCAGGGCGGTCATTCAGCGGAAACAGTACACTCACAAAATCAAACCGTCCCCGCACCGGAAGTTCTTCCGGCACAACTCGCGGTATCGCGCCTTCCGGCAGGCCACCCTTCAGATCCAGACACATCAGCATCCGCTCGCGTCGCACCAGACTGAAGCCACGAGTGAGCAGCCAGCCATTCACCAGATCAATGGCCTGAGCCGGACTGTAGGAACTGGAGTCGGTATAGCTGAACACGCCCGGTGGCTCAGTATCCATGACCAGCGAAAGATCTGCCTCACTGGCCAGCCAGGCCAGAACATCGGGCCACTTCTGAGCACGAAAACTGAACTTCAGCGACTTGCCGGAAAATAGTGTGTTGAAAAGACGCCGCTGATCTTCCGTGAGCGTCTGCAGCAATCCTGCTTCCGCCGTCGCTGCTGCAGCCGCCTTCGCCTCATCAGTTGTTGCCGCCGCAACCGCCGCCTGCCGAGTTGCCAGAATCTGCAGCACCTGTCCCCGCTGTTCCGGTGACAGCTGGATTGAAGCCACAACATCACTGTCCGAAAGGCGCTCGATATTCGCTGCAAAGGCCGGAGCATCTTCTGACTGGGCACGCACACTGCCCGGCAGCGACGCTGTGATGGCGATCGTGAGCACTGGCAGAAAAAACAGTCTTCGCAGAACTGACAACATCCGAATTCACTTTGCGTAAAGGCAGGAAATTGCGGCGGGAGCAACCATGGAGGCAGCAGGAATGCAGCACACCATCATCAGATTCGGACGGCGCCGCCGAGCCGATGTAATACGACGCGGGGCATCAGGGGGAATACAGCATGTTAGCCTCGAACACTCCGAATAACACGGTTATTCCGGAAGCCTCAGCTCTCCGCAAAATGTCTCTTTGACACGCCCGTCACGGCTCAATTGTCGTCACCTGCCGCAGTTCAGCGGAGCCGACAGCGGAACTCCGGCCTGTGCAACAGCGCTGACAATTATTGCAGATGTGCCAGTGGCACCGAATGCAGGAGTTATTCAATCCGGCCTGACAGTAATCCTCCTCAAAACACCCCGCCATCTGGCTGTCAGTCGTCAATTCAACGACGACCCTGCTGATACCAGCCGGCTGACACCGCAGGCACTCTCCAGAACCTCAGAATTCGCCTTGATCCACCCGGCATTCAGTACCGATGCTGAATTCACAGGGGAGCATCGGGAGCAGCCCGCTTTTCCGTTCCGGATTCACTACCGCAACTCCAGCCGCCATACTGCGGCATCTCTCTCCTGCAGGGTTCTTCTGAAGGTTTAGGCAATGCGTTACCTGTGCACCTTTCTGCTGCTGCTTTTCGCAACGGATTCCGCCATGGCACAGGGGATGTTTGGTCCCAGAAATCTGGGGCAGGGAATTTCCGGACGCTCGTCCACTCGTGGATCTTCCAGCAGATCTGCAGCCGATGACACAGAAGTCCTCAGCCCTTCCAGCTCACTGCAGGGACGTCGCTTCACTCGCGAAGCACGGACAGCCGGGGACTTTGTGGGCGCTAATACTCAGAGTGAAGCAGCCGGAAATTTCGTCGGAGCCCAGTCCACTGCACAGACAGCCGTCGCTGCTGCCGTAGGAATCACTGAAACGGCCGTCGGAGGAACAAATCGCAGACGCGTGCTGCGGCCAGCGGGAATCTATGCCGAACGACTCACTCTGGCCCCTGAACTGCAGCAGTCCGCCACCAGTTTCAGTCTGCAGGATCTCGCTGCCCAGGAATCGGCCAGCGCTGTTGCTGTCTGGGCTGCGGCACAAGGGATTTCGTTGCAGGTGTCCGTCGACTCCCGACAGGCAGTACTCTCCGGGATTGTCCAGTCTGAAAAGGACCGGCAGACGGCGGAACTGCTGCTGTTGCTGGAGCCCGGTGTTGATCGAGTTCGGAATCAGCTGACCGTGGCATCCGCAACACTTCCGGAGCGAAGAGATTCTCCCCCGGTACCGCCTGTCCGTCGCCGTACACCGCCTCAGCGTCCACTGCTGCGTCCCGGTCCCTGACCGCAGCGTCCTGCTGCAATCCCGTAAATCCAGTCAACGGCTCAGATCCCGTGCTGCCGCTACCGCGGAGATTCCGATTCAGAAAACCCGGCGGCAATGCAATTTCGGTAACGGATACAGATTCTCTCCCACCTGCAATCTGCCGCACTGCTTCCCGCTCTCCGGCAATGTCATCGGTGTACGCTGCCTGAGTCACTGCTGAATTCTGCGTCTGTGACTGTGCTGCTGCATCCGCAGGTGCCTGCAGAGATCTCTGTCGCGCAAGTGATTCATAAAACTGACTTCCGTCCCCGGGACCTGGCAGAACGACATGTGCGGGACTGGAAGTGAGTTCCGTTCCCTCCACACCCACAAAACGAGTCACCACGGTCAGGTGAGTAATCGCACCTCCGGCCGCATCCCACGGCAACCAGAAACTATACGAATGCCCCATTCTGGAATGACTGTAATGCTGCTCCAGGTCGCCCGCAGGAAATACATACTTGCGATCCGGGCTGCGCTGAGATGTCCCCAGACTGTCATCCCAGACGTAAACCACCAGCACGCCCTCCGTACGAATCGTGCGGTGCCGTTCCAGTCCGTAAAACATGACTCGTCCACCAACGCCTCGAGTTGCCGGTTCTCCCGCCTGGTGTAACACCGTATCAGACCAGACCGGAACCATCTGAGTGGCCACCCGCGGCTCATTGCGATTCCACCAGCTTCCGAGATTTGCACTGGGATTCACCAGCGAGCATCCGCTGCTGAGTACCAGCAGTATCAGGACAACGCAAAGTCGCATCCGTCTTCTTTCTCTCGCAGGTCCCATGCTCTGCCCTCAGTTCCCATCATTCAGCACAGGTCTTCGAATCAGGGCCGCTGTGGCGGCAGTTCCTGAATCGTACTCGGTCGCACACCCGGCATGACTCGTGGACCTGACCCTGGCCGAATCCGCCTTATCGGACCGCCTCTCATACCGGGCAGGTACCGTCCTGAAACACCGCTCTCCGGCACTGCAGAATCGCGATCTTCAGTTCCCTGTGGAGCGGTTTCCGGGACCGCCGTCTGCTCTGACAAAGCTGAGTCATCCGGCCATTCTTCGGCTGCTGGTACCGATGGTGGCTGAGGCGGCTGGATCGGAACTGCCGGCTCCTGTACTGGCTGCAGTACACCGGATTCTTCCATACTGCGAATCCCGGGCGTGCGGTCCGGATAGATCACTGGTATCTCGTCACCACCCGTTTCACTGCTGACCGGCATTGCCGGGTTGAGCCAGTCGAACACATCCGATGTGATCCATGACATGCGAGCCATTTCGACCTGCTTCATCATCTCCTCTTCGGCAGCATTACGGATGACATGCGGCGTCAGAATGATCAGAAGTTCCTTACGCACACTGGAGGTGCCGTCGTAACGAAACAGGTTGCCTACCAGCGGCAGATCTCCGAGCCATGGAACACGACGTGAGGTGGACCGATTGTCTGAACTGATCAGACCACCAATCACAATTGTCTGGCCACTGGCAGCACTGACTGTTGTCTGTGCTGTCGCAATGTTCACCCGCGGCGAACGAATCACCTCGCCATCAGAAGAAACCGACACGGGAATCCCGTCGATCTCAGACCCCACATCTGATTTCTCGGCATCCACTTCCATCACAACCATGCCGTCAGGACTGATACGTGGGGTCACACCAAGAATCAGGCCGACGTTTTCCAGCTCCACGCTGTTGACCTGACCGACCTGAGTAATGCTGGTTCCAACGATTCGCGGAACTTTTTGCCCCACCTGAATGAATGCAGGCTGATTGTCGAGCGTCATTACCTGTGGCCGGCTCAGAATCTCCAGATTGCGGGACTGATTCATCGCTCGCAGCAGCAGGCTGATATTCTCACTGCTGGCGGCAAGTACCAGTCCTCCGAATTCCGTATCTGCACTTGTACGCCCAAGGCTGAAGTGCGACAGCGCCTGGCCGGCCACGTTTGCACCACCAGCCAGAGCAGCTGCAGATCCGGAATTGCCGAGCGCTCTGTTGTTGAAATCAAATCCCGGGGTCAGAGCGCTGTAGCCGGATGCAGGAGCCGGAAGAATACTGCCCAGCAGACTTCGATCAAACAACAGCGAATCCTGCAGCCCCAGCTCTACTCCGAACTCATGCATGTTGTCCAGAGTGACTTCGGCAAGGATCACCTGAATCATCACCTGTGGTGGCTGTTCATCCAGTCCATCCACCAGTTCAATGATCTGCTCAAAGTAACGTGGGGTTGCACTGATGATCAGCGTGTTCCCCACCGGCTCCGGAACCACAACCACTTCGGATTCGATCTGCGTGAATGGATTCTGACGTCCCGGTGCTGACAGGTTCACTACCCGTTCGCTGCGGAGAAAGTTGTTGACCGCATTGGCCACATCCAGTGCCGGCGAATTCTTCAGTCGGTAAACTCGGTTGATCCGTTCCTGTGTGCCCGCTTCATCAAGCCGCAGCAGCAGCACTTCAACAATCCGCAGATCACCCGACGTTCCGGTCGCGATAATACTGTTGGTCCGAATATCAACTGAAAATCGAACCGGTACCAGTGATGATTCTCCTTCAGCCGTCGCCAGTTGAGGCACCGCTGCCCCGACAGCTTCCGGAAACAGTGATCTGAGCACCTGCACGAGGTCAGATGCATCCCCATTTCGTATCTGAAACACCTTCAGCTGTGCTGATGTCGCCGGATTCTCATCCAGCGTGCGAATCAGCTCTTCGATCAGGGGCAGCGTTTCCGGTGGCCCCGTCAGAAAGATTCTGTTGGTCCGTGAATCCGGAGTCAGATTGATGTCCTCCAGCAGGCCGGAAGCAACAATCTTCCGCCCGTCAGGCCCGGAGAGCAGCATCTGCAGAGCCGCATTACGCTGAACTCCTGTCCCGCCGCGAGCTGCCTGCAGCGCGTTGTTGACAGTTGTGGCAACATCGATTGCCAGAGCATTCCTGAGCACAATGATCCGCGCCTCATTCACCGATCTGGAAGTCTGCCCGTCCAGCCGGGAAATCAGTAATCGTACTTCCGCCAGATCCCGCGGTGCAGCATTGATCACCAGCGAGTTTGTGCGGGTGTCTGAGGTGACCGTGACTTCCGGACTGAGCCCTCCCCGACTGGCGAAGAACTCTGTAATCAGCGTCTCAACCTGTGCAGCGCTGGCAAACTCCAGTGGAAAGACCTCCAGCTGCGTCTCCGGTTCGACTGCCTCGTCAAGCCTTCGAATCAGTTTCCAGGCCGCCTCCACAGCTTCGCCCCAGCCAACCAGCAGCAAAGCATTCGGCTTGACCAGAGGCGTAATTGTGACCCGCCCCTGGAGAGGCCCGGTGAGATCTTCGAGCACTTCGTCAATCACCTCATTGAGGGCATCACCGCGGACATTTCGCAGATAGACCACTTCAATTTCCGGTGTCGTGAGCTGACTCAGACGTTCGATTTCCTCGATGATCTGACTGAGTTCCGCAATATCCGGATCTCTGCCACGCAGGATCATCACGTCCAGATCCGGAAGTGTCTCAACAGCAACATCCGCAGAGGGCCGTTTCATCAGCGGCGCAGCGGCACCCTGATCCGGGGCTGCATCTCGGCCCGATAGTTCGTCACCTTCCTGCCACGCCGCAGGCTGAACTCGGCCTCGCACGCTCCCGGAGCGACTCTGCTGCGGAATCGCCGGCAGTGGCTCTTCATCAGACTCGGAATCTGCATCTCCGGACTGATTCCAGAGTTGTACGGCGCGCTGCACGAGCACACCCTGAGCATCCGACAGACTCACGATCTTCACAGCCTGCTCTGCATTCTGAGTCGCCGAATCTTCCAGACACCGAAACAGCCGTTGAAACTGCTCAGCAAGAACACCATCTCCAGCCAGCTCACAGATATTCTTCCTGTGATCAAACTTCAGAAACAGAGTACGTTCCGTATCACTCACAAAGCTGAACATGCTGCCTTTTCGTTCGATTGCCGGCCCCAGCAGACCTGGCAGCAACTGCTCTGACCGCAGACTGTCCAGCAGACCGAATCGATATATCTGACGTCCCATGGCGGCGGGTTGTTCCGTCGGCCTCGAAACAGGATCAGGAGCCTGTTCAGCAGACTGAATGTTTCGCGCCTCAACAGAATTCCCTGACGACGCAGTCAGTACTGTCTGAAACTCTTCGTGTACCGCCGCCGTGGCCAGCACGTGAACACTGCTACCCGCTGCATCCAGAGCAATTCGAGCTCGGCTCCCCATCTGCTGACGCAATGCTTCCACTGCAGACTCGGCAGCTCCCGGAGACAGCGGATAACTCCGCAGCACGGCAGCAGCCTCTGGCTTTGCCGCCGGTGCAGGAGGCCGCTGCATTCGCTGCAGCAATTGTGCAGTGAGTACATGAGCCGTCTGTGGTCCTGAAACCAGTAATTCACCCCGCTCTGAATCAACCAGAACCCGAGTTTCCTCCGCCTCACGTCCGAGCAGTTCGAGAATCATTCGCTTTGCTTCAGCGGCATCCACACCAGTTGCTGCGTAGGTACGGAATTCACGTGTTTCCTGGGCGTATGCAGTGCTGCTCAACAGCAGCAGCAGAAACAGAGTCCTTTGCAGGAAGGGGATTTGCATTGACTGGAACTCGTCTGGGCAATTCGATAGGTGGGAGCGTTGCAGCCATTCTGCAGCAACGCCAGCAAAAGAGGACCGGGCGTGAGCTGCAGGGAGTAACCCCCCGGCTTGACGGCTTTTGTGAGAAATAAGGAAATCTGCATTCGAAGCCAAGATGGGACCGGCGAAAGCACGGCTTCATCTGCCAGACATCGCGTCGCATGTGCTGCTCCGCTGGCAGATTCCTGCAATAGTCCGCCGCAACAATGAATGCTGACTGCCGAAATAAACTCCCAGTGGCAGAATCTGCCGCTCAGAAATCCCACCCTGACCACCATCAGACCGCAGAGACTTCTGCTCATCGCAGCATTCATTATGCTGCTGTCTGCCAGAAGTCCCGTTCACCCCGGAATGCTCAACTGAATGCTGCAGTGAAAAAGAACGTCCCTCATACAAAAGGCCATCAGCGCACTCGCAGCGACCACGCAACGGAGCTGACTCAGGATTACGTTGAAGCCATCGCAGAATTGCAGGAACAGAAGGGAGAGTGCCGAGTGCGCGATCTTGCTTCACGTTTTGCAGTCAGCCACGTCACAGTTTCCAGAGCACTTGCTCGGATGCAGCGCGACGGATTCATTCAGACGCAGCCGTACGGACCTGTCCAGCTCACTGAACAGGGACAGAAACTTGCGGGATTCTCTCGCCATCGCCACCACGTTGTCATGCAGTTCCTGATCTCTCTCGGAGTCAGTCACAATACAGCCGCGATCGATACGGAAGGAATCGAGCATCACGTCAGCGACGAAACACTGGCGCGAATGGAGGAGTTTGTAATGCGGAACACGCGAGCGAGAGCGGCCGATTCCTGAAGCCACCATTCACATTCAGCGATCATTGATCACACAGCGAAAGCCTGTATGGAATGCGCCCGTGTCCTGCTCTCCCTTCATCCGCGAAGCAACACGGTAACCCACACAGTACTGATCACTGCACATGAACGACCCGCCGCGCTGAACTCGTTTCACAATGCCGGGTTCCTGCGGATCAAAAGATGAGTCCGGCCCCACAGGATTGTTCACCGGGCTCTGGGAGTAGTAATCTGGACGATAATAATCTGCACACCACTCCCACACATTTCCGGAAATATCCAGCAGCCCGTAACCGTTGGAGGGAAAGCTGCCCACGGGTGCGGTCCCGTCGAAACCATCCGCCGCAGTATCCTGAACCGGAAATTCACCCTGCCAGATATTCCCCTGCCACTCCCCGGCAGGCGTGAGCTGATTGCCCCATGGATAGTCCTTGCCCGACTCTCCGCCTCGCGCTGCAAATTCCCATTGAGCCTCGCTGGGAAGCTCCTTGCCCGCCCAGCGACAGTATTCCATTGCATCCAGCCAGCTGACATGCACAACCGGATGATCCATGCGATCGTCAATGGATGACTCCGGGCCCTCCGGATGCCGCCAGCTGGCGCCAGGGACATACCTCCACCAGCTGTATGCGCCCTTCTGTGGATCGATCTGTTCGCGACTTTTCAGAGGCAGACTGCAGATTGATCCCGGCACGTCAAACTCAGGGAGGATCGGCAATGCTGCAGCCTCACTGCCCGACTGCAGGCTGCGAAACTCCGGTGGCTTTTCTGCCAGAGTGACATAGCCAGTAGCCTCAATGAATTCTGCAAACTGCCGATTGGTCACCTCCGTCCGGTCCATCCAGAAACCGTCCAGTCGAACGCGATGTGCCGGAATCTCATCGGGGAAAACAGAGTCGTGCGACCCCATCATGAAACTGCCCGCAGGGATCCAGACCATTCCCGCAAAACGCCCTTCGCCTGCCACGATCGATGCTTCGTCCGAATCGGCAGCGCCGTCGACCGCCGGCACCCCAACATCGGAACCAGATCTCAAACCAGCGAGGACCAGCAGCAATGCGGCGACCAGAAATGTTACAGCGGAAAGAACGTTCTTCTTCATTCCAGTCCAACTTCAACAGCTGCTGCAGCGGCGCCTCGATCTGTCAACTCTGAGGCAATCACACCCAGGATTCTCTGCTCTGTCAACCGGGCACGGCGTTCCCGTGAGCTCGCTCCGGGCTGCTGCCTCAGCTGAATGCCGACTCAGAACTGCCTGGCTAAGTACGCAACGCCTGGGGACGACGAAGCACGGCAAGGCAGGCTGCGGCGGCAGTAGCCACATTCAGGGAACCAACAGGTCCCGTCGGAGCAATGGAAACCAGCTGATCGCAGCGCTCACGAGTGAGCCGTCGCAGACCCTGACCTTCATTACCCACAACCAGCATCCAGTGGCGATCGCAGGCCACGTCATAAATCGAACTCTCTGCCCGCTCACACGTTCCAAGAACCCAGATTCCGGCTTCCTGTGCTCGCACAAGAGCCTGCGCCAGATTGGGAACAACCGAGAACGATACGCTCTCTGTGCCACCTGCACTGACGTCGCAGACAGTGCCATTCACCGAAGCACTCTGGTCCTTTGTCATCAAAATCCCGCGGACACCAAAGAAGCCGGCCAGTCGAAAGATCGCTCCCAGATTCTGAGGATCCTGGACTCGATCCAGTGCAATCCAGATTCCAGCACCTGCCTCGTCAGCAGACAACAGCAATTCCAGCGGGATCGGCGACGGAGGCTCAACCAGCGCCGACCCGGCACCTGTACGCTCCGTCTGATGACGCCCCCGACGCTGACCGTGGGAAGCAGCCCCGAAAGCGACAGGCACCCCGCACTCCCGCGCCTTCAGAAGCACCTCATTCCACGGTTCCGGCGGCTGCTCCGACTGCAACTGCAACTGCCGCACTGCACGTGGCCGGGATTCCAGCACCGCACGAATGCTGTGGGGATTACGTAGTTCAAGCATTCGAATCTCCGGGTGTTCGGCCGATTCTGATTGTCCCCGAATCTGCCATTCTCTCAGTCCGTCAGCGCATAAAGAAACGGTACTGCTCCTGCCGGAGCAGTACCGCTCAGATTCACGTTCAGCCCGCCGAACAGATCAGCAAACGAACAGATCAGCAAATGAACAGACCAGCTGTCACTCAGCAGCAGCAGGTGCAATGTTCATGCGACGACCACCCTTGTCGAATTCGACCGTTCCGTCGCACAGAGCATAGAGAGTGTAATCGTTGCCAATACCGACATTGCGGCCGGCATGCCACCGAGTCCCACACTGTCGCGCCAGGATATTTCCGGCCACTACAGACTCGCCACCAAACTTCTTGATCCCGCGCCGCTTCGCGTTGGAATCACGACCGTTCCGGCTGGAACCCTGACCCTTCTTGTGAGCCATCACACACCTCTTCAGACACAAAAATGCCGGAACCGGCGAACCGCACCCCGACGAAGAAAATTCTGTTCACAAAAGCCATCTGCGGCGACGAGACCTGAATCATCAGGAGACTTCCGTCACAACTGCCATAACAACTGCCATAACAGCGTTGCAGCAAGAAAACCAAGCACCACTCCTGGAGCTGCCACGGTTCCTGGCACTTCCCGACCCGCTCAGCAGGCCAGTTCCACCGACTTTTTCCAGCAGACAAGCCGACATCGCTGAAAGATGCCGTCCGCCGCATGGTTGCCTTATTGGCAAACCCGCAACGGGACAAAACCCGCTGTCTATGGCATTGTCTTCTGGCCAGTTGAGGCGTCATCCAGACGTGAATCACAGGTGAATCACAGGTGAATCACACACCGCCAGCCTGAAATTGCAGCCGGAGCCGCAAAAGTCGAGCCCCGGAGTCTGACGAATTATCGGGATTTTTCAAGAGTTTTCACAGTCGAAACTGTGTTTTCCCGCGCTCGATGCAGGCGTCTGCAGCTGGACGACAGTCCGCTCACTGAGCAACTGCTGTCTCTCCGGGAATCGCCGACGTCGGAATCCGACGCAGAATCTGATTGAAGTCCCGGATCGATGAGTCGAAGTTGCGCCGACGATAGGTCCACATCGGCAGATTGTCAGACTTGTCGTCACCATCAATGTCGGCGGAGTCGACCAGACGGAACTCCATCTCCTCCTGCAGAAACTCATCCCCAGGACGATTGAACCTCTGCACAATCACCTTTTCCTCGAAGATGTTGTTGCCGTCTTCGTCCTGGCTGACTCGATATGCATTGGAGAAGCCCGCCATATACACAGTGAAGAAATCAGCCTTGTCGTCGACGTTTCGCCAGATTGCCACACCGTACAGCGCCTTCGACAACGTATCCGGATCGTCTGCAGCAACTGGATCGCCAATCTCCTGAAGCGCTTCCACACTGTTGAGCAGTCTGACCTGGCTTCCACGACGCCCCAGTTCTCGCTCAAAAATCGCCTGCTGAATACCCGGGTGAATCTCATCCGGCCAGGCCCCAACTACTGTGTCGTCGATTTCTCGAGCCTCAAGCGTGAATCTTGGTAAACGCAGCGGTCGTGTGAACTCCTCTTTCTGATCGTTCACCGGCCTGTTCTCAGAATCCGCGAGTTTTGTCTCCAGCTCCAGCTTCTCTGCACCGGCCAGATCCGTGTAATCACGCAGTATGACCCGGTACATCAGGTAACGCACAATCTCCTGACGCGTCTCTCCGTCTTCCTTCCAGTTGACTCGCAGCAACCGCAACCGCTTGAACTGCACTTCAGCAATCCAGAGCGACGGGTAGCCAGGCCCCAGCAACGGAGCGTCTGCTTCGCGCACCTGCTCAACCCCCAGCATCTCGTCAATCGAAACACTGATTGAACTGCTCCGGACGAAACCGTCGGTCAGAGGTGCCTGGACAACCTGAGCCGAACCTCGGGAACTGCCGAGAATCATCGCAACGGCAGAGAAAACCACGATGCGGGTTAACATTCGGAGCATTGATGCACCTCAACCTATCGCCGAATCAGACTGTCCGCAACATGCAGATACTGGCGGACCAGAACCAGAAAAGTCGTCGGAACCTGCGTAATCGCCAGAATCTCACCACCACGGGCGCAGAAAACGGGCGCACAAAGTTCCTGCATACTTTGATAGGTTATCGGCGAGCGTGCACAGGGTTTTCTGCCTCAACCCACAAAAAATGGTAAATCTGCGTACTTTCGGGGAATCAGCGGAGTCTTCTTCACATCTCCAACTGGTCGGCCCGCTTACGGATCTCTTCCAGACTGAAAAATGCCCCCGTACCCGCTCCGGGACACGTATCACAAACTCGCTGCCACGATTCCTTCGACTCCAGATGCGAGTCCCAGAAGGGCCAGGTTCGGCACTGCACCGGACGCACCGGGTAAACCGTGCATTTTCGTGCTCTCGGATCAAAAAACGTACAGTCTCCGTTGGCAAACTCCGTCAACGATACCCTGCCCCTCACAATGCGTGTGTGGAACAGACGAATCTCGCCGATCGGCTTGTCCAGATAGTCCGCAATCTCTCGCAGTTCCTCGTCCGTGACCCAGACTGTTCCCGGAGCACCTGTACAGCAGTCACCGCACTGACTGCAGGTGAAGTTCAGACCGTCACGATACCAGGGCTGCTCTTCGCTCGAGTGCCCACCCGCCTGCTGGTCTTCTGATTCTGATGCCATTTTTTTCTTCCTGCACCGTATTCGCTGTTCGTTTCAGTTCCGGCCTGTTCACCACTTCAAAACCTGCAGTGGACAGAACTCCATCCGAATCTGCTGGCCTGCAGCCGCAACCCTGCGACATATCGCCTCACCCACCCTTGGCGACTTCATCCACCTCAACGTGCTTCTGCAGGGCTGCATCCCGCTTCTCTTCGGCATAGCTGGCTCGGATGTAAAGCGGTTCCAGCTCTTCCGGTGCGCAGAAGCAACCCTGCAAAACCAGCTGCTGTCCAACCTGCGCCACCGTAGCGGCCTTCGGCTGCAACTGCAGTGTGCCAGCCGTGTGTCCGGCAGCAAGCAGTGTTTCGGCATGCCGCTCCACGACCGTCCCGGCGACCAGCTGCTGGCCGGCAAGCTGTCTGGGGAGTCGAACCTGTACATCTCCCTGCAGACGCCATAGCTGCTGCTCGTAATTCCATTCCACCCATGCTGCAAACACTTCGTCTCGCTGCGCATCACTACAAAGGACTGCATGGGTTTCTGCAGACGGAATCTGCTGCGCCATTGCCTCAAGAGTGTTGACCGCCACCAGCGGGAGTTTATGCAGCCAGCTGAGCGTGGCAGCAAAAACAATCCCCACGCGGAGGCCGGTAAAACTTCCTGGCCCCACGCTGACTGCAATCGCGGACAGATCTTCTGACTTCAGCCCATGCTGTTCCAGCAGCTGCTGCACTTCACTGACAAGCGTCTGAGCATGACGTCGCCCCGCTGTACAAAGACTGCGCTCCTCCAGAATCCGCCCGGAATCCGCCAGCGCAATCTCTCCCTGCATCCCCGATGTTTCAATTGCCAGCAGCATGCAACCGCTCTGTCCTCTCTGGAAAGCTGGACGCTGTCCACACCGGCAGCAGCCGCACGGATCATAAACGGCCCATTTCCCGATCGCAGGCCGATTGCCGCAGATTCCTGAATTCCACCACTGTCGGAACGATTTCCCGGATGCCGTAAACTCAGGCGGGTTTGGTCTTCAATCGAGTGATCCGCACCTTGTTGTCATGATGCGCCGTCGCCACCGTAACACCATCCGGATGCAGATCCATATCCCGCGCCAGGTTTGGCAGTTGAAAGCGATGAAAATCCTTCTCTTCCGGAACCTTCCAGAACAGCAGAAAGCCCCCGGTGCCGCCACCACATGCGCCCATCAGAGACCCATCAGCAAGCCAGCACAGTCGCCAGAGCACTCCCTGAGTAATTCCGTCAGCCGTAAGCTGTTTTTCAACCTTGCCCGTCTCCAGATCGATGAGCAACACCAGCGGCTCATGCACTGCTCCCAGAGGATTTGATGCCTTGTGCAACCCACCGGCAGCAAGCCACTTCCCATCCGGACTGATCGCCAGAGTCCGCACACCACCAAAATCCACCTGCTGCCCGCCATTGAAGGAATGCAGCGCGGCCCCGTCGAAAGTGCGAACTTCCTTGCCAGTCTGCACATCCCACTGACGGATCACTCCGCCCAGATCGCCCGAAAAGAGGTTCTGTCCAGCGGCATCGAAGCAGACGGAGTAAACATGTTTTTCGTGCCCGGAGAATTCCCGCAGCAGCTCTCCACTCGCAGTATTCCACAGACGTACCATCAGATCGTTGCCGCCACTTGCAAAACTACTGTGGTCCGGCGACGCCTGTAACCCACGAATCCAGTGTGTTCCGTGAGCCGCAATCGATCTCCGGGGTTCCGGAGCCTCTGCTGCAGTCGACCACCAGGTGAGCTTTCCGTCGTAACCGCCACTGACGACAACGTCACCATCAGCACTGAATACAAATGTCCTGACCCATGTCGCGTGACCGCCCTTGAGATCAACTCGAGCACCGTCGCTCAGCTGATAGCGTTCCACAGCGGCGTCTTCCGAGCCACAGAACACATACCGTCCCTGTGGGTCGAATCGACATGCGATCAGCGGGCGATCATACGCCCACTCGTGTTCAGTCCATGCGGCTTTCGGATCAGGTGCATCAGGACGAATCTGCAACATATGTTCACTCCGCCGGCGAATCACTGGCACCGCGTTCAGACCCGCAGGTCGGACTCATATTGGTAACCAGTCTGAGACTAGCATCAGAGGCAGACAGCAGCATAGTCTGCGACGACAGCAGAGTCACGCGGGTTCTGTCAGCGCAGCAGCGTCATTGCATTCCCATCAGGGAAGAAAGATTCGTGGCCGAAGGAGCACCAAATCGCGGCTCCAGAGAAAACCCGAGGCCGACGTTGTCGCGACTGAAGTCTATTCCAAATCCGAAATGCAGGATCCAGTCCAGGCCCACACGGGAAACAGTAAGCGATGTTCCTCGAGCCTGCTCCTGAGCAATGTCGTAGGCAAACGAAGCCGTGGAAATCCACTTTGGACTCATCTGATAGGTGTAACTGCTGACCAGTGTCTGACTGTCCAGATAATCACCGACGCTGACATTCCGTAATCCGACATAGACACTGCCACGAGTACTTCGCTGGCTCAGCACGCCAAGGCTCCAGACCTGAGCCGCATTGTCAAAGATGTCCCATGCAGCGTCGCCATGCAGACCCGTACGGTCACTGATGTTCCAGCGATAACGACTGTAGAACAATCCGAGGTCTTCTCCAAAGTTATCCCGATCAGACTTCGGGAAGAATGTTGCCCCTGCTTCCAGAGTCATCCAGTCCCGTGTCCGCAGCGACTCCACACTTCCCGCATGCGTCTGCAGCCGTTCGCGAATTCCCAGCCGGATCGACTGAAAACTGTCCGCCACTTCATGATAGGGGGCACTTGTCCACAGGCCGGCCCCCGTTCGCAATGCATAATTGCGGGGATCAAACTGATCAGGAAGTGCACCCGGAAACACCTGTGATGCCAGTGTGTATCGCGAACGAAAACGCTCCTGAGCATTGTCATCGAGTTCGTTGAACTGCGGTACTTCGTTCAGAGACATTGATGAGTCGGTGTAGGAGTACTCCAGAATTGTCTCGTGACGATGCGCCAGACCGTTCACTCCAAGCAGACTGTTGCGAACAAATGGAAATACTCGAGTCGCAGAAAAACGCGCCTGGATTCCCGTATTGATCAGATATCGCCGATCCTCTCCGCCGGTCGTGCCACTGCCCCAGTGAGCAGCCTCACCGCCGACCCACGGCTCCAAGTTCAGGACACCCAGACGCATCGGAGCGCTCAGCCGATGCCGCGACATTGCCACCATCCCGCTTGCATCGCGCATGCCGGTCAGTCCCAGCGGAGAAAACGGATCCTGCAGATCTGCCGGTGCAGGCAGGGTCTGCATGTCCGCAAAACCCACGCTCGAGTGGTGATCCCAGTAAAGCAGTCCACCCGCCAGCGGCTGCGAAAATGCATACATGTCAGCTCGAGGAAGCCACTCTGTCGTTGCCTCAAACTGATTCAGATCAATGCGCCCCCAGATCTGACCGGACCACGCAGCCACGTCCCTTCGCACTCCCAGAATCGTCTCAACGTCTTTCTGAGTGTCAAAACGGCGTTCGTCATACTGCTCCAGATAGTTACGGTCGGACAGATAGCCGATCTCACCGAAGAGCATTCCTGAGTCGCCAGTTCTGCGGAAGCGTCCGGTGATCTCACCACGATCCGAATCCTCCGGCTGCAGGTCACGACGGCCCAGCCCAAGGTTGTCAGTACCTGTGTCCTGCTGATAGTAGATGCGGCCTTCACCCTCAACCTGACTGTTTCCCCACGTACTGCTCCACGCCCCCTCCAGGCCGGTACCGATCCCGCGATCACTCCGATAGTCTGCAAGCAGGTCAAGTCGCTGTCCTGGCCTGCGCGGCAGCCCCATCAGCTGTTCCAGATCCCATGCAGTGCTCACCTGCAGGCCAAATACCCGATCAGAAGAAACACCGACTCGACGCACCGGTATCCGTGGATCTTCCGCAGGACCACTGATCCGCGGCAGGTACAGCAGCGGTATCTGTCCCAGCACGAATGTGTTGTTCAGACTTGTCACCCAGAGCGGACTTTCCGACAGCGGGCGACCAGTCCGCGGATCACGCCCCGTTACTCGTGGCTGTCCAGGTTCCAGAAAGATATCCGACGCCTGCAGCCGGTAACCCGGCACTCCGTATGGACTCGTGGTGACCCACGCATCCTGCAGATGAAATCGGTCGCGACCAAGCTGGCGCAGGCGTTCCCCGCGGACGCGAACGGTAACGTCAGTACTCGGCACCTCCGCGCGGAGCTCCGCACGCAGCAACAACGCCCGATTTCCCGCAGCATCATAGAATCCTGATTCAGCCCGGATGGTGTTGCCGCCCTGGCGAATCACGATGTTGCCTTCCAGATAAACCTGAAACCGCTCATCAGCTGACTGAATCAGCGGTCCGCCGGATCCCGGGGCACCTGAATCCTCCGCCTGCGTCCAGATCACAACCCGATCCGCTGACAGGTCCAGGGCGCCAAGGCTGTAGTCGCTCAGGCTGGAAACACTGTCGAGGCCGTCGATCAGGACCTGCACTCCCCCGGTGATTACTGTCATTCGCTCCGCTGGAACAGTGCCCTCTTCCGGCCCGACTGTGAATGATTCCACATGCAGCTCTTCACTCGACCGTGGCCGGATACGAATCTGACGCTCTCCACCATCACTGCCGGGAGCAGGCAGAGTTGGAATCGGACGCGAGAATATCTCTGCCGGTGAACGCTGACTCACAGTCTGCAGCGATTCTCCCCAGCCCGGATACAGACGCGGCAGAGCACGCTGCAGCAGCGGAGGAATCGCCAGCGTCGCATCTGCAGAATCTTCCACATTCATCAGCGGCAGAGCCGTTGAGTGCAGACGAAACTCCTGCGCTGCTCGAGTCTGCTGTCCTGTCGGACCCGCTTCCGTGATGTCCTCACCATAAACAGCCAGGTCGAATCCATTCGGTACTGGAATGACGAAGACGGCCATTCGAGCCGCTGAAAAACTCAGCTCCCCCTGCTCCAGCCGAACCCGCCCTACCAGCAGGTGCACGTCCAGAGACTCCCACTGCAGCAGCTCTTCGTACTGAGCCGAAATGTGGATTTCCTGAGTGCTGTCCAGCGTTCGATTCTCAACCGGCGACACCTGAGAAATTGTATCCTGACCGCGCAACATCGGCAGACAGACAATGGCTGATGCCACGACCGCGACCGGAAGCAACCTGGAAAGGAGAGTGCGAATGTGCATGCAGATGCCGAAAGGCATGCAGTCAGAACGACCGCGGGCTGAGAAATTCGGAGAGAGGATTCTGAGAGGATCAGCGGAAGCCGTGATGTGCAGACCAGTGAGGAGACCACACTCTGCAAACTATACGAGTGAAGCGGAAAATGGGTCAATACTTCCCGCTTTTCGAAACACCGCTGGCAGGTGCAAAACACCTCGAAGTCGCCGACCCACACACCGCAACACCGCTCGTATT
>JALQUR010000087.1 GCA_023260695.1 Planctomycetaceae bacterium
GGTCAGCGCCCGAACCGGTCGAGCTCGTCGTCGAGCCGGGCCCGGTCCTCGGGGCTGCCGGGCTCCTCGCCGGGCCCCTCGGCTACGGCGCCCCTCCGTCGCCAGCGCGTGACGACCAGCACGACGACCAGCAGCAGCGCCAGGGCCACGGCGATCGGGATCAGGTAGGCGCCGAGGCTGAACCCGGAGTCCTCGGGCAGCGAGAATCGCGGCCGTATCCTGAAGACGGTGGACGGCGTGGTGATTGACGGAAAGGACCTGCTGGCCATGCGTCGCGAAGAATCGCGAGCCGCTTTGGAGGGCGCCAGGGTGGTGTATGTGTATCACAACGAGATTGATACACGCGGGGAAAACGCCGAGACGGAATCAGATACCTTCCACGCGACGCATGATGCGATTGATGAGCTGGGCAATCTGGTGCGTTATCTGATCAATTCGCTGCAGGTCAACTATTTGCTGGTCACGGCGGATCATGGATTTCTGTTCACAGAATCGCGGGTGACAGAAACGGACCGCAGCGAACTGGAAGACAAGCCGGCGGGCACGGTGAAAGCGAAGAAGCGGTATCTGATTGGCAAGGGGCTGCCCGAACCGCAGATGGCGTGGCACGGGCAGACATCAGTCACAGCAAAGTGTGCGGGAGCGATGGAGTTCTGGATTCCGAAGGGGACCAATCGTTTTCATTTCACGGGCGGTGCACGGTTTATTCATGGCGGTGCCATGCCCCAGGAGGTGGTGGTGCCGGTGATTACGGTGCGTCAGGCCCGCAGCGGGGAAGCTCGGGAGAAGACGCGAATTCGCACTGTGCCCGTTTCCGTGCTGGGCTCGCAGCATCGGATCACGACCCCCAGTCATCGGTTTCGGCTGGTTCAGATGGAAGCGGTTTCAGAGCGAGCTCGGGCTGCCACGGTGAAAGTGGCGATTTACGACGGAGAGCAGGTCGTCTCCAGCATTGAAACGCTGACGTTTTCCAGCAAGTCGGCCAATCCGGAGGAGCGCGAGCAATCGGTGATGCTGACGTTGCGTGATCAGACGTTTGACAAGCATCGTCGTTATCAGCTGCAGATCCGCGATGCCAGTACAGATTTCTCCGTGGTGCAGTACGATGTGGTGATTGACCGGGCGATTGCCGATGATTTTTAGTCTTCAGGAGTGATCCCGGCTGTGCGGGTGTCGTGGCCACGTGGGTGATCGCGTGGGCGAACAATCGGCTGCACTCAACAACAGAAATCAACAGCGATGACAGACGAATCGACAGCTGCTGCTGCAGACAACACTGACGGCGTGCTTTCCAGTGATCTGGATCAACTGCTGCATGCGCACTTTGCAGGTCGGGTGGTTCGCAAGGATCTCACCAAGGTGCTCAAGGAAGGCGCCAACGTTCCGGTGTTCGTGCTGGAATACCTGCTGGGCAACTATTGCGCCTCAGACGATCCGGCATTGATCGAGCAGGGTTTGGACACGGTCAAGAAGGTGTTGTCCGAGAACTTTGTGCGACCCGACGAGGCGGAGAAGGTCAAATCGACCATCCGTGAACGGGGCAGCCTGAAGATCATCGACAAGGTCTCGGTGACTCTGAATGAGCGGCGTGACGTGTATGAGGCGCATCTGAGCAACCTGGGGACTCGGGGCGTTGAGATTACCACGGCGACCGTAAAGAAGTACGAGAAGCTGCTGGCCGGAGGGATCTGGTCCGTCATCACGATGCGATACTACTTTGAGGAGGGGCAGAAGGGTTCCCCGTTCATGATTGATGAGCTGAAGCCAATTCAGATGCCCAACATGGACATGCAGGAGTTATTTACGGGGCGTGACAGCTTCACCGAGGATGAGTGGATTGACGTCCTGCTGCGTTCCTGCGGCTACGAGCCAACGCAGTTTGAGAAGCGGGTGAAATGGCATTTGTTGTGCCGCATGGTTCCATTGGTCGAGAACAACTACAACCTGTGTGAACTTGGCCCCCGCAGTACGGGCAAGAGCCACATGTACAAGGAAATCAGCCCGAACAGCATTCTGATTTCCGGCGGCCAGACCACGGTGGCGAATTTGTTTTACAACATGTCCCGGCGGCAGGTGGGGCTGGTGGGCATGTGGGACGTGGTGGCGTTTGACGAAGTGGCGGGAATCTCGTTCAAGGACAAGGACGGGATTCAGATGATGAAGGACTTCATGGCCAGCGGCTCCTTTGCCCGCGGTCGTGATTCGGTCAACGCGTATGCATCGATGGTGTTTGTGGGGAATATCAACCAGTCGGTCGAAACTCTGGTGCGGACCGGGCACCTGCTGGCTCCGTTTCCGGTGGCGATGATTGATTCCGCATTTTTCGATCGTTTCCACGCCTATGTTCCGGGCTGGGAGATTCCCAAGATGCGTCCGGAATTCTTCACCGATCGATTCGGGCTGATTGTGGATTACTTTTCCGAGTGGGTGCGGGAGATGCGGAAACGCAGCTTCGGCGATGCGATTGGCAAGTATTTCCGGCTCGGCCGAGACCTGAATCAGCGCGATACGATTGCCGTGCGGCACACGGTTTCGGGACTGTTGAAGCTGTTGTACCCCAACGAGAAGTACGACAAGGAGGGCGTGCGTCGCTGTCTGGAATATGCGTTGGAAACACGTCGCCGTGTGAAGGAGCAGTTGAAGAAGATTGGCGGGATGGAATTCTACGACGTGCACTTCAGTTACATCGATCTGGAGACATCGGAAGAACGATTTGTCAGCGTCCTGGAACAGGGCGGCGGATCATTGATTCCGGAGGGCCAGTTGAAGCCGGGTGTCCTGCACACGGTGGCTCAGGGCAGCGGAACAGAGCATCTGGGTGTGTACCGGATTGAACCGCAGGTGACATCGGGCAATGGCACACTGAAGATGTCCGGAGTTGGCTCAAACACGGGCTCCAGGGAATCGATCAAGGTCGGGTTTGATTACTTCAAGGCGAATGCGAGTGGAGTGAGTGCGTCGGTAAAGCCGGGCGATCACGACTATCACCTGCATGTGGTGGAGTTGCAGAACACGGGCGCGACAAATTCGCTGACGTTGATGACGTTCATATCGTTGTGTTCGGCGGTGATGGGCAAACCGCTGCAGAGCCAGATGGTGGTGCTGGGCAGCATGAGTCTGGGTGGGAACATCATTCCAGTAGAGAACCTTGCGGAATCACTGCAGGTAGCACACGACGCCGGGGCGCGGCGGGTGCTCCTGCCGATGGCCAGCGTAACGGACATTCCCACCATCCCCGGCGAGCTGTTCGCCAAATTCCAGACCAGCTTTTACTCTGACCCGAGGGACGCCGCCTTCAAGGCGCTGGGAGTGGAGTGAGGGTCGGGAGCCAGAGGGTTGGCTTGCAGAAGAGGCCACAAATGTATTTTGGTGAGCTCAAGATTCCAGACGAATTGCTGCGTGCATTGGATGCGAATGAGGTCGTATTCTTTTGCGGTGCTGGGGTTTCAATTCCACCGCCATCAGGATTGCCAGACTTCACACGTCTTGCACAACAAATTGCTGAGCAGGTCGCACCTGACAAAAAAATATTGCCGCCGGAAGTGGAAAAGGAAGACGCCTTCCTTGGCAGGCTGCTACGTGAGGGCAGGGATGTACACAAATCAGCAGCTCATCTCTTGTTGAACAGGAAGTCCTCACCAACAGAACTGCATGGTAGCCTCCTCCGACTCTTTAAACTTCCGGAGCATGTTCGAGTCGTTACCACCAACTTTGATCCTCATTTCTCGACTGCGAATCGGAAAGTATTCGGAAAGAAAAAGGCAGCCGAACACGTCGCGCCGTCGCTCCCCTTAGGAGATGATTTTTCCGGCATAGTCTACCTCCACGGCGCAGCAGCAGTTACTCATCGAGATCTTGTGCTGACTGATGAAGACTTTGGGAAGGCGTATATTACCAAGGGGTGGGCCAGCAGTTTTTTGGTCTCGTTGTTTCAGAGGTACGTGGTGGTTTTCATCGGTTACTCCCACCATGACGTAACAATGACGTACCTCGCACGAGGGCTAACGCCATTTTATCTACGCGAAAGATACGTTTTTTGCACGAATGATGAGACGGATGTATCCAACTGGAAGAGCCTTGGGATTCAGGTCATCGACTATCCGAGGGCGGATAATTGTGAAAACCAGCATCAATCCCTTACGAACGGTGTGCGCGAGCTTGAGAAGCACATGGGACTTCGTTTAAGCACGCAGCTCAAGTCGGTAAGAGCGCGAGTGCGTCGTGCACCTCCCGAAGGCCCGAAAGACGTCGAGTTGATAAAGCATTGGCTTAAGACGCCGCCGCTGGCTGACGCATTTTGCGGCAGTGTAAAGCGACGCGATTGGTGCGATTGGCTTGCTGAGAACGGATATTTTAATGGCGTCTTCGCAGCCAGCATTGACAAGACTGCAACTCCACTCAGCAAAGACATCGTTGACATTTTTACGCGTTTTGCAGCGAATTCGGTTCTCGTACGGTTCCCAGCATGGTTATTGGGACTGATCACCAAGAACGGATCGCCGTTGTCTGCCGTTTTTTTGAAACAACTGGTACATCAACTGTGCAGTGTTGCAGGTACATCAAAGAAAACGGGGAAATACTTCGGAGCATGGATCAACATTCTCCTGCGGCAGCATCGTGAGTGTGTTTTCGGTTATCGAGCAGTGCGGCTGCTGCGTGGATGTGAGCTAACGAAGCATCGTGTCTTTGTCTTGCAAATCCTCGAGTGCCTGCTCCAACCGAAGATCACATTCGAATCTTTGGATCTATCATCGTCGCTTTTGTCAGGACTAGAAGATGAAAGGACGAAGGTTCCGGAACCAGAATTGACGCTGCAATTGAGTTGGGACAATGCCGATACGGACTGCCTGTCCTATATTCTGACCGATTTTCTGCCGGGTGCATTGCCGCACATGGCTGCGGAACTTTGCGACTTTGCAACCAAAAAGATTGAGTTGGCTCATCGACTGGTGCCTGCCGCTGCCATTGAAAAACGCGAAATTGAGCGGCTTGACTTTGGACGAAGTTCAATCGTCGAGCACGAACAGGATCGTTACGGGAGAGGTGATCCACTGAATGTCCTGATCGATATTGCCCGAGATGCGATGATTCACTTATTGCAGTTCGCTCCGGAAGCTGCTGAATCGCAGATCGCATGCTGGTGGAAATCAGAAATACCCGTGTTCCATCGGCTGGCAGTGTTTGCTGAAGGACGCGACATGCGATGTACGGCAGACGACTTGTTGTTGATGCTTGTGGATCGTCGACTCATATTTCCACTGGCGACAAGGAAGGAAGCTTTTGACGTTCTGGCATCAGCGTATCCAAAGGCGACCGATGCCTCCCGGAAATGCGTGATTGCTTCGATTACCGACCAGGACTTCGGGAATCGCAAAAAGGACCGGA
>JALQUR010000439.1 GCA_023260695.1 Planctomycetaceae bacterium
GCCAATCATACACAGCATCCTGCTCTTCAGGGGGCAGGCCAAGATACTTTTCAGCGCTGGGCTTTAAGGCATAAGTGGCGGCGTGCGGATCAATAAGAAACGCTTGCACCATCGTGTCGTGCATAGTGGCTTGGTTGAATAGCTCAAAGCCCCAGTGCTTGACGGCTACCGCAATATCAAATGCCATGTTCTGAGCAATTAGCTCAATATCTGGATTATTCCAGTATTTTGCCAGCTCAGCTTTGGCCTCTGACTCTACACAGTTGTTTTCAGTAGGATGTCCCCACGCGTAGTAGCGCGGCGCTTGGCCCTCAACCCATAGCGCTAAACCTACGGGTTTCGGAGGATAGTTGGGAAATGACTCAATTCCCTCAGTTTCGAAGTCGTAACAAACTTTCACTACATCTCCCAATGTTAAGTGTTTGGTGCGTCAGGTAGGATTTGAACCTACGATCAACAGGTTATGAGCTTGCTGCTTTAACCACTAAGCTACTGACGCTTGGTGCCCCATGAGAGAATCGAACTCCCGCCTGATGATTACAAATCAACTGCACGACCTTCATGCTAATGGGGCGGTTGTTGGTAACTCGGCTTTTCCCGAGCCTGCTGTTCTCCTTTCAGCCTTATGAGTTGATCGGAGTGAGTTACCAACACGGAAGCGCTCAGGTGGCAGACTTGGCCTACGCATTAAGCTTTGAGAAAGCGCTACGCATTGAGCTTTGAGGGAACGCCTGAGCGCTTCAGTATTGGTCCTCCCGTTCTTACCCGACGGGAGGTTTAGGCTAGGTTACCGTGTCCTAGAGTCACCTAAACTGGGGAGACAGCAGCTGTGACGGGCATTCATTAAAACGGGAGCATACCTTTACTAAGCTCTCGGCGCTCACGTTCGAGACGAAGTTTATTATACCGTGAGTGAAGC
Source organism: Planctomycetaceae bacterium (assembly GCA_023260695.1). Classification (GTDB taxonomy): domain Bacteria; phylum Planctomycetota; class Planctomycetia; order Planctomycetales; family Planctomycetaceae; genus SXXK01. Next base: position 920 of record JALQUR010000439.1, read on the forward strand.
CTCTCAAGAATACGAATTCGATTCTTACCGGCTTGCTCGGCGCGCATTAACCACTTTGCCTCATCTTCAGAGTCAATGGTCGTAATGTGCGCTTGCAAAGTGGCCCAGGAGCGGAGATCGTTGAGCAACATGAGCTGACGCTCAGTTGACGTGGTAACTGGCAATGCAAGCTGCTCCATTTAGAACTTCTCCGATTTACCACCTGGGGCTGCGTCCTCAATACTCGGCGCTGCGTACGGAAAGCCAATGGACTTCCGCGACGACCGTCGCGACCACACACATGGGCGCATCTGGCGAGTGACCTGGAAGGGGGCTCCGAAACGCGAGTACCGATCCATGTCTGACCGAACCAATTCAGACCTGTTTGAGTCATTGCGTTCGGATGATGGTATTGAGCGTCAGTCCGCAAAGCAGTTGCTGCGACAACGCGGACCGGAGATTGCAACTGAGCTGCAGCAGTGGCTGCGGAATGTTCAGCTCACTGAGGCTGAACGTGACAATGTTCTGCTTGAGGCATTGTGGTGTTTTCAGACGGCCAGACAGTTACAGCCCGAGCTGCTGAAGACATTGCTGGAGAGTGCCGACGGTCGCATTCGTGCAGCGGCGGTGCGAGTCCTGAGTCACTGGAAGTACCTGATTCCGGATTCGCGTCAGCTGCTGACGGAGCGGATTCAGGACGCCCATCCTCGAGTTCGCCTGGAGGCTGTTCGTGCCCTGTCCTATTCTCCGCTGCAGGATTCAGAGCGGCAGATTGCCGAGGGATCCGCATTTCCGAGTGATTCGCTCCCGGCATCGGCTGCGACCGTCGCGGAGTACGATGATCCGCAGCTGATTGAAACGGCACTCAGACCGCTGCAGCAGCCGATGGATGGAAACCTGGATTATGCAATGTGGCTGACAACAAAGGAGCTGGCGTCGTCCTGGCAGCCCGCATTTGCTGAAGGTCGGATGAACTTCGGGAATGATGCCGACCAGGTAGCATTCGCATTTGCTGCTGTGGGGGCCGGGGCACCAGTGGAACTGCTGATGCGAGATCTGTATCAGGCTGAACTGACGGCGGACAAGCGTGCTCGACTGGTGCGACTGATTTCCGGCAGTGCCGATGCTGGACAGCTTGGGCGTCTGGTTTCTGCTGCGGCCGGTGCCGGCGATACAGCGACGATTCAGGCTGTTCTCGAAGGCAGTGTGGCTCGCAAACTGGTGCCGGATGTGACTGCGGCAGAGCTCGGAAAACTGCTCGACTCTGACGATGAGCTGTTGCGACGAGCGGGACTGACTGCTGCGGCCCAGTGGCGTCCTGCAGAATTTCTCCCGCAGCTGCAGACTGTTCTTTCGGCGGATGATTCTGCGGCCGATGATGTTGCCGCTGTACTCGCCGGGGTATCAGCCAGTCAGCATGCGGCACTGATTGACACTGTCGCCAGCGTTTCGGCAAAAGCGGGCAGCGTGAATCGGGTGCAACTGCTTGAGACACTTGCGCGAGTGAAGCCGGGACGCAGTGCCGGATTGGTTGCGGCCATGCTGACGCAGCTGAAATCGGAAGAGACCGAAGCAGCTCGCCAGGTGACTCAGAGTCTGCTGCAGGCGAAGAATGGCAGCACGCTGCTCAGAGATGCGCTCAGGGACCGCACTATGCAGACAGATGTTGCTCTGGAAGTGATGCGAGTCCTGCGTGAGAGTGGCCGTACGGATGCCGAGCTGGAAACACTGCTCAGAACTGCGGGGAGTGTTCCGACACGACGGTCGTTGACGGCGGAGCAGCGGGCAGCGCTGTTGCGTCAGGTTGCGGAAACGGCAAGTGCCAGCCGTGGAGAAGTTGTGTTTCGCAACGAGCGGCTGGGCTGTCTGAAGTGCCATGCCATCGGAAACGCGGGCGGTCTGGTGGGACCGGACATGATCAGTCTTGGCGCCAGTGCTCAGCCGGACTATCTGCTGGAATCTCTGCTGGATCCGAATGCCAAGGTGAAGGAGAACTATCACACGACTGTGGTGGCAACGATTGAGGGCCGTGTTCTGGCTGGCGTTCAGATCGCGAAATCGGACAAATCCGTGACGCTGCGAACTGCTGAGAACGCGGTCGTGGAGATTCCGGCCGATCAGATTGAGGATACTGCTCAGGGCGTATCGCTGATGCCGGAGGGCCTGGTAGATGCTCTGACTGATCAGGAAATAGCAGACCTGGTGCGATTTCTTTCGGAGCTGGGGCGAACTCCGGAGTATACGCTCAGTCGGACTCGCATCGTCCGCAGCTGGGGAGCTGTCCTGCCGACTCAGGATGCCTTCTACAGAATCAATCGATCCAGTGTGAGCCAGGTGGCCACGAATGATCCATCCTTCACCTTTGCTCCGAAGTACAGCAGGGTGAATGGTGAGTTACCGCTGGAAGATTTGCCAATTCTGACTGTGCGCGAGACTCCGCTCAGTTTTGCCCGCACGATACTGCGAGTGACCAGTCCGGGGAATGTTGGCTTCCGTCTGAATTCAACGGCGGGTGTGGAGATTCGCATTGACGGTGTACCAATGCCACCGGAAGCACAGTTTGCCACCGAGCTTTCGCCTGGTTTGCATACTGTGACGGCAACGATCAATCGTGACCAGCGAAGTGAGCCGCTGCAGATTTCTCTGCAGGACGACATTGGCGGAGAGGCCGCGAATGTCGAGCTGGTGAACTGAGGGTACCGCTTGCGTCTGCGCAGCCTGCGGTCTGCAATGGCAGCGGTCGGTAATGGCAGCGGTCGGTAATGGCAGCGGCGGGTCGCTGCATTTGCTGGCCAGGCGCCCTGCTGCTTCTGTCTCGACAGCTGTCTGCACTGCCTGCTGAGCAGACGGTGACCAGCGATCTGCTCGACACGTTGCATGTCGTATGCACTTGCCGATGCCGATGACGGCTGCTGCCACCGGAGTCTGTTGCGGCAGCGCTGAGTGAGGGAATTGTGACAATGCGTCGTCAACCGCCATTTCTGCGTGTGTTTCTGGTGGCGGTGGGGATTCTGCTGCTGGTGACATGGCTCAGCCGATCGGACGCTCAGACTCCGGAAGTGGTGGTCTACTGTGCGCACGATGCGATTTTCGCGGATGAGATGCTGCAGTTGTTTGAGCAGCGCAGCGGTATTCGGGTGCGCGTTCTGTACGATGAGGAAGCGAGCAAGAGTCTGGGCCTGACTCAGCGAATTCTGGCTGAGCGAGCAGCACCGCAGTGCGACGTATTCTGGAATAATCAGACGCTGGGGACGGAACGTCTGCGTCGGGCCGGCGTACTGCAGCCCTGCTCCGCCGACTGGTGTCATCGAATTCCGACACGCTTTCGGTCTCCCGATCTGCACTGGGTGGGTTTTGCGGCGCGGCTGCGCGTATGGATTTTCGGGAATGCGGCAGGCGACTGGGATCAGCAGCGGATCGACGCTGTGATGAGCGGTGATTCGCTGACCCGGGTCGCCATTGCGGTACCGTTGTTCGGTACGACACTGACTCATTACACCGAATTGTGTCGTGTGCAGGGGCTGGAAGAGTTGCAGGCATGGCATGCATCGCTGCACGAGCGCGGGATTCGTGAAGTGAGAGGCAATGGTGCGGTCCGTGATCTTGTCGCGGCCGGAGTCTGTGAGCTCGGATTGACGGACACTGACGATGCGTTTGCTGCGCTGGATGCCGGTGCAGCCGTCGGGATCCTTCCGGTGCGACTGTCAGATGATGCGACGATCTGCATTCCGAATACAGTGGCAATGATTCGCAACTGTCCGCATCCGGATACGGCGGGGCAATTGATTCGATTTCTGTTATCGGCTGAAGCTGAGACGCTGCTCGCCAGTTCTGCCGCACGGCAGATACCGCTGGGGCCGGTTGATGAGTCACAACTTCCTGAAGAAGTGAGGCATCTGCTGCCTTATGCTGCAGCGGGGGGGGAACCAGCGGCTGCAGCTGCCGAGGATGAGCGAGTACTTGAGTGGCTGCAGGGGTTGTATACGGTCAGCGATCAGGATTCTGGCTGATGGAGGGGGGACGCAGTGCAAGGCGTTTGGAGTGCGCGGCATTTCCAGGGCGAGTCAAATGTCTGCCTGAAACAACAAAGGCCTGATCAGTCTGCTGATCAGGCCTTCGCAGGAGAATGTAGTCGGATTGAGAGAGATCCGAATACAGGTCGTGTGTGAAGCAGAATGCTCAGGGACTGGTGTGCTGGTGTTCGTCAAGTTGCTCCTGCAGATCAGCAATCTGCTGCAGAGCATTTTTTGCCGCTGCATTGGCATTATCCGCGTCATTCTGGGCGTCAAGCGCCACAACAAGTGCGGCAATGGTTCCACCGACAACTGTAATCATTGGCAGATTGAAGCCTCCGAACTGACCACGCAGGACGGAAAGATCACTCACGACGACAGAGACGCTGCTTGCATTCGGAGGTGCCGTGTCGCTGGTCCAGAGTCGCACGTCTTTTTCCGAGGCAGGACTGACGATCGTGTGTGGACCGCTGCGGAGCCCCGAAAACTTTGCATAGCCGTTCTCGTCTGTGACGGTATGGGCGACTGCCTGCTGACGATATCGCACAGACACTTCTGCTCCCGCGACGGGTTGTCCCTGTCCGTCAACGATTCGAGTTGTCAGTTGTCCGCCTTCATCAAGTCGGACATCCTTGAGTGTGGGTGCAGGATTGGCGGCTGCCATCGCCAAAGGTGCCGGAAAGACGAGCGTGGCGATGAGGGTTGCGGCAACCGCGCCACGGAGTAGAGAGCAATTGGAGGTCATGAGTCCGTTCCTTCAGATCGTCAGACACAAGGGAGTTCTCGACACCACCTCTTCATGCGGGTGAGGAGGTGATTGACGACTTCAGCGGGAGATTAGGTGAAAATGCATTTTACGAAAATAGGAATTTGCCAGACTGGAAAAGTCGGAAAGGCGCTGCTTTGCATAGCTGCTGAAAGGGCCCGGGACACCACCAGAGTGGATTTCATCAAGGTAGGACCTGAGCAGATCGCGGGTGGCGGGACTATTGTGCAGCAGAAAGCAGATCCAGGCCCAGCTGTCGCGATAGTCGTCCCCCTGCATCATTGCCGCCGAATTCACTTGTTCCAGATGTTCCAGCCGCGGTGGAAATCCCAGCCGTGATTTCCAGCGGACGGTTTCGCGGCGAGACGAGCTACCCTGCTGATCGGCATTTGTTTCGAGGTATTCTGCGAGGCCTTCATCGATCCAGAGCGGCAGAAAAGGCAAGTGCTGATGCAGGCGTACGTGGGTGATTTCGTGTCTGAGATCCACCATCAGCCAACGGCTGTTCCACGCGTAAATCTGGCTGACATCATGATTTCGGAAGAATACTGCGCGGCGTTGCAGAGCTTCCGGAAGTGTCTGGGCGAGGTAATTGTGGTAGCTTGACTGGGACCGAAACAAAATCAGCTCCACGGCCTCATCGTTTCCTGCCACACCAAGCTGATCACGGAGCTGGTCAGATACGAACTGCAGCTGCGACTCGATGGTATCCACGTCGACTGGAAATTCGGAATACACCGTCAGGCTGCCACGTTGCTCCTGCACCAGCCAGCGCGAAGTGTCCTGGCAGTCTGCACGGTTCCAGGGACAAAGGATCAGGCAGGACAGCAGTGTAATTTGGCGGCAGGACACGAGGTGGTCCGTTGTGTTGACGGAGAGAATTCTCACAGGGAAGCTGGTCCGGGCAGGCGATCGGCAGTTTTCTGGACTGGAATGGAAGAAATCGTGCAGATCGGCAGATCGTGCCGGAGAAGCGGGGTTTGAGTCAACAGCAGAATTGGGCCGGAGGCCGCAGGCGGGCAGCGGGCTAAGGGTGGGCTGCCGGGCTGAGTAATCAATATTCGAGGGAACTGAACGGCAGGCGACCAGCGATGGAGGGACAGACTTGCAATTGGGAGATTGTGAGCCTTCCCTCAGCGTTTCTGCCGACAACGACAGGTTGCGAAATTCGGCGTCCGCTGAATCGAGTCTGCCATGGGAATGTCCGGTCAGCGGAAGAAGTGTCGGCAGAGGAACGATAAGCCGGGTTCTGTCGTGGGTGTTCATTTATCTGGGATACTGATTGCTCAGTACCTCATGCAGCCTACCCGAAGGTGGACGAACCGGACAGGTTCGAGGCAACGAGTTGCCGTCCCTTCTGCTTGGCCTTGCTCCCGATGGGGTTTACCCAGCCAGCTGGTCACCCAGACTGCTGGTGCGCTCTTACCGCACCGTTTCACCCTTACCACGACGCGTGAGAGGCAGCC
>JALQUR010000470.1 GCA_023260695.1 Planctomycetaceae bacterium
CGCATGAAGGTCGCATCGTCACAGACTTGTGAGGCGGGGATGCCCAGCTGGCGAAGTTTGCCAAACACGGCATCGTCCACGAGGTTGATTGCTTCGGGCATTGCTGATGTATCAGCACCCAGTGGAATGGTCGCTCGGAAGGTGGAGACCTGTCCCTGGTAGCGTGCCATGATGGCGACTTCGCCGGAGAGATCGAGCGTTTCAACAAGTCCGGTCACAGTGACATCAGCCATCTCAGCTTCGTTTGGTTCAAACAGAGCCATGCGAGTGACGTCTTCTTTGGAGCCGTCACTGTAGGTGGCAATGACGGAGATCTGCTGAGCTGAATCGCGCTGGACGATGCGCTCGGCCGGTATGCATTCAATGCCAACCACGGACGGGTCATCATCGCTGCCCCAGGGCATGCCCTGTTCGATCCACTGGCAGAGCAGATTGTATTCGTAGCTGTCGGCCTCCATGCGACGTCCACCACCGGGTGGACTTTCTCCGATGGCTTTCTTGAGCAGCAGGCTGGCTTCGGGCATACCGGGAAAGATGCGGCGGCCACGGGATTCCTTGCGGAGGAATTCGTAGTCATCGTCCGGGTAGAAGCCCAGCAGGGAAAGGCGAAACCCGTTTTGTCCGCCTGATTTTCCGTGGCAGCCGCCGCCGTTGCAGCCCAGCTTGGTGAAGATGGGAACTACCTGATTGCGGAAGTTGATCGGCAATGGATTGGCAAATCCGCTGACCTGCACGGTGACTGATGCAGACTGTTCGCCGTGAGTTGCGGTGACTGCGGTCTGTCCATCGGCAAGCGGCACGGCGAGGCCTGTTTCATCAATGCTGAGGATTGACGGGTCGGCGACAGTCCATGTGGTGTCTCTGGTGACATCCACGGCGGCACCGTTATCAGCAACTGACGTCACCAGCAGCTGCTGTCGTGCATCGCGGCTGCGAATCAGCACGGTCCCATCCTGAGCTGGACCAAGTTGTAATTCTCCGGCCGACAGAAACTGGCTGCCGGCGGCCGTGAACAGGGCAATGGCAATCGCTGAAACGCGGAACAGAACCATGGAGAACTCCTGCGTGGAGAGCAAAACCGACATCATGTCGAGGAAGGATTTCTGGAGAGAAGCAGGCTGCGTCTGGCTTGTGCCGCGAGCGGCCGAACAAACGCAGTCCGGAAGGATTCAAAGTGAAGCCTATTTGCTGGCGCCAGAGAGTCAAGTGCTGATTGGGCTCCGGAGCTGTCCGAATTGTTCTTCCTGCCGATTGCAGCGAATTGACGTTGACACAGGTCGAACTACCTGAATGGGTTGCCGGTGCAAAATGACTGTTTTGAACGCGGTGGTATGTGCAGTTCGGTTTGGGCTGGATGACTGCGGAGCAGACCAAATGGCGTGTACAGACTGAACGATTCCACCATGAAATCCGCCATCAGCGTGCCTGCAGGAGGGGTGATCTCAGGGGGCTGTCTTTTTCCGGCAGCGTTTCTGGCTAATAATGCAGGAGAGTCTGCAGTGGCCTGTTCCGAGGAGCGGAGAGCTGTGACAACCGATTTGTCTCTGCAGACGGCTTCCACCGAGAGCGCGGAGAGGGCACCGTGGGCGGCGACTGAACAGCTTGCTCACGGGCTGTGGAGCGGTTGCTGCCATGAGTCGGTTGCCCCGCTTGCCCGGCAAACCTGCCGTTTGATTCGAGATTCTTCGCCGGTGTTGTATAGTGGTGCAGCCAAGTGAACCGGTGGAAGTCTGTGCTTACTTTGTGTCTGCTGCCGCTTCATTTTCCTACCGTTATCTCCTTCCTTCCCTGACAGGTCTCCGATGCTCCGGAAACTTTCTGCTCTGTTTTCCGTCTTTCAGGTCCCGATGCTGTGCCTTGCCGCGGTGCTGGCGGTGTCGACATGCAGTTGTTCAGCAGTGCTGGCAGTAACGCCTGACGAGGCTGCCGAGGAGAAGGAGAAGGGCAAGGAAAAGGAAAAGGAGAAGGCCCGCTTCTTCACTGACAAGGTGCTGCCATTGCTGCAGTCGCGTTGTTTCGAATGTCACGGGGATGGTGACGAGATCGAAGGCGAGCTCAACCTGACTTCTCGCGGTGGCATGCTGGAAGGCGGAGAGAGTGGTGCAGCGATTGTTCCCGGCGATGCAGATTCGAGTAATCTGATCAGCGCTGTCCGGTACGACACGTTTCAGATGCCGCCACGGGACAAGCTGCCGGATGAGGAAATTGAGATTCTGGTGCAGTGGGTGAATTCCGGAGCTGTCTGGCCGGGAGCGGACGAGCAGGCGGCCCTCTCCAGTCGACCAAGGCAGGCATTTCCGCTGCAGGAACGTCGGCAGTCACACTGGGCGTGGCGGCCAATTGCGGACGTGGGCGTACCTGAGGTGAGCGATCAGTCGTGGGCACGCAGCCCGATCGATCGATTTGTGTTGCAGCGGCTGGAGCAGGCCGGGCTGAAACCGGCCGCAGACGCGTCGCGGCGTTCGCTGCTGCGGCGGATTTGTTTTGATGTGACCGGGCTGCCTCCGGATCTGCAGCTGCAGGAACGCGTGCTGCAGGATGCTCGCGACGACCAGCAGGTGATCACCGAACTGGTGGATGAACTGCTGCAGTCTCCGGCGTTTGGTGAACGCTGGGGGCGTCACTGGCTGGATCTGGTGCGATACGCCGAGACGCTGGGGCACGAGTTTGACTATCCGCTGCCACATGCATGGAAGTACCGGGACTATGTGATTCGCGCACTCAATGCAGATGTGCCATACGACCAGTTTGTTCGCGAGCATATCGCTGGTGATCTGCTGGAGAATCCCCGCCTGAACCCGGACAGCGGCATCAATGAATCCATTATTGCCACCGGGTTCTGGTATTTGTGTGAGGACAAGCATGCTCCTGTTGACGTGCGGCTGGAAGAGGCCATGCGGATCGACAATCAGCTGGACGTGTTCGGGAAAAGTTTCCTTGGTCTGACGATCGCCTGTGCGCGGTGTCACGACCATAAATTCGATGCGATCTCGACGGAGGACTACTATGCGTTGAGTGGCTTTCTGCAGAGTTCGCGGCGACGTCTGGAATGGCTGGATCCGGGGAATCAGATTGAGCAGCGTGCCGTGGCGATTGATGAACAGCGGCAGTTGCTGAATGAGTCTGTAACAGCGGGAATGCGGGAACTGGCTGCTGCTGCCCTGGCAGAACGCATGCTGCAGGTGCTTGCAGCGAAGGAACCGGTTGCGGCTGATGAACCGCTCCTGAGTCTGCTGCGGCAGCCTGAGACGGCGACTGTTTCGCATCCGCTGTCTTTGCCGGCACGGCTGATCACGGCGGCGGATCAGGCGGATGAGCAGGTTCTGAAGCAGTGGAAAGCAGAGGTCGAGAGTGCTTTGGCGAAGCGGGAACTGCCGCCGCCGGAATCACCGTCCCGTCCGGTATCCGAAACTTCTGCAACTCGCCCTGGCTGTCGCTCAAATACCATCCCCCGATGTTCACCGGCACCGCCCCCACATTGGCCAGCTCAATCGCATCCTCCAACG
>JALQUR010000585.1 GCA_023260695.1 Planctomycetaceae bacterium
GTGACATCCCGTGACATTATCACGTTGTGGGTCGCCCGCATGGTGCTCACCGGCCTGTACAACATGGGCGACGTTCCCTTTGCACATGTCTATATTCATCCGAAGATTCTGGACGGTCTGGGGCAGACCATGTCCAAATCAAAGGGCAACGGGGTGGATCCGCTGGAGCTGATCGACAAGTACGGCACCGACGCGGTGCGGTTTACGATTGCTTCTCTGTGCGGTGAAACACAGGACGTACGTCTGCCGGTTGGTTATGAGTGTCCGCACTGTGAGGCGGTGACACCGCAGACAAAGGAGCATCAGGAAATGCGTCCGATGGGCGGACCGAATCCGTCCATTCGCTGCGGCAAATGCAAGCAGGATTTTCAGTTCCCCAGCCCGTGGTTCACTCCGGATGCCGATGCTGCAGTTGCGAGGATCGTGAGTGAGCGTTTCGATTACGGCCGCAATTTCTGCAATAAGCTGTGGAATGCCTGTCGCTTCGCCTTTATGAACCTGGAGGGGTATACAGCGGGGCCGGTGAATGAGGCCGACCTGACTGTGGAAGATCGCTGGGTGCTCAGCCGACTTGCGACCACGGTTCGCGATGTGACTCAGATGCTGGAGCGATATCACTTCGATCAGGCGACCCGCGCTGTCCGCGAATTCACCTGGAACGAATTTTGTGACTGGTATCTGGAAATGCTCAAGCCGCGTTTCCGCAATGAGGAAGCTCGACCGGTTGCTCAGCGAGTGCTGGTGACTGTCGTGGACACACTGCTGCGACTGCTGCATCCATTTGCACCGTTCATCACGGAAGAGCTCTGGCACAAGCTGAATGAAGTGGCAGCGGACCGTGGACTCCGGCAGCCGGCTGGCGGCAGTGAATCGGTGATGATCGCCGAGTGGCCGCAGGCGGATGAGTCGTTGATTGATGAAACGCTGGAACGACGATTTGAACGGCTGCAGCAGACGATCGCTGCCGTACGCAATGTGCGTGCCGTCTACCGCATTGCCCCGGGGGCTCAGTTGAGACTGTTCATGCGGTGCGAACCGGAGGTGGCGGAGCAGTTGCAGGCGGTCTCTGAGCAGTTTGATTTTCTGTCAAAGACAATGCTGGAGGCGGCCGGGCTGGATATCAGCCGACCGACGGGTGCGGCCAGTTTCAGCCTCGGCGATGCTGATGGTTATATTCCGCTGGAGGGGCTGATTGACCGTGAAGCAGAGATAGCGCGTCAGACAAAGGAAGCTGAGAAGCTGCGTAAGTTCATTGCCGGCCATCAGGGCAAGCTGAACAATCAGGGATTCATCGCCAATGCTCCGGAACGCGTGGTTGCGGAGATTCGCGAGACACTGGCCGGACTGCAGGGGCAGCTGGAGAGCGTTGAGCGGATTCTCGAGGAACTCGGCTGAGTCTGCAGAAGCTCATTGAGCTGAGCGGGGAAAAACAATGGCACAGAGACCGTTGGGTCAGCACAGTCATGCCCGCTGGTGTGACGCCGTGATCGCAGTCTGCTGCGGGTTGTTGGTTTCTCTGGCCGTCGCCCGGATGCGGCAGTATCAGCTGGTGGTACTGTCGTTGTTGTGTCTGGCGACCGTCGGGAGAGCACAGATTGTCGGTGCATCGGGCGGCGGGATTCGCCTGCGGGACGTCATGGTTCCCGCAGCAGTACTGATTCCTGCCTATCTGTTGCTGGTCTGGTCAGCTCAGGAGTTCGGCCGTGCCATCACCGGGCAGACACTGGCAGCGGCGATTGCTGGTGTGGTATTGTCGGGCGTGGTATTCCTTCTGAGTCTGCGGATGTACTGACGCTGGCGAGTGTCGCAGATGCAGTGTTATCGCAAATGCAGTGTTGGCGCAAATGCAGTGTTGTTGTTCTGGAAACTGTGCAGGGGGGCATATGAAAAACAACGTCTTTGCGCGGGCAACAATGATGCTTGTTGTCATTCTGTTAGTCCTTCGTGGAACCATTGTTTCAGCGCAGTCGCCGGACACGATCGGAGTCTGGAACGTGGCGGAATTGCGCGAGGTGCCCGTGCATTCATGGCTGGAACGTGAGCGGTCGGTGCATTCGCTGCTGTATCAGGGGCAGCCGCTTAATGGACGCGCGACGGATGTGTTTGCTTACTACGCATCACCGGCGACACTGCAGGGGAAGCAGCACGGCGCAGATCGGGAGTATCCGGGTGTGGTGCTGATTCATGGTGGCGGCGGAACGGCGTTTGCCGAATGGGCATATCTCTGGGCAGCTCGAGGTTACGCCGCGATCGCGATGGATCTGAGTGGCAGTCGGCCGCCGGATGTGGTGTACGACGCGGCCGGTCGTCCCGTGGCAGGGCAGGCGCATCGCCGCGAAGGGCGGACTCCCCTTGAGAACGGTGGCCTGGATCAGGGGCATCAGCAGAAATTTGATTCCATTGGCGGTACGGTCGAGGATGACTGGCCGTGGCATGCAGCGTCTGCCGGTGTGCTGGCGCATTCGCTCCTGCGATCATTTCCTGACGTGGATCCGGAGCGGACAGCGGTGACCGGAATCAGCTGGGGTGGATATACGACCTGTCTGGTGGCGTCGCTCGATGATCGTTTCCAGGCGGCCGTCCCGGTGTACGGTTGTGGTTTTCTGCACGAGGGCGAATCGGTTCAGAAGCCGGCCATCGACAAGCTGGGTGATCGGCGACAGCAGTGGATTGAGACGTACGATCCCGGCAGTCTGCTGCCGCACTGCAGGGTACCGATTCTGTTTGTGAACGGGACGCACGACGTGCATTACCCGCTGGACAGTTATCGGAAGAGCTTCGACAGCGTGCCTGGTGAGCAGAAGTGGATGCGGATCGAGCTGCGGATGGGGCACAGTCATCCGGCGGGCTGGGCACCAGCCGAGATTGGGTTGTTCATTGACAGCTACTGCAAGGGGGGGACTCCGTTGCTGATTGTGGGGCAGCCGGTGGTGGACGGGGGCAGCGTGACTGCGGCCCTGAGTGGTTCATCAAAGGTACAGAGTGCTGCGGTACATTACACAGTGGCTGGCGGTCTGCGTTCGCAGCGGGAGTGGCAGACGCTTGCGGCGACAGTACAGGACGGAAGTGTGACAGCGAGCGGACTTCCGGCAGAGGCGAATTCGTGGATTGTCACGGTCACGGATGATCGCGGGGCGCAGGTCAGCAGTGTCGTGCAGCTCCGCTGAGTGGCAGTGCTGCGATTGAGCTGCTGCTCACGGGGCAGGGGCTGCCGCCTGGAAGTCAGGGTGAGTGGCTGCGAGGATTTCGGCGATTGCCTGGCGATCTGCCGGGGACAGGTGGGAATATCGTCGACGAGGATCGTCAGCATTTCCGGCAAGAATCTGGCTGATCCGCTGCACTGTCCACAGTCGCATTTCTTCGGGCAGCTGGCGGAAAGTGGCCGAGTAGATCAGTGGGCTGCAGGGGTATCTGAACAGCCGCTGCTGCAGATCCAGCTGAAACAGTGACCGGCCGTGGTCGTCATGCGGGCCTTGAGCGGAGTAAGTCTGCTCAAATCCGGAAGTGCCACGTACCGGTTCCGTCAGTGGTGCTTCCTGCGACAGCAGAAGTGCTTCCACCAGTTGTTCTCCGGCACTGGCAATGCGGCGAGTTGTGGAATCCAGCTGAGTGCCCGGGGGATTGTCAAGGGCTTCGTTGAGTGCCTGCTGATAGCTGAGTGCTTCGCGAGTGGTGAAGGATGCTTTTGTCAGTCGGTTATGCACAAGGACCTGGTGTCCGAGGACCATCAGGGCGATCAGATCGCTGTGCGGAGTGAGGTAACGATCGGTGCGAAACAGATCGGCCAGTTCCGTTCGATTGAGACCGGAATCGTCGTTTGTGATCGGGGTGTTTCTGTCGACTGCAAAGACATTTCCCTGGTGACGTTGTCCGCCATGCGTTCCGGTGACGTACCAGCCGCCGAATCGTTGTGACAGCGGAGTGGTGTGATTGACGTTCTGGCTTCCGGCAGAAAACAGCGGCTGTCCGTCGGTTGCAGTCTGCAGCGATCGCATCAGGTGCCCGGGAACACCTTCGGTTCGGGATGAACTATGACAGGCGATGCATTCGTCGGCGGTGCGTTTGAAGACGGGCGTCTGCTGTTGTTGCGAGAGTGTATAGAAGACTGCGCCGAGGCGTGGATCTGCTACTGAGATCTCAATGACATCGCCGCCGACCGTGAAGCCGACGTAGACATCATCATTGAAGTAGATTGCTCGCGGTGTTGCCGGGGAAATGCGTCGCAGCTGCAGGCTGGTTTTGGAGAACACCAGCGTCTGTGAATCGACAGGAATCTGCAGTTGTTCCAGCAGTGACGGCAGAAATCCGTGGTTGGGATGGTGCGCCAGTTCGATTTCGCCCTGCTGCAGTTGCTGTTGCAGTCGCGAGACGGGATTGTCTGCGGCTGCGGTGCGGTAGCTGACGGGTTCCGCCATCCACGTTTCCTGCGCGTGCAGCTGTGGCTCTGCAGTGCTGACCAGCAGCAGCGTGCAGATGATCAGGGTGACTGGCGGCAGGCCGTGTGACATGATGTGGACTTCGGCGGCGAAACTGGAATGTCAGCAACTCATACAGCTGCCGCGAAAAGCAGCTTCTGCAGTACAGAGTGTAGTGTTGCGGCATGGAGTCTGTCAGTATGCTGCTGGCGGCTCACGGGGAATTCTCTGCAGCACCTGCAGTCGCGGGCCTGCCAGCGGTTCCGACTGGGCCCTGAGCTCACCATGGCGATCAGTTGTCGGCAGCAGCCGGTGGAAAAGTCAAACGGAATTATGGTTGCCACAGATCGACTCAATAAATCGGGATTCGTGGGACGTTCAGTGCAGCTGCTGTCCTGTCTGATTGTTGTCTGCGTGCAGGCAGATTCCTGCCAGGCCAGCAACTTTGTTCCTGTTCCGGTGATGCTGCTGGGTGTGAACAGTGAACTGGGCTGGTGGTCGGCGCTGGTGGCCTGGCCTGTGGGAATGATCGTCCGCGGTGTGCTGTATCACCGCTCCCGTCTGTGGTGTCATCCGTGGCGAGCTGCTGCGGGTATCTCCACGATCACGGTACTGCTGGTGTGGCCGTCGGCATTGATCGCTGCGTTCCTGCTGAGTGCGACCAATGAGGTTGCCATTTGTGCGGCGGCAACGCTGTTGCTGTTGCTCCTTGAAATCGCTGTGATGGGCCGCTGGCAGCGGCATCCGGGTGTACTGACAGCAGTGGCCGCTCGATCCGGAACGCGGCTGCCACGCTGGTTCTGGTGTGTGACTCAGTCGTCATTGCTCACCAGTCTGCTTCTGCTGGGTGTCTCCTTCCAGCTGCTCATCTGGAAACCGTCAGCGAGCCTGACCGCTGTGCGCTGCAGTCTTCATCGCAGTCAGCTGGACCGTGCTCTGCAGCTGGCTGACGCGGATGACGCGGAACAGCGAACCGACTCTGAATCATTGTCCCTGATCGACGCGGGTCCGCTGTCTGAGCCGGCCAGCGTCGATCGCGAAAAACTGCTGCCATATCTGCCGAGCAGGCAATGGCCGGAGTGC
>JALQUR010000603.1 GCA_023260695.1 Planctomycetaceae bacterium
GGCAGGGCCAGGTGCCGGCTCGAATTCTCCCGGCGGCCGTTCGCCGCGAGGCCTTCCAAAACCTCCCGGGCCTCCACCGCCCGGTGGACCAAAACCACCGGGACCACCTCCGCCATGAAACGCCTCATTCATGTCGTGCGGAAACAGATGAAATTTCCCGTCCTGATCTCGAAACAAACTGTAGTCACTTGCTCGAGTCCAGTATCCATCACTGTTCACCAGGGCCACATCGAGCGCGAGAAACCAGAGTGTCTGGTCAATATTCAGAATTGGCTCCAAAGCAGCAACCAATTCCTCTTCCGGAGTCTCTTCAAGTGTACGACAGATCTCGATCAACGCATTCCATGCCTTCTTTCCGTCATTTGATTTCATTTCGTACTGAC
Organism: Planctomycetaceae bacterium; assembly: GCA_023260695.1. Taxonomy (GTDB): domain Bacteria; phylum Planctomycetota; class Planctomycetia; order Planctomycetales; family Planctomycetaceae; genus SXXK01. Next base: position 384 of record JALQUR010000603.1, read on the forward strand.
GTTCGTAGTCCTCGGGCTGCTCGCCCAGAAAACGCAGACCACCGTCACCACGAGGACTTCCGGTCACCTTCCAGCGGGTCCCCTTCGACGAAGCATAATGCTCACCAAGAAACGTCTTATTGAACTGCTGTGTGTTCACATATACGCCCCAACTCTCTCCATTGACGACAACGTGCACGTGGCACGCTTTGGGCGCCGGCATGTAGCGATTAGCAATCTTCGAGTACAGCACCGTGCTCATCATCGAAGCATCACCATTGCAATTGAGCAGATTGAGGGTCTTGTAACCGTAAAGATTCTGTTCCTTATCATCCATGTCGATTGAAACGTTGAAAGATCTCTTGGAGCCAGCCGGTACCATGCCGTAGGACGACATTCCGCGAAACCGCACCCCGACATTCCGGCAGGTCTTCCCGTCCACCAGCAACTGTGCAGCAACATCCACATCCGTACCATGGAAGTCCTGCAACTCCATTTCCCAGTCTTCATTCTCGAACTGCAGAAACAGCGTCCGCATAACACTGGTGTCAAACAGGGAGTGCTCCGGAAAAACAGGCACATCCTGCGGATCAACTCGACGTCCGGGCTTACCTTCCGGACGCCCACCGCCAGGCCCACCCGGGCCACCAGGTGGGCCCCCACGACGTCCGCCCGGGCCACCAAATCCTCCACGGGGTCCTCCGAATCCACCTCGCCCACCACCACCGCCAGCACGGCGTTCCTGCAATGCTTCACGGGCCAGGCTGCGTTCCAGGCCGTTCAGCCAGCCATTCTTATCAGCATCAAACTCATCGACGAGTTCAATTGTGGGTTCAGATCCGGGAGGTCCTCCTGGACCGCCAAAGCCTCCACCAAAACCTCCGGGGCCACCAGGCGGAGGTCCAAATCGGCCTTCATCATCGGGCCGAGGCTGTTGCGGGGTTCCTGGTCCAGCGGGAAACTGTCCCTCCCCTGGTCGCTCATTGCCAGCCTGAGGTCTCTCCGGCCTCGGCGGACGGGATCCTGGACGCTCATCCAGAGTACTCATGCCACCATACACGAGTGCCGAAACACCAAGACAAACGACCAGTACACACGCAGTTCTGCTCATACTTCCTCTCCGCACACTGCCGATTCAGTCCGGCTGATGATTCACTCTGCATCGAAACCTGATGTGACAATTACTGTTCTTCCGCGTCCTGCACATCAATGGTGCCCATCAGCAACTTTATCGCCGACTCGCGCAGAAGCTGATCACGGGGATCATCCGCGGGGATAAACCCCGTCAACACGAGCGAAGCACTGCGATACAGCAGCTGGAATTCCACCCAGTCATTCCAGTCCCGAAATATCGACGACGTGGAGTCCTGCAGGCGTTGCTGATAGTCCTCGTCCAATGCTTCGCTGGCCCGCAGAAAACAGTCGCGAGATTCCTCATCCCGACCAAGGCGATGGTATGCGACAGCGAGCGGTGGCAGTACAAGCTGTGAACTGAACCACATCTCCGTTTCGGAACGCAGCAGAAACTCAACGGCCTCCTCCCAACGTTCATTTCGCATTAACGCAAGGCCATGCAGGTACGTGGCCACTCCCGGAGGCTGCCGCATTCCACGTGCTGGTCCATCTGGCGGCATTCCCGGCGGAGTGCGTCCTCCGCCCATTCCACGTCCGGGGCCACCTCCACGTCCGGGTCCACCATCTGGTCCGGGACCGAATCCGCGCATGCCTCCCCAAAGACCCCGCCCCGCGCCAGGAAGCCTGAAAGCGTCTCGACCACGCGTTTCGTCGCCGGTTGCTCCCGGAAACTGTGTCTGAGCCGAAGGATCCACGACGCGTCCGCCAGTCACTTGATCCGCTGAAAACAGCGACTGTCCTGACGGACCGAATCCACTTCCCGAAAGTTCCTCGGCAGACGAAGATTCCTCCCAATTTTCATCGCCCAAACGACGAGGTGGGTTCCCCGGTCCGAATGGTCGACCGCGCCCCCCTCGAAGCGGTCCACCACCGGGCTGCGGACTTACCTGCATCAGTCGGGCGGTCTGAGCCAGCAGATCGGCGGGAGGAACGAGGTTATTCTCGCCCAGCAGCAAACTGCGAATGGATGCTGCCGGCAACTGTGCCACATCTCCGTCAACCGTCTGCAACGACTCCAGACACATTTCTTCCCACGCCTGCGTTCGGCCGGTGAGCAGGAACAACTGGGGGATTCCCCAGTTGGCGGGATTGCTGGCTGGTACACCGACACGAAGCGCCTCTGCATAATCAGCAGCCGCTTCCTCCCACAGCCCGAGACGACTCAGCAGCGCGCCACGCTCGTGCCAGCCATTGAATGACGCAGGCTGTGTCTGCACTGCCGCAGTGAACTCTGCGTACGCAGCCGCCAGCATTCCGCTTTCCAGATGGGCACGCCCGTTGGCGACGAGCACACTTGCCTCACGCAGTCGCTGCACAAAATCATCGAGATCATCGCGAGCCTGCTCTGCATCACGACGAGCCACTTCCGCCTGATGGAGCGCAGCATCCTTGTCGTTCCGCTGTCGGATGGCCTCCTGTGCCTGCCACACGCTGACAAATAAACCGGTGACAAGAGCCCCGAGTACCAGACCGGCAGAGATCAGAGCAGGGCGGTGTCGCCGTACGAACTTACTCAACAGATAGAGCTGCGATGGGGGCCTTGCCTCAACGGGTTCGTCATTCAGAAAACGGCCAATGTCAGCCGCCAGCGCTCCTACGGACTCGTAACGGCGGTTGCGGTCCTTCTCCATCGCCTTCATTGCCACCCAGTCCAGATCCCCGCTGACCAGTGCCGGCTGAATTCCCGGCTGCAGTGTGGCGAGTCGAGCGGATTTTTTTTCTTCAGTATCCGGGCCGGCACTGTTATCCAGCGCAAGAGTAGTGATGCGAGTACTGGGGCGGGGAGGATCCTCCTCGCGAATGATCCTCCGCATCTCATCAAATCCGGCTGCCTCAAGGCGTTGCCGGTCAAACGGCGTGGTTCCAGTGAGCAACACGTACAGCAGGACGCCCAGCGAATACACATCACTTCGAGTATCCACATCCTCAGCACTCAGATCAGTCTGCTCCGGACTCATGTACAACGGTGTCCCCACCATCGCCGTGAATCGAGTGTACACGGTCTTATCCGTGAGCCGCTGATTGATCGCCTTGACAACACCGAAGTCAATCACTTTGGCAAGCGGTCGGCCATCCAGCATGGTCACCAGTACATTGCCAGGCTTGATATCTCGATGGATGATGCCTTTCTGGTGTGCATGCTGAATTGCAAAACAGACCTGCAGGAATAAATCCAGCCGCTGCGGAAGGCTCAGTTTGTGTTCATCACAGAACTCAGTAATCCGGCGGCCGCGTACAAGCTCCATCACGAAGTACGGACTTCCATTTTCTGCTGTCCCGGCATCCAGCACTCCGGCGATGTTCGGATGATCCATCATCGACAACGCCTGCCGCTCAGCCTCAAACCGAGCCACAACATCACGACTGTCCATTCCCGGACGAATGACTTTCACCGCCACGCGGCGCCGAACCGGTTCTCGCTGCTCCGCAACGTAGACAATTCCGAAACCACCCTCGCCAATCACCTCCATGAGTCGATAGGGGCCAATCTGCTTGCCCAGCAGATCTGCAGCCTGTTCCCTGCCAATGATGGTGCTGAGCCCAACCGCTGCTTCAGCCGCCCGATCGACAACCGGGTTGTCAAGCAGCGAATCTCCGTCATCGTGCGCATGGACGAGTTGCCGGACGGACGTGAGCAACTGCAGGTCAGCCTGGCATGCTTCCTGCAGGTACTGATCCCGTGCCGCAGGATCATCAATCTCCAGGGCCTGCCAGAATATCTCTTTTTCGGACTGTTTTGTCATAGCACCCTGACATGCGTGATCGAGGCTGATTGCGTGTCACTGATTTCAGACAGATTTCATCAGTTCTCAACAGATTCCTCGTCGTCCTCTCCCATTGCTCGCTTCAGCCATGCTCTGGCATAGGCCCAGTGTCGCTTCGCAGTACGCGGAGATATCCCCATGACTTCCGCCGTTTCGTCACTGGTCAGCCCTGTAAAATATCGCAACTGGACAAGGCGGGCCAGTTCTGGCTCCTCCTGCGTCAGCCGGGTGAGCGCATCATCCAGAGCCAGCAGCGAATCATCGTCCTGCTCGGCCGCAACTGCAGCATTCTCATTGAGTTCCAGTCGCTGCTGATCTCCGCCGCGTTTGAGCGCATTGCGGGCTCGAGCACGATCAACCAGAATCCTCCGCATTGACTCCGCAGCAGCCGCAAAGAAATGGCCCCGGGAGTCCCAGCCAAACTCCTCAGTCCCCGATGTCAGCCTCAACCACGCTTCATGCACCAGGGCAGTCGGCTGGAGCGTCTGCGCTGCCCCTTCAAGGCACATTCGTGCTGCCGCCAGCCGCCGCAGTTCCTCATAGACGAGTGGAAGCAGTTCCCGCGCGGCATGCGTTTCTCCGGCATCCAGCCGGCGAAGGACACCTGTCACATCCGGATTCATGAGCGTTCCCTTCCAGTTCCCGCTTCGTCCACCGTCAGGCTTACAAACCTGTCCACGCAGATTAGCACCGTCGTCCGCCCCTACTGCACAGCATCCTAACCCGCATTCAGTAACGCCGAGAAGTCTGAATCGGCATCAATCCTCTGCCGGCAGGCGATCACTTCAACGGCCCGGCAACAGCTCATTCAGGCTGCCGACACTGGAACTGAATTGGTCCACGCCCAGTCCCATCCGCTGCAGCATGGTCACGTACAAATCGCAGAGCGGTCGGTTGCGATCACTGGAAAACATCAGATGGCGGCCATGACGGAGCCCGCCGCCAGCAAGCAAGACGGGAAGATTGGTATTCACATGTGTGTTGGAATCACCCATGTTGCTGCCGAACAAAACCATCGTGCGATCAAGCAGTGTCTGTTCCCCGGACCTGACAGTCTGCATCTTCTCCAGGATGCAGGCCAGCATCTTCATCTGACGATGGTCTGCGTCACGTAACTGCTGCAGCTTCACTTCGTCCTGACCGTGATGACTCAGATTGTGATAGCCATCACTGGTCTGACTTGCGTCCTGCAGCAGAAACCGAGGAGTTGCAAAGGCATCAACCATCAATGTCACAATCCGCGTGGAATCTGTCTGCAGCGCCAGCAGCGCCATTTCCAGCATCAGCTGCATCCGATCGAACACCCGAGCCGGTTCGGTGATATCCACTGGTGGCTCATGATTCGTTGTCGGTCGCGGACGACGTTCCCACTCCTGCAGCTCAGACATGCGGAGTTCCAGCTCCCGAATGGCCGTCAGATACTGGTCCATTCGGTCTCGATCCTGTCGACCAAGCCCACGCTGCAACTTCTGCGTCTCCTGCAGCAGCACATCAAGAATACTCCGTTGCTGCCGCAGTCGCTCAATCTCTGCGGCCGTCTGCTCTGCTGTCCCCTGCAGGAATAACTTCATGAACATCCGAGCCGGACTATCCTCAACCGGCAGCAGGATTCCGTTGCGTGTCCACGACAGACTGCGGTGCGCGCGGTCAACATTCACACCCAGATTAAGCGAAGGAAAACGGGTGATCGGTCCCATGGACTCGGCAACAAACTGATCCAGCGACACCGTATTGCGAAACCCGCTTTTGGTGGGTCCTCGGGCTCCGGTCAGAAAACAGTTCTCCGTGCTGTGGCCGCCATCCACGTCCGGGTGCGACAGTCCACTGAACACTGTGAACTGGTCCCGCTGCTCTGACAGATGCTGCAGATATGGCGAGAGCTCATAATCCTCACCGCCCTGATCAGGAAAAAACTGATCCGGCAGCACGCCAAGATTATTGGAGATCAGCAGCATTCCCGTGGCATTGCCGGATTCCAGCATTGACGCAGCCCGCGCCGGACTGTCACTCAGCTGAGGCAATGCCAGCAGCACCCCCGAGGCCTGCAGAAAATGACGCCTGCCATATCCAATCGATCCGATCATCGCAGTATTGACTCCCCACAGAAGATGCGACTGGCGACGAGTTCACGCAGCAGATCACCAGCTCGATAGCCATCCGCACTGCAACGATCCAGAATCGCGTCAATCTCCGGGCGTTCTGAGAACCGAACCGGGGTTCCAGTGCCATACACCGTCAGCTTGTGAAGAAATCCTCGTGCAACGCTGCGTATGTCCGTCAACAGTAACCGTTGCAGGTCAGGAACATCGGCAAACTCACGACCATCTGACAGCCTGCCGGCCGCCACGACATCCGTAGTGAATCCAAATGCAAAGTCATGCCCGGCGCGATCAATCCCCTGCTGCAAGTCGCCGATATCGAGATCGCGATAACGCTCACGCCAGCCTCCACACACGTCGAAATTCTCAAGAGCCAGTCCGAGTGGATCGAAGCGGCTGTGGCACACAGCACACGAGGTATCGGCCAGATGAGCCTGCAATTGCTCACGAATCCCAACGACGCCACGCAGGTCCGGGCTGACTGCTGCCGCCCCGGGTGGCGGTGGCGGCACTGGCTGCCCCAGCAGGCGATCCATAACCCATGCCCCCCGAATAAATGGCGATGTTGTGCGGCTCCCGGATGTCACTCGCAGAATCGCAGCCTGCGTCAACAATCCACCACGAACATTTCCGTGCGGGATTGCGACACGTCGTATTTCAGAACCAGCTACGGACGGGAGTCCGTAATGCTGAGCGAGGCGATCATTCACCCACGCGTAATCCGCACGAATCAACCCCTGCAGCGATTCATTTCCGTGGAACAAATCGCTTACGAATGCCAGCGTCTCACGTTGCATGGACTGCAGCAGATAGTCATCAAATCGGTACTCCGGATACAAGTGCTGGTCCGGTTCATTGCGACGGATGTCCTCCAGATCAAGCCAGTCGTTGCAGAAGTCCCTCACGAAGGACTGAAACCCGGGTGCCAGCATTAACCGGTCTGTCTGTTCCAGCAGTACCTTACGCTGCAGCAGCGTTCCGTCCGTTGCCAGCGTCAGCAGTTCATCATCAGCCGGGCCTGCCGTAAGCAGATGGGAAAGTCTCTGAGCAACTGCCAGCGCCTGCTGCGTTTCATTTGCAGCCGTTCCCGGCTCGGGCAGATAGAGCAGCTGAGCAGACGTCAGGACTGTGATATACGCCTGCAGCATTGCCTCCCGAAATGACTTTCCCGCCTGCAGAGTTCGCTCCACGAGGCCCAGCAGTTGTTGCTTCATGGAATCAGGCAAAGGCTGCGGGCAGACTTGCTCAGAAAATCGCTGCAGTAATCTGTTCGCCTCGACAAGTTCCTGCGCTGGTGGCGGCCAGACCTCCGGTCCCCACTCTCCAAATAATATGCGGTGCGACGGAGGGGGCCAGACATCCGCCGGCAGCGGTCCATCCACCCGCAGACTGCGAATTGCAATTCCGCGCTGCCCTGCGTCAGGAAATGGGGGATACCGGTAGGTGGGCGGTCCACCATCAACATTGCGGGCCAGCGGAACCGGCAGTCCAAGCACGCTGTACTCAAACGTCTCTCCCGCTCGAAGCAGAATCTCAGTCTCATAATCGGCGAGAGTGGGGCTAACATCGTGCCAGCCTCCAGTCTCGCGGACGTCGCCCGAAACATCCGGCCCGGATTCCATGCGAGCTCGAAAGGTGATGGCCACAGAATCCGTGCCGGGGATCAGCCGAAAACCGGACTGCTGCAGTACACTTCGAGCAGAAAACTGAACACGGTAACGTCCCGTTGCAGGAGCCCTGAATGCTTTCGGGTAGCCGTAGTACGGCCAGTGAGCCGAACGAAACAAGGCAAGTTCCAGCGGCGACGTTGCCGCAGGATCATTAAGCTGATCACCGACGACCGCAACATCGTCCCGTGCAAAGAACATCGCCTCCCGGCCACCAAAAGTATCAGCGGCCGAAAACAACGCTGTCCCCTGAGCCTGATAAGCGAACGGAGCAGGGGGGGACGCGATGCGCACTTCAGCCTGTGCAAGTGCGGCCTGTGCCGCGTTCAGAAAACCTTCCAATTGTACCCGAGACAGATCCAGAGCCATCGCTGCTCGACGAAATCCATGCAGCCGTCCATCCTCCGGCAACAGGTCCTGAACATCGAGATCCGGTAACTGCAAGCGATCTCTCAGAGTCTGCTCATACTCCACACGAGTCAGTCTGCGGAGCGGCCCGCGTCCCTCTTCGAGAATGGCATGCCGGTCGGCATCATGCAGTGCCGGCTTCAGCAATGAGATCAGCTCTGTCAGATCCGCCTGATTGCGTTCCGCATCCGCTGGCGGCATTTCACCCTGCTGAATCCGGTCGTAAATGCGAATCCAATGAATACGATTCGGAGCTTGCCGCAGGTCACGCGACAGGCGAGCAAGGTCCAGATTGCCGGAAGGGGCATCTCCAGAATGGCAACCTGCACACTGTTCGCGAAGCACCAGCCATGCTCGTCCGGAAATCTGCTGCCCTGGCAGCGGTGACTCTGCAGACAGCAACATCGCGGCAAGCAGGCAGATTCGTTGCAGAAACGACTTCAATTCAGGAGCTCCCGGATGACATGTCCATGAACGTCCGTGAGCCTGCGTTCAATCCCGTTGTGATACCACGTGAGCCGTGTGTGATCGATCCCCAGCAGGTGCAGTGCCGTGGCATGCAGGTCATAGCTCATCGTTACCTGATCGATGGCCTGGTAGCCCAGGTCGTCTGTCGCTCCGTATGCTGTCCCGCCGCGAATTCCTCCACCCGCCAGCCATGCTGTGAACGCATCTCCATTATGATCACGTCCGAGAGCATTTGCGCCCTGGCCAGCTGGCTGCCGACCAAATTCCGTCGTGCAGATCACCAGCGTCTCATCGAGCAGCCCACGTGCCCGCAAGTCCTGCAGCAATCCGGCAGCTCCGCGGTCCAGAATATCTCCCCAGTAACCATGGTCACGAGGCAGATCTTCGTGACTGTCCCAGTTCGGACGAATTTTCCTTGCCGTCGTATTCTCCGCCCCACAATAGATCTGCACAAACCTCACACCGCGTTCCACCAGTCGCCGTGCCAGCAGACACTGCCTGCCAAAACCGCCGGCTTCCGGATGCTGAAGGTGATACAGCTCAGCAGTAGCCGCAGTTTCCTGACTCAGATCCGCTGCTTCCGGTGCACTCAATTGCAGCCTGGCGGCCATTTCATAGGCGCGAATTCTCGCTTCGAGTTCGCTCTCGCTTCTGTCAGCCTGCAGGTGTCTGCGATTCAGTCGCGCAAGCAACCGCAGCCCGTGTTGCTCAGCAGTTGCACCACTGGTGTACCCGTTCGGCGGAAACAGGTCCGGAAGCGGACTGCGAACATCTGACATATTCAAAGTTGTCCCCTGAAATTCGGCCGGCAGGAAGCCTGCCCCCCAGTTGATCACACCTCCTGGTGGCAAGCCCCGCTGGTCCGGCAGGACGACAAATCCCGGCAGATCCTCAGCCGCATTCCCCAGTCCATAGGTGACCCAGCTTCCCATGGCAGGAAATCCAGGTAACGTAAAACCGGTATTCATCATGAAGCATGCCGGACCATGCAATGCCGTTCGGCTCTTCATGGAATACACAAAGGCCATGTCGTCCACGCACTGCGCCAGGCGAGGCAGCAGATCGCTCATCCACAATCCACACTCGCCCCGCTGTCGAAATCGCCAGAAGCTGCCCCTGCACGCTCCTGGTTTCGATGCAAAAAACTGCAATTTTCCTTCGCTGTCGAATGGAGTACCGCTGCGTCGAGTCAGTTCCGGCTTGTGATCGAACGTATCAACCTGACTCATTCCTCCGGGGCAGAAAATCTGAATGACTGCTCGAGCAGTGGCGGGGAAATGTGTCCCCCGCCGACCGTCACTACCGAGCAGTGCGGCAGCAGCCGTTGCGGCAAATCCTCCCCCCAGCTGGCTCAGTATGTTTCTTCGCGATGTTCGGGAAGATGACAGCATCGCCATGTCGAATTCAGTCCTGCGCTTCATCTCTCAGTCCATGTAGACGAATTCGTTACTGTTCAGAAGAACTCGGCAAAGCAGGAACAGTCGCTCATCTTCGGGCAGCTCCTGCACCCAGATTCTCTCCTGCTCCTCCGGCCGGCGAGCGAGTGCCAGTTCAAAGGCACGTTCTGTCTGCAGCACCGGATCCCCACCTGCGGATTCACGGACGCGTGCTGCAAAGTAACGAGCCTGCTGCAACATGAATTCATTGTTATACAGAGTCAACGACTGCAATGGTGTCGTCGTCGTCAGCCGCTTCGCGGTCAGATTTGCAGGATCGGGGCAGTCCAGAGCAGTCAGAAATTCTGCCGGTGTCGTTCTGACCACATAACGGTAAATGGTTCGCCTCCAGAGTTCCGGGCGATCCGCTGTCACGTACTCGTAAATCGGAGCGTAAGCTTCCTGATAGGTGAAATCTTCGTAGCCGGGGCCACCGCGCTTCCGATTCAGCCTGCCACTGGTCTGCAACACCGCATCTCGTATCACTTCCGCCTCGACCCGACGCACATTCTGACGCCAGTACAACTGATTGTCGGCGTCGACAGACAGTCCGTCATTCCTTCCCGCGCTGCTCTGACACCAGGTATCGCTGGTCAGAATCAGTCGATGCAGCGATTTGAGTGACCAGTTGCTGCGAATCAGTTCTGCGGCCAGAAAATCCAGCAGCCGACGCTGCACCGGCGGTGTACCAGCGTTCCCAAAATCACTCGGTGTGCGAACCAGACCTGTTCCAAAATGCCACTGCCAGACGCGATTCACGATTACCCGACTGAACAGCGGGTTCTGCACATCCGTAAGCCAGCGAACAAGCGACTTTCGGCGTTCACCTTCAGGCGTCTCCAGTGGCTGTGGTTTCGATGGCAGCATCGCCAATAATTCCGGTGGCTGCGGGAGCACCGGATCTCCCACAGCCTGCTCCGGATCGCCCCGCTGCAGAACCTGCAGCGGCAGAACTTCTTCAACGGCAACAACACCGTAGAAATCCGGCTTCGTTCCGAGGTCCTGAAGCTGCTGCTGTAGTCGCTGTTGCTCCGACAGAAGTTCATTCAGCCGCTGCTGATCCGACTCTGACTTTGCCGGCTGCTGAACCGGCCGCAGGAGCGGATCGCCAAATCCCGTCTGATCATGTCCATATCCATTTCCACCATCTGTTGCCATCAATGTCAGAAAACGAGCGTTCTCCGGTAATGTAAGCCGCAGTTCCTGAAGTCCGTCCGCCCTTTGCAGCTGAGGAAACTCAGCAACGAGCTTGCCGTCCAGATAAATCCGCAGGTCAGCAGCATACGCACCCTCAGCGCCAAAATAACCGACCTGTGACGTCAAATGCAGACTGTGATCAACAGCATCCTGCGATTCGAGGGTCCGTTCGAAGAGCAGGCCACGCAGCGGGGACAGATCAAAGGTGATGGCGGCATTGGCATGCAGACCGAGCAGACTATGTCCGTCCTGAGTAAAGTCTATTCCGCTTAGCTCCGGAGAATGCTGACTGGCTACAGGGCCATTGCGTATCATGTCCCATGCCAGTCCGCTCGTGCGTGGAACCCCATCGACAGTCAGTCCCGTGGATGTAATTGGTACGGACACAGTACCGTCACCACCGTCCGGAATGACCACACCATCAATCGCTTCATGCTCAACTGTCCGGAAGTTGTTCAGCTGCACATTTTCGAGCTGACCAGAATCACGCGTCTGTTTGTTGCCTGTTCGAGCGTCAAGTCCCTGACGATAAACACCAGTACCGAATCCATCACCGCCACCGACGAGATCTGCAAGATCTATTCCGCGTCCCTGCAGACGACTGATTGCTGCAGTAATCTCGGTCAACCTCTCATTCAATCGGTCCTTCTGTTGAAGATACGCCTGCGTCGTCAGTTCGCTGACAGGTCGCTCCTGACGATTGACTCCCGCGAAAATCGACTGCAGCGAAAAATACTCACGCTGGCTGATGGGATCAATTTTGTGATCGTGACAGCGTGCGCAGTTCACCGTCAGGCCCACTGTGGTCGCCATGACCTGAGTCACCATGTCGTCCAGATCAAGCGTCCGCGCTGCTCGCCGAAGCTGCGGGCTTTTTGTTTCCTTCTGACCGACAAAATCCCATGGACCGGCCGCCAGAAATCCAGTTGCAACAATCGCCGCCGAGTCATCCGGCCAGAGCACGTCTCCGGCTATCTGCTCTGCAATAAATCGATCATACGGCTTATCATCGTTGAACGCCTGAATCACATAGTCGCGATATCGCCAGGCACTGTCGCGACGCTGATCACGCTCAAAACCATGGGTGTCTGCGTAATGAGCCAGATCAAGCCAGTGCCGCGCATAACGCTCGCCGTACTCCGGAGCAGTCAGAAACAGATCAACAATCTCTGACCACTCACCAGCTTCCACCTGGGTTGCAAACTGCTGCAGCTGCGAAAAATCGACAGGCAATCCATGCAGGTCAACCGCCAGGCGTCGGAGCAAAGTGCGTGGGTCCGCGCGATGATTCTGCTTCAGTCCCGCGTTCTGCAACGACTCTGAAATCAACGCGTCGATGGGATTGCCCTGAGCCCCCGAATTCCCGGGAACTACATCAAGCAACGGCTGCCAGGCCCACCATTCGGGGTCTCCAGAAGCCGGGACGGCAAGTTGTCTGCCCTCCGGCCAGGGAGCACCGCCACCAACCCACTCCCGTAGTGCAGTAACTTCCGCTGCAGTCAGCGGATCTCCTTCCGGTGGCATCAGTGGAACAGCTCCGGCATCCTCCTGCACCACTTCAATGACCCGTTGCCAGAGCTGTTGTGGAAGCAGACCGCTGTCGTCATTCCTGATATGTGGTGGAGCTGCAAAGGAGAGCCCGGCTTTTGGTGAGTCACCCGAGTGGCAGCGCAAACACTTGTGCTGCAATATCATTGCAACTGACTTAAACTCGTTCGGGTCGTCAGCTGCGGCAGACACAGCCAACACTGAACAGTTCACCAGCAGAATTGCTGCGACGATTTGTTCAAGCAGACTATGCATAGAGCTTTCCACGCGTGACAGCAGGAATGCGACATTGCAGGAAACTGACTCGAGGAAACTGATTCCCACGCAGACGAGCCAGCCGTTAGCGAACTGGCCGCTGAGAGTCCGACTTGAGCGGTTTAGCGCAAACTAAAGACTTCGGGCTTCGCGAATCAAGTGGCAGTCAAACGCACAGTCCGAAGTCATGAACCTGCCGTGCAAACCCTCTCACAGACACGATCACCACAATCCCGGTTTATAGCCCATCACCTGAAACAGGTAAATCATCACGGAGCTGCACGTCCAGCCTGGCGGATGTTGCAAGCCCCCGCCGGTGGCCTGATTACGGCCTCCGCTGGATTACGGCACTGCAACTGCGACAGTCAGACCCTGAACTGCCGAATACTCCTGAGCAGAATACCGCAGCGCCAGACATGTACCATGTGCCGGGACTAATGAAAACCGGGAAGTGAGCCGTTCAGCAGCCACAAGCCAGCATCGGAGCAGACCTTGAGTAACCGCCTCTGGTGTTCAGAACGACAGTCCGGGAGTTGCAACCATCCGTAACCGACAGAGCAGGGTAACCGCGGCATGTTCAGACCAGGAACGCAGAAGAATCTGCAACGCGCATGCGATCAAGTTCATTACGTGGAAACTGCAAGCAGATCCAGACAGATAACGTTGTCTGGTTTTCGGGGATCAGCAAGCAGTCGTACCAGTTGCTCCGTCTTTTTCAAATGCCGCGCCCGCTTTACCGAAGTTCCATAGGAGTTGATGCGGGTCAGGTATTCGTGCCCCCCAATCGAATACCTGACTCCAACGTGGTAACGAGGCTGATCATTGATCTCAACGTTTGTCTTCGTCACCGAAACAATTCGACCTGTGACGAGGTCGCCATACCTCAGAATACGAATTTTCCCGCGGCGAAAACGACGCGTCAGAGTCACCATCAGACCTCCCGTCAGTGCAAAGAAAAAGCCAAACAGAAGCGGTGGCCCATTCCCTCCGGCATTCGCAGCAGAGGCATACATCAGGCCGGCTCCAAAGAAGAGAAAAAAGAAGCCGACCACTGAAATGATCATCACGTCACCGACAATCTGCCGCACCATTCCGGATGGAGGACGGCGGGGCACTACGGACGCCAGAAATGAATCCAATTCTGCTACAGCGATGCGCAAACGCGGGGGCAGGGGCGAATCTGCCCCATCCGGGGCACTTTGAACTGCATCATCGAAAGTGCCGGATTCGAAATCCGAAGACTGAGTCGCATCGAGTTGATTGAGGTGAACCGATGACCGCTGAAACAACTGCACCAGCGGCAACGCAGTCCCGGCAAACCATTGCGTGCCACGGTCATCCTGGTGCTTCAGGTCATACAGGACAGCAAGACAGCAACCATCACCTCGAACACGCCAACCCTGCATGCGATTAAACCATTCGCAGATCTCACTGCTGAATAAGGCATCGACCTCTCGGTCAGTGAGTCCTGAGACACGGTAAAACCGCAGAGTCATATGCTCCGCATCAAAGCGTACTTCCTCCGAGTCGACATCAGTCTCAGGAGTTGCCCTCTCCACTCCCCATATTGGATCAACGAAAAATGTCGGCAGGTCGAACTTTGGATCCCGGAGCAGCAATACATGCTGGCGACCATTCAATATCGCCAGCGAGACAACCGTCTCGCCCTGTGATCGCTGGAACACATCTGACAGTTCGACTGGCTCGCCAAGAAGATCATTTAACACACCTGCGAGCTGGCTGACATCATCCTGATCCACTGTGAATGCCCCGATCTGTTACCTTTCACACCTGCCAGAGCAGCAGCGGAACGAATACGGCCTCACCATTCCATCCATTGCTGCTCCTGAATTGCCACTCCACAGATGGTACAGGAAAGCCAGCGACGAATCATCGGATCGCCAGGTGCTCGTTCCAGTTCACGCCCGTGCAGACATTGCAGTCGCAGAAGAATCGAAAGGATTTCTGCCCGAGGCGGAATGCACGTGGCCACAGGCACTGAGCCACAGGCACCGACTATACTGTGACAACTGCCGTGAAATATCATCGCCGCAGCCAACAGCGAGATCCCGATCAAATTGGCGGCCCGGTGCATCACTACCACAGCTGCGATCAATCACAGATGCGATCAACATCAACACACGTGCATCCCAACAAGAAAGGGGAGATTCCGTAGCGGAACCTCCCCTTGATCGCGTTTTGTCTGAACCGATCCGGACTGAGAAGAAAACTGGCAGTTGCCCTTCCATGTGGAGACCAACAACCAATGACCAGTCAGTCTTCGCCCTGCTCGTCGTCCTGCTCGCGGTCATCACTCTCGGTTGTCAGCCAGCCACCAACGAAGCAGGTGACCGGAGAGGACTGCGCTCCCCGGAAGTAAGAGCCTTTTCGCTTCAGGTCGAGCGAGACCTGATCAGCCTGCTCTGCATTGTCATTCTTTTCTTCAAGGGCAGAAAGCACGTCGGAATCTGCATCATTGCCGGAAACGGCCGTGATGTCGTCCGCGAGACCGTTCTTGTAATCCAGAAGTCGGGATGTCACGGACGGGCGACGATAAACCGGAGATGAGTACTGATCATCACCACCATAACTGCCGTCCCGGCGATCTGGATACCCCTGCACTCCGAAAACCTGATCGTCATCGCCGGCATCGTCATCATCACGTCCACGACCACGCCCACGACCACGCTTCTGATTGCGCGAATCCATCGCGGAAACGGCTTCTGCGGCGTCGTTCTTGTCGGCAAGGGCTGACAGAGTATCGACTTCACCATCACCGTTACCAGACACAGATGTGACATCATCCGCGAGACCGTTCTTGTAGT
>JALQUR010000021.1 GCA_023260695.1 Planctomycetaceae bacterium
GAACACTGGGCCTTTCAGCCGCTCAGCCAGCCGGACGAGAATGCGTTGCCGGATTCCCCCGACGCATGGTCGCGTGGCCCCATTGATCGTCTGATCTGGCAGGAGCTGCAGCGTGCGGGACTGAAGCCGGTCCACGACGCCACACCGGATGTTCTCATTCGCAGACTCAGCGTAGTGCTGCTGGGACTGCCTCCCACTGTGGAGCAGCTGCAGCAGTATCGCGATCAGCCGGACGTAACCACTCTGGAGAAACTCGTGGATCAGATGCTTGCATCGCCGGCCTTTGGTCAGCGCTGGGGCAGGCACTGGATGGACCTGGCACGTTACGCAGACTCAAACGGACTGGATGAAAACTTCCTGTTCCGTGAAGCGTGGCGTTATCGCAACTGGATCATTGATGCCATCAACGCAGATCTGCCCTTCGACCAGTTTGTGACACAGCAGCTGGCAGGTGATCTGCTGCCCTGGGACACCATTGAGCAGCGGGATCGACAGCGTATCGCTACAGGATTTCTGGTGATCGGCCCGAAGGTTCTTCTGGGCGTTGGTGTCGACAAGCAGAAGATGGACGTGGCTGATGAACAGATCTCGACGATTGGCCGTGTTTTCCTGGCGCAGACCGTGGGCTGTGCACGTTGCCATGATCACAAGTTCGATCCGATCCCGACGGCCGACTATTACGCGCTTGCCGGGATCCTGTCATCCTCCCAGGTGATGGAACAACGCTATATGCTCGGCCAGCAGCGTGTCATGGAGCAGCTGGTCGGACTGGGTCAGGATGGTCATGATCTGGACGAGGCATACGAGGCATACTGGCGCAATCGTGGCAATCTGACTGGACGTCGGGATGCAGCGAAGAAGACTCTGGAGATTCTGCAGACAGGTGATGCTGCAGCCATCGCAGCTCGGCTTCAGGAACAATCGGAATCATTCGCCGAAGCGGCCCGCGACCCGCAACAGGAATCCGCAGCCCGACAGTCTGCACAGCAGACGCTGGTGGACGAACTGACTCGGCAGATTGATCAGCCCCCGGCAATTCCACCGCGGGCGATGGTGGTCACTGATCGCGAGCAGCCCGCCGATGAAGCGATTCGTATTGCCGGCGTACACACAGATCACGGCGACCGAGTGCAGCGTGGATTCCTGCAGGTGCTGCAGGACAGCCCGCAACAGCTTCCGGCCGACCAGAGTGGTCGACTGCAGCTGGCACAGTGGCTCACCGCCCCCGGTTCACGGGCCGCAATGCTGACTGCCAGAGTTCAGGCGAATCGCATCTGGCATCATCTGCTCGGACGAGGGCTTGTCCGCACTGTGGATAATTTTGGCCGCACCGGTGAGCAGCCATCGCACCCGGAATTGCTGGACTATCTGGCGAATCGACTGCTGCAGAACAACTGGTCTCTGAAATCAACCATCCGCGAAATTGTCCTCAGCCGCACGTTTGCTCTGAGCAGCGGGGATCACCCGCTGGCATCGGAACAGGATCCCGATAACCGACTGCTCTGGAGAGCGCACCGTCGACGAATTGATCCGGAGTCTCTGCGAGATGCCATCCTGTCTTCAGCCGGGGCTCTTGAATACGAATCCGTGGATTCCACAGTTGCCTATCTTGGCGATCAGGCCACCGCTGTCGGTGCGAATGAGAATCGCCGTCGGACGGACTTTCTCTGCAGGACGGTCTATCTTCCGGTGATTCGCAACGACCTCCCTGAAATCCTCGATGTGTTCAACTTTGCGGATCCCCATCTGACGACAGGTGCCCGCCCGCAGACAACGGTTCCGGCACAGGCACTGTTCATGATGAATTCACCCATGGTCATGGAAATGGCCGAAAAAACCGCAGCGCGTGTGATCGAACAGTCTCCGGATGCATCCGCTGCAGATCAGCTGCAGACGCTGTACCGAATACTTCACAGCACCGAAATTGAAGCTGCTGAACTGCAGCTTCTGATCGAATACCTGACGCCCGCAGCTGCCGCTGAACAGGAAACAGTCTCGGCAGCAGAGGCTTTGCAGCGGCGAACGCAGCTGCTGACCCAGATCTGCCATGCTCTGTTTTGTTCTTCGCATTTCCAGTACCTCGACTGAATTCAGCAGTCTCTGGCCTGTCCCGGAAAGTTCTCCATGAGTGCCTGTCATCAGTTTCTGAACGGTCTGACTCGCCGATCATGGCTGCAGCAGACCGGATGTGGATTCGGCGGAATCAGTCTGGCTGCCCTTGCTGCAGAACAGACGGCAACAGCACAGCTTCCAGCGTCACTTTCACATTTTCCGGCGCAGGCAAAACGAGTTATCTTTCTGTTCATGTGGGGTGGAGCCTGCCATGTGGATCTGTTTGACCCAAAGCCGGAACTGAACCGATTCGCCGGGCAATCCATCCCCGCATCGCTCTGGAAGAATGGTTCTCCGCCCGGTGGAACACTGCTCGCCTCCCCGTTTCGCTACCGTCAGCACGGCCAGAGTGGTCTGCCAGTCAGCGAACTGATGCCGCATCTTGCGGAGCATGCCGATCGACTGAGCATCGTCCGTTCCGTTCACACTGTCGGCTCCGCGCACGGAGAAGCACTGCTCAACCTGCATACAGGACACTCCAATCTGGTCCGCCCCAGCGTTGGAGCATGGGTCAGCTACGGACTGGGCAGTGAAAGCCAGAACCTGCCGGCATTCGTCACCATCTCACCACCACGCGGCCACGGCGGTGTGCAGAATTACGGATCCGCCTTCCTTCCCGCGCGACATCAGGCCACCTCCATCGGTTCCGCAGAGACACCGGTCAGCAAGGCAACCATCTCACACATCTCGAATGATCGCGTTGATCGTGAGACGCAGCAGCGCCAGCTGGATCTTGTCCGCCGTATGGGCGATCTGCATCTGCAGAAAGCGGGACAGGATTCCGGAATCGCAGGGCTGATTTCCAGCTACGAACTGGCCTTCCGCATGCAGTCAGAAATCCCTGCAGTCCTCGGACTCGAAGATGAAACGAAGGAAACACTGGAACTCTATGGAATCGATCAGGAACCGACGGACAATTTTGGCCGACAGTGTCTGCTGGCTCGCAAACTGGCCGAACGTGGAGTTCGATATCTGCAGGTCTCCACCGATTACACCTGGGATCATCATACAAACAATGATTCAGGCATGAGACGAGAATGCGATCGGGTAGACCGACCAATTGCCGGCCTCCTGACGGACCTTGATCGTCGCGGTCTGCTGGATGACACGCTGGTCGTCTGGGGATCAGAATTCGGGCGGACCCCAACCGCCGAAAACGGGAATGGGCGCAATCACCATCCGCAGGCATTCAGTATCTGGATGGCTGGTGGCGGAGTCAAAGGCGGAATGGCATGGGGCAGCACTGATGACTTCGGATTCCATCCCGCCGAATCGCCGATGCACATGCATGACATGCATGCGACTCTGCTGTATGCACTGGGAATTGACCACGAGCAGCTGACCTACCGCCATGCGGGTCGCGATTTCCGCCTGACTGATGTTTACGGAACGGCAATGTCTGAGATTTTTCACGGCGTCAGATCCTGAAACATGAACTCGTGACCACCGTGTATCCACTGTTGCTTCGGAACCGCCTGATGAAACTCCGCATCTGCTTCACTCTGTTCTGTCTGTTCAGCTGCAACTCGTTTCTGCACGCTGCAGAACAGGTATCACGCCCAAATGTTCTGTTCATCGCCGTTGACGATCTGAATCACTGGATTGGACATCTTGGCCGAAATCGCCAGACCTCCACCCCGTCGATTGACCGCCTCGCTGGCATGGGTGTGAGCTTCAGCAATGCCCATTGTGCCGCTCCGCTGTGTGCCCCATCCCGGGCAGCTCTGCTGTCCGGGCTGCGGCCAGGCACGAGCGGAATCTATTTCAATGATTCCCCATGGGCGACAACAGTGACAGCAGAGCAGTCGCTGGTCACGCGATTCAGAGCTGCCGGCTATGAAACACTCGGCATGGGCAAACTCTGGCATGGAGGACTGGGTTACCCGGAACAATGGACAGATCGAGGCAAGG
>JALQUR010000054.1 GCA_023260695.1 Planctomycetaceae bacterium
GGCAGCCTGACGCGTGTGGTTGCAGTGGAGATTGCCCAGGAATCCGCAGGCAAGCGTGAACCTGAGGGAAGCGTGAACCTGACCGCTGCACCGCCTTACAGTCTGACAGTTACAGTCTGACAGTTGCCGAAACTGTTCTCACTGCTGCAGTTGATTGTCTTGCAGCGTGAATGTGGTCGGCAGCTGTCGTCCCCACCGGAGCCAGTTCATGACCGTCCCTGCCCCATCATTGCTGCTGCGTTTGTCTGCGTCCAGCCTGTTTGTTCTGCTGATGCTGTGCAGTTCACCTGCGGCGCTTCCGGCAGCAGAACTGCGTCTTTTCATCGGGACATATACCGGTGGTGAAAGCAGCAGCAAGGGGATCTACACCGCGGTCTTCGATACTGCCACCGGAAGTCTCAGTAAGCCGGAGCTTGCTGCTGAACTGCGGAACCCATCATTTCTGGCGGTGCACCCGAACGGGACACATCTTTATGCCGTGATTGAAATCAGTGAAGGGGAAGGTCGTGGCAGTGGTGGTGTTGCTGCACTGAAAATTGAGGAGGGAGGTCGTCTGACACTGCTGAACACCGTCGCTTCCCAGGGGGGGGCTCCCTGTCACTGCAACGTCGATTCCACCGGACGCAATCTGCTGGTCGCCAATTACACCGGCGGCAACGTTGCCGTGTTTCCGATTGCAGACGACGGGTCGCTGCAGGAGGCCTCGAGTGTGATGCAGCACGAGGGCAGCAGTGTGGATGATGCCAGGCAGAAGGCCCCGCACGCCCATTCCGTCAACCTCAGTGCTGACAATCGGTTTGCCTATGCTGCCGACCTTGGAACCGATCGGATCTACGTTTACGAATTCAATGCCGCACGTCACACACTGCGGCCTTCCAGTCCGCCTGCGGCGCTGGTGACTCCGGGAGGCGGGCCGCGGCATTTTGCCATTCATCCGTCCGGAAAATTTGCCTGGACAAACTGTGAAATGTCGATGGTCGTGACCGGATTTCGCCGCAATGAGCGGGATGGCAGACTCTTTGCGATTCAGGAAATCTCGACGATACCGGCCGGCTACAATGGTCGTCGCAGTACTGCCGAGTGCCTGGTACACCCGAGCGGCAGATTTCTGTACGTGAGCAATCGCGGGCACGAGACAATCACCGTGTATACCATTGACCAGGAATCCGGGCTGCTCACCTATGTTGAAAACGAACCAACAGGAGGCCGGGAGCCAAGAAACTTCTTTATCGAGCCATCCGGAAAATGGCTGCTTGCTGAAAACCAGAATACAGACACTGTGGTGGTGTTTACGATTGATCCGGACAGCGGAGCACTTGAGATGACCGATGTCAGAATTGAAGTGGGACGGCCGGTGTGCATCAGAGCCGTCCCGGCACCGCCGCAGCAGTGATCAGCCCCGGCCGCGGCTGGCTTTTGAACCTGTCCCTGACCCATTCTCATCGGATTTCCTGAAAGAACCAGAATGCCGATCTTTGAGTTTCACTGTGCAGCCTGCGACAGGCAGGTAGAGCTTCTGACTGGTCGTCATGAAAAGCCGGACTGTCCGAATTGCGGATCTTCCCGCATGGAAAAGCTCATGAGTGCCTCCGCGGGAAGAGTCAACGGTCCTGCATTGCCAATGGCATCTGCCTGCCCGCCACCGCAGGCTGGCCCATGCGGTCCGGGATGTTGTCGTCTGCCCTGAAATTGTCTTGAAAGAATCTTCGCAGCCCGGGGCTGTGCCTGAGCAGGCCCGGCCGGGGCTCAACGGGAAGCGTCAGCTTCGGCCCGTAGCGAACTGGCAGGCTGCCGTTTGAACTCATTGTTCAGAGCTGAACTGTAGGGAATTCGCCATGGGTAAGATTGCTCCGTATTGCATGCTGGCCTGCTGGATTCTGACTTTCTGCAGTGTGCTGACTGCTGGTGACCTGACTCTGGATCGGTCAGTCTGGAAGTCCGGAGGGCCAAGGCCCGAGATGCTTCCGGAGTTTTCCTGGGAGGCTGCTGCTGGTCCGAATGGAACTCCGACGCTGAAAATTCAGGCGGACGCTCGGAAAGGGCTGCACGGCTGGTGGACGACGGAGATTGCGGTTCGCGGAGGACAGGCATATTCATTTACCGCCCTGCTGCATGCCGAAGGCGTCGATCTGCTGCGGCGGACTGCCGTAGCCCGGATCTTCTGGCTGAATGACAAGGGGCAGCCACCGCTGCGAGATGAGCCGGTTTTCAGCAGCTATCGTCCCGGGGAGAGGCCTCGTGCCGAACCGGAATACGCGCAACTGCGCAGTGATTCGAATGGCTGGGTTACCGTCGCCGGGGATTATCGTGCGCCAACGGAAGCCGTGAGTGCCCGAATAGAATTGTCCTACCGTTGGGAAGCGGATGCTCAGATCCGCTGGTCCGAAGTGAAGCTGCAGGAGATTGATGAGATTCCACCACGAACAGCGAGACTGGCGACTGTCCACTTTGCACCTCGAGCGGGAACGCAGCCCGACGAAAAGTGCCGCCAGTTCGCTCCCCTGATTCGTGCGGCGGCAAAGCAGAACGCAGATCTGGTGGTTCTTCCCGAGACTCTGACGTACTACGGTTCCGGACGCTCAATGGCCGAATGTGCAGAGTCAATTCCTGGTCCCTCAACAGAATTCTTCGGGGCTCTGTCGAGTGAACTGGGGCTGTACATTGTTGCCGGGCTGCTGGAGCGAGTTGGTGATCAGGTCTTCAACGTGGCAGTCCTGATCGGACCCGACGGGAAAGTGGAGGGGGTGTACCGCAAGACCTGCCTGCCACGTGGGGAAATTGACGCAGGGATCATGCCGGGAGACGACTATCCGGTCTTTCGAACTCGTTTTGGCACAGTCGGGATGATGGTCTGCTACGACGGATTCTTTCCCGAAGTAGCGCGGCGGTTGAGCAATGCCGGGGCTGAAGTGATCGCGTTTCCGGTCTGGGGCTGCAACCCGCTGCTGGCAGCCGCGCGGGCTTGTGAGAACCATGTTTATGTGGTCAGCAGTACCTACACCAACGCTGACGCCAACTGGATGATCACTGGGATTTTTGACCGTGATGGCAAGGTACTTGCCAGAGCAGACGAGTGGGGGCAGGTTGTGGTGCAGGAAGTGGACCTGAATCACAGAACCCTGTGGCACAGTCTGGGCGATTTTCGCGCTGAGAACGCAGCTCATCGCCCGCTCTCCTTTGACGGGGCGGGCAATGAGCGTTGAGGGAGCCCGGTGAGTGCCCGGGCAGCGTTTCGGTTCATGAGCCTGCAGTTCATGTGCCTGGGGCTAAACCCGGCTGACAGCAGATGCAGGGCAGGTGGTGCAGGCAGTCAATCCGAGAACGCTGTCTCAGCCTTTCAGAAAATTCTCAATTGCGTCAAGGCCCCGGACCAGATCGTCCATCCCTGCTGCAAAGCTCAGCCTCACATACCCGGGGGCGCCAAATGCGTCACCGGTTACGAGAGCAACGTGCCCGCGGTCGAGTAATGCCGAACAGAACTCAGTCGAGTCTGCCACCGGATCGCCCCCACCAACCGGTTTCCCGAAGTAGCTGGATACATTGAAGAACACGTAGAATGCTCCCCCGGGTTCTGCAAAGGAGATGTCGGGAATTGCCCGCAGACGTCCGCTGACGTAGTCCCGCCGCTCGGTAAACTTCTGAAGCATCTCTGCCACACATTCCTGTGGGCCGCGGATCGCCTCAATCGCTGCATACTGGGAAATACTGCAGGGGTTTGAGGTCTGCTGGCTCTGTAGTCTGTTGATTGCAGCACTGATGTGCTCCGGTGCCAGCGTCCAGCCTACACGCCAGCCGGTCATCGCGTACGTCTTGCTGACACCGTTGACGATGATCGTCTGATTACGAATGTCTTCGCCAAGCGAGGCGAAGGACCGGAACTCATGTCCGGGATACACAAGGCGGTCGTAGATTTCATCCGAAAGCACAATGATGTTGTGCTCCACGGCTATTTCACCAAGTGCCTGCAGGGCGGCTACCGGATAAACGCCGCCAGTTGGATTGCTGGGGCTGTTCAGCATGATCAGTCTGGTTTTTGGTGTGATCGCATTTCTGAATTGTTCCGGAGTCAGGCAGAAGCCATCTTCTTCCTTTGTCTGCACCAGCACCGGGATTGCGCCGGTGAGTTCCACCAGTGCAGAATAGCTGACCCAGTACGGTGTCGGGATTATCACTTCATCACCCGGTTCACAGCATGTGAACAGCACGTTGTGCAGGCAGTGTTTGGCTCCGTTTGAGACAGTGACCTGAGCGGGCTTCCAGGTGACACCGTGGAGTTCCTGCGCCTGATCACAGATCGCCTGCTTCAGCTCGGGAATTCCCGTGGCTGCCGTATAGCGAGTGTGTCCGGCTTCCATCGCCGCAATCGCGGCCTGTTGAATATGCTGAGGTGTGTTGAAGTCGGGTTCACCAACAGTGAATCCGAGCACGTCGATTCCCTGAGCACGCAGTTCGCGGGTTCTGGCCGCTGCGGCGAGTGTCTCTGAAGGTTGCAGCTGACTGACGATGCGTGAAATCTGCATTGGCGGACTCTTGGAACCGAAGGAATTGAAACGAAAGAACTGGAGTGGCTTGCTGGTGGCACAGCATAACCCCACCGTGCGGGACCACTCCCTCCCCCGCCGCGCGACAGCGTTATTTGGCCGTGAGGAATATGCAGACCTGCGAGCGGGAGCAGGCGGTGGGGGGCCGAGAGCAATCTCCCGCTGAGAACCCACCGTCGCCTTTTCATCTGTTGGCAACAATCGCCTGGACAACGGAGGACTCAGCGGATTGTCATCTTACTGCTGTGTCCGGCAACCAGGCATGTCAATCGTGCTGGATCGGTCTCTGCAGTCGTGTCTGACACTTTTTTGTGCCAGTCCCCTGACTCTGCTGCCAGTCGCAGTGGAACCGGAAGTCAAGCCATTGAGGTGCCAGCTGCGCTGCAGAAATTCATCCACTCGGACTGCGGTCCGCAGACCGCTCTCACAATCGGATTGTCGCCCCGGGATATTGTAATGTTCCTGCAGCGGGATCAGAGGAAAGCCGTGAAAGACTGCTGTTTTCCCGTCGAAGGGAAGATGCTGCGGCTGTGCCAGGCCTGAATCTTCAGACGATCATTGCACGAATGACCGGAATCCTGACGCTGAGTTCGCAAACCCTCAGGACTCTTCTGCGTCAAGAAACGCAATGTAGATGGCTCGAAATGGCGCCAGCAATAACTTGAGCGGTCCGATTGGATGAGTGCGGACAACAAAGCAATGGGGACAGTAGCCAACTCGCAGAGATAACATCGCCCAGAACACTCTGACCAGCCCACGAGGCCCGGCCTGCAGTGGATTCAGACAGAAATGACACCGGTATGTCATAGCCCGATACCAGACTGAAGGCAGTTCGCGATCAGCCTTCGCCTCGCTCTCAGTTGCCGGTCCAGGTACCGGCTTTGCCACGGGACGTCTTGCAGGCATGGTTGGTGGGAGTGTGGTAGTAGTGGTAGTTACATTCAACATCTGACTACGGATAACATCTTCATCCGACGAAGTCGAAGCAATGCAGCCGCTGTTTTTTTGCATGGAATTCCACCAGATCAACGGAAAACAGGAGTAAACATTTGCTCTTTCAGGCGCGCAGCGCAACGGGTGAGCAGGTGCCCCCCCCTGTCTTTTGCATCGACGCTGACCGCCGCGAAACTTGACTGACAATTGTGTGCGGAAGCACGCGGATCGGAAGCAGGCGTGAGAGGTTCTGCGGAAA
>JALQUR010000056.1 GCA_023260695.1 Planctomycetaceae bacterium
GCAGAATGCAGCGCCGATACCCCTCATTCGTGCACTCACTGCTCAGACTGATCTTTGTCTGCAGTGTCCTGGTGAGCATGACTGCGCGAAATCCCGCCTCCGCCGATGAACCATCGCCCGGTGAACGGTTCTTCAGCAGTCAGGTAGAACCCCTGCTGCGACACCACTGTCTGCCATGCCACTCCCACGCAGCTGGCACGATGGAAGGCGATCTGGCACTGGACTGGCGCAGCGGATGGAAACAGGGTGGCTCGCGAGGACCTGCAGTGATTCCCGGTAACCCTGATGACAGCCTACTGATTCAGGCAGTCCGCCACACGCATGCCGAACTCCGAATGCCGGACAGGCAGCTCCCGGCTCAGGAGATCAGGATCCTTGAACAATGGGTCCGAGAAGGTGCTGCAGATCCACGCGCATTGCTTCCCGAATCCGTGACGCCGGATGGCGACTGGTGGTCATTGCTTCCGTTGCGGCGACCTCAGCTCCCGGACGCCCCTGCACCTTCTGCCCACAGACCGAATCCGATCGATCTGTTCATCGATGAGCAACTTCATGAACAGCAGATCTCCCCCGTCCCTGAGGCTGATCGCCGCACACTTATTCGCCGACTGAGTGTTGCACTTCTGGGGATTCTTCCCACTCCGGAAGAAACCGAGGCTTTCGTGGACGATCCGAATCCGGATGCGTTCACACTGCTGGTGGAACGCATGCTCGCGTCTCCGCTTTACGGTGAACGCTGGGCCAGACACTGGATGGACACCATCCACTTTGCCGACAGTCACGGTTTTGAACATGACGTTTTTCGCCCGCATGCATGGCGTTTTCGCGATTACCTGATCCGCAGTCTGAATGCAGACCTGCCGTGGCAGGATCAGATCCGGGCTCAACTTGCCGCCGATGTCTACTTTCCGGATTCTGTTGAACTGTATCCGGCAATCGGATTTCTTGGTGCTGGCACGTACGACCACAGCGCAGCCAGCACCGCGCCGAAGAATTTCGAAAACCTTGACCGCGATGACATGGTGACGCAGACAATGACCGCCTTTGCCGGCATCACTGTGAACTGTGCCCGCTGCCATGATCACAAATTCGATCCCGTCTCGCAGGAAGATTATTACTCGCTGCAGGCCGTGTTCGCCGGAGTCGGCAAGGGAGATATCCCCTGTGAAGAAGATCCTGAGACCGCCCGCCGCAGAAAACGCTGGACTACGCTCCGCAATGCGACCGCGGAAGAACTGCAGGAGCATACTGATGCAGACCTGATCGCGCGTGTCCGGTTGTGGCAGGCGTCGGCAGCACGTCCGCCCGTGTGGACGCAGCCGCTGATGCGATCGCAGCACACAGCTTCAGGCACGCCCCTGAATGCTCAGCCTGACGGCTCGTTCCTCGCTGCAGGCAATGCTCCCGCGACGGAAACAACGGTGCTGACCGTCGGTTCCCCGATATCTGCGGTAACCGCATTCCGCCTCGAAGTGCTCACCGACCCCAGCCTGCCGGCTGGTGGCCCCGGTCGCGCTGCCAACGGCAATCTGCATCTGAGCGAAGTGGAGGTGCGGCTGTTCACTGCAGCAAAGCCTGAAGGCGAACTCGTGAGCATCAGTCAGGCTGCGGCCGATTTTGAACAGGATGGCTGGCTGATCCGACATGCCATCGATGGCGATGCTGCTACTGCCTGGGGGATTCATCCACAGGAAGGTCAGCCTCATGTGGCCGTATTCACCTTCGCGAATCCCGTGACTCTGCAGGAGCCGGATTCGCTGAAGATTACCCTGCGACAGGATCACGGTCGTGAGCATGTGATTGGACGTCTGCGGGTCACGCTCACCGATCACCCACAGCCGGGACTCGGCTCGCTGCCCGCAGAAATACTGGCGATCCTTGAGCTTGCAGATGCTGATCGGACGCCTGAGCAGACGCGGCAGCTCAGCAAATACATCGTGGCTCAGATTGCAGATCACGAAATTCAGCAGCTGCCTGCACCGCAGCTCATCTACGCCGCGGCAGCTTCGGCAGTCAACGAACGCGGTACGATCGTCTACACGGAACCGCGTCCGGTTTATCTGCTTCGCAGGGGCAGTGTGGATCAGCCCGTTCGCGAAGTGGGTCCCGGAGCACTGCACGCGCTGCAGCATCTGTCCCCGCGATTCAATGAAACACTCGGCCAGCATGAGTCCAGCAGACGAGCGGCTCTGGCAGAATGGCTGGCTGCTCCCGAAAACCCCCTCACCTGGCGCGCCATCGCCAATCGAGTGTGGCACTTTCACTTCGGCCGGGGAATCTGCGATACACCGGGCGATCTGGGGCGAATGGGTGGAATTCCCACTCACCCCCGGCTGCTCGACTGGCTGGCCTGCGAAATTCGCGATACCGGTTCGTTAAAACATCTGCACCGACTGATCCTCTCCAGCAGTGCCTGGAAGCGTTCGTCACAGGCATCACACTCGCTGGAGGATCGGGATCCGGAGAACCGTCTGCTTGCCAGACGGTCCCGAGCACGACTGGATGCAGATACATGGCGGGACTCAGTGCTGCGTGCCAGCGGACAGCTCAATCTGCAGATGGGCGGCCCAGGGATCTCTTTTTTTTCCACGTCTCCCGGGGCCCAGCTGACTCCCATTCTTGACTATTCAGACTACGACTGGAGTCGCCCTGAAGCCGGACGACGCAGTATCTATCGGGTTGTCTGGCGCGGAATTCCGGATCCAGTCCTGGAAGCGATGGATTTCCCCGATCTCGGCCTGCTCACGCCGTCACGAACGCAGTCTGTCTCACCCCTGCAGTCACTGACACTCATGAATAACCGCTTCGTTCTGCACCAGTGCATCGCCATGGCGCAGCGGATTGAGGCTGAAGCGGCCGATGCAGACGCCAGAATCAGCCTGGCGATACGGGCAGTCTGGCAAAGGCAGGTGGCTGACGAAGAATGGGAGGTGTTTCGAGGTCTGCTGTCGAAACATGGGCTTGAAGCCGTCTGCCGCCTGCTGCTGAACAGCAATGAGTTTCTGAGTCTCGACTGAAGCTGCACATCCGCACAGAGCCCGTGTCTTGCCGCTCCCGGGATTCGTCTTGAGGTGAATCGACGAATTGTGCGATGCTCCCGCTGACCAGGTCGCGTCGCTGCGCAGACTCCTCAACTGCTTCGCGCGCAACCAAACCTGTTTCTTCGGGATTGCACAAGCAGCTGTAACTCTGCCGACGGCAATTCCAGCGTCCAGAACTCTCTTCTCAACAGAGCTCCCGAATGCGTTCATTCCATCACCGGAAACAGTCGGCAGTTCACAGAGTCAGGCTGCCACAGCTGACTCTGAGCCTGCTGGTAATCAGTTCGTGTGCGAAGTTACTGGCTCAGGACAGCGTCAGCCCGCCCGAACCGGAAGTGATCATGTCATCCGGGCAGATGATTATCGATGTCCGCATTGAAGGTTCGCAGACCATCCCTGCGGAAATCATTCTGCAGAAGATACAGGCTCAGCCGCACCGGCCGCTGACCGAACGCATGCTTCGCGAAGACAAACGCACGTTGCTGAATACACGCTGGTTCTATGAAGTGCGCGAACGTATTGATGTCACTGATGCCGGGAACATTCTGGTGTTTCGAGTTCGCGAACGCCCGATAGTCACAGCAGTGCAGTATCGCGGCCACAGCGCAATCAAGGAAAAACATCTGGAAGCGTGGACAGGCCTGCGTGTCGGGAGTCCATTTGACTACGTGGCGAATCAGGAAGCAGCACGCAGGATTCAGCAGGAATATCGTGAAAAGGGTTACCACTTCGCTGAGGTGAAACTGATCAAGGGTGACCAGCCGGAACATCGGGAAGTCGTGTTTGAGATCAAGGAAGGTCCGAAGGTCAGAGTTGTTGATCGCACTTTCCACGGAAATAAATTCTGGACCGACGGAGATCTCCGCAAAAACCTGGTCTCGAAGGAAGCCATCCTGTTCTGGGGTGGAAAGTACACTCCGGAAACGCTGCCGGCTGACGTTGAAGCACTCAAGACGTTCTATCGCGGCGTCGGCTTCTTTGATGTGGAGGTGACTGCGGAAACAATCTTTTCCGCTGACAAGGCAGATGTCGAACTGCATTACACAGTGGTTGAAGGACCGCGGTATACAGTCCGCAGCATTCGCTACGAAGGTAACAGTGTCATTTCCACCAATCAGCTCAAGGAAGACTCCCTGTTGCTTCCGGGGCAGAAATTCAGTTCCTTCCCGCTTTCAAAGGATGTGCAGCGAATGCTGGCGCTTTATGGCGAGCTGGGGCATTATTTTGCCTCCGTCCAGCCAGTGCCGCTGTTCATCGAAGATGGAAAGGCTGAAGTTGAGCTCGTGTTTCAGATTGATGAGGACCGTAAACGATATATTCGCAACATTGACGTGAATTTTGCGGGAGACTATCCGCATACCAAGCGTACCGTCGTACTGGATCGCATTCAGGTGGAGCCGGGTGATCTTGCCGATCCGCGCCTGATTCGTCGCGGCCGCAGCAGACTGGCCGGGAGTGGTCTGTTTGAACCGAATATCACCTTCGACGTGGAGCCGATCGAGCCTGAGCAGACCAGCTTTGCCATGACATCAGCCGTCATTCGTGGTCAGGATCCTCACGACGAAGCAGTGGACTGGACCAGCCGTTTCGTTCGTGCAATTCCGTCCCGAACTTCGCAGACTCCTGCCGACCTGGAGATCGGCAACTACAGCAGCCTGTTTCCCGAATCCAGCGATGCTGCGAAGGATGCATCGTCTTCTCGAGACGGGGGCCAGTCCGCCAGTGATGCCGCAGACGCGACAACGCCTGACGCCATACCGGAGCAGGAGTTGCCCGCCGCACAATTCGGAGTGACGACTTCCGCAGTGTCTCCGACCCAGGCCGCTCCCGGTTTTTCCGCTGCAGGGCTGATCGTACACCGCACGGTGTCGCCTGCTGAACTGTTCGGAACCGATTCGCTGACAGCGCCTTTGCCTGGAGCGTTCGCCGCTGCGGATCAGGACCTGATTGTTCGTGCCCAGAGCCCAGATGAAGACTTTTCCGGCTCAACACCGACCATCGAAGATGCCTTGATTGGCGAAAGCCCGTTTCGCAATCAGTTCCGCGAAATACCTCCGGGATACGTGGACATCAATGTGCGTGCTGCTGAAGGACGCACCGGGCGAATGATGTTCGGAGCGGGTGTGAACAGCAACGCCGGGCTCGTCGGCAACTTTGTCTGGGATGAATCCAATTTCGATATTTTTCGACCTCCCATGACACTCGCTGACGTTCTGGAAGGCAGAGCATGGCGTGGCGGTGGGCAGCGATTTCGAGCCGAAGCTGCTCCCGGGAATCAGGTCAGTCGCTATGCACTGACCTGGACCGATCCTTACTTCCTCTACACCAACTACAGTTTTTCCGTGAGTGGGTTCTACTTCAATCGCTACTACCCGGACTGGACGGAAGATCGTCTTGGCGGGCGTATTTCCGTCGGACGGCAGTTTACCCCGGAGTGGTCGGCGGCCGTCGCCATGCGTCTGGAAGACATCGAATTGAGGAATCCTCGTGTACCGACGCCACTGGAAGTACAGCAGTGGATCGGACACAGCTTTCTTTCAACGATGCGTCTTTCGCTCACTCATGACACTCGTGATTCCGCAATGCTTCCCTCGGAGGGGCACTTCGTGGATCTGGGATACGAACAGGCCTTCAACGACTTCAGTTTTCCAAAATTTGATGCGGAATTCCGCCAGTACTACACCATGCACAGCCGTGCTGATGGCAGTGGCCGACAGGTACTTACCTTTGGCGGCTCGTTCGGCTGGACCGGTGACGACACCCCCGTTTTTGAACGCTATTTCGCCGGCGGGTTTCAGTCATTCCGTGGATTTCGTTATCGAGGTGTGACACCTCGCGATGTCACAGGCTTCTCAACCGGTGGTACGTTTCAGGCACTGGGTACGGTGGAGTACAGAGTTCCCATCACTGCGGACGACATGTTCAGCATGGTGGCGTTCACAGACTTCGGTACGGTTGATGACCAGATCAGTCTCAATGAGTTTCGTGTCACTGCCGGGTTTGGCCTCCGCATGACCATTCCAGCCATGGGACCGGTGCCGCTCGCGTTCGACTTTGCCTTCCCAATCCTGACCGAAGATTACGACCAGGAACAGGTCTTCAGCTTCTATGTCGGTATCAACCGCTAGGTGCCGGGATCATGGCATTCAGCGGAAGTACCAGAACTCCCGCTGGTCCGAGGTGGCAATCAGACACGCTTCCACCACGCCTGGAATCCCGCGGATCTGCAGCAGTCTCAATCCGGTGCTGTGCTGCGGCAGTTGCCATGGACGCCCCGCACTGTCCATCCACGTCGGCAGACCAGCGCAGTTGACCTGCTGATAGGTGCCGCTGTGTAAGCGTTGCACAGTTCCCCGATTCCCGCTGACTGCACCTTCCCAGGTGAGATAATGCAGGCGGTGGTCAGCAACCTGTGTGGCAGCGATCGGTTCACCGGTCAGGGGCGGTCGAAGCAGTCTCCAGGTATCTGCAGCCTCAGATTTTTCCAGGAGCAGATCCCAGTGTCGGAAGGGGTGGTCGTGCAGCAGAATGACAATTCGTCCGGCAGCCGACGAACTGAGCATCAGTCCGCCTCCGCCACACGCAGCTCGGTTCGCGATCCACGGACCTGAATTTGTCCGGAGGCAAGACGACGAATGGCTTCCGGGTATACGCGCTTTTCTTCCTCAAACACAAGGCCCGCCAGCTGATCCGCTGAACAGCCATCAGGCACAGATACGACCGCCTGCATCAGAATCGGCCCGTGGTCGTACTCATTGTCTGCAAAATGCACCGTACAGCCGCTGAATTTTACCCCTCGCTGAACTGCAGCTTCATGAACGTGATGTCCGTAAAACCCATGTCCACAGAATGCTGGAATCAACGAAGGGTGAATATTGAGCACTCTCCAGCGGAAGTCTTCGGGAATCCGGAGCAGGCTCAGAAAACCGGCCAGCACAACCAGATCCACACCTGCTTCCCGGAGCGATGCGAATACCGCGTCACTGAATTTGTCGGTCCCTTCAAAATCGCGTGAACGGAGCACCTGCACGTTCAGGCCGGCCGCCTGAGCGCGTTCGACGCCACGGCAATTGCTCGTGCTGGCAATCACCAGCGGGACTTCCGCATTCAGCAGGCCTGAATCAATCTGTTCCAGAAAGTTGAGCAGCGTTGTACCGCCGCCGCTGATCAGCACTCCCATCCGCAATGGACGATCGGTTATCGCCGGGAAGGGAGAAAAAGATTCAGACTCAGTTTGATCAGACATCTGCTGGAGAATTCCGATGAGGACATCAAGGACATCGCGTCAGGCGATGGAATCGGAAGTGTGCGCAAAATCCGGCAGATCGTCCACCAGACGCAACAGTCGTTTCCGTTCCCGTCGATCTCGCTGAACGCGTCCCCAGACAGTGATCGCCCCCAGCAGGACCAGCCCCGAGAATAACATCACCAGCGTATCACTGACTCGACCTGACTCTGCTTCCTGAGCCTTCCGCGCGATTGTCGCATCTGCGGGAATGTGCCCCGCCCGCACCAGTTCATTCACATGTCCGGGATCCGGAGACCATTGAATGCGACCGGCCAGAAGCAGAGGTGCCAGCCGAGCATCCTGCTGCGAGCGATAAACATACATCTTGAACAGGCAACCGGTCACCTGCACGGAATTCACGATCTCTGCTCCCACCGGAAAATCATTCGGCAGCTCCGGTGTCACAACAACAGTCGGGATATGCTGGCCATCCTCAGTATACAGCCAGAGTTCATACAGAGGCTGCCCGGAAAAGAATGCTTCATCGCCTTCGTGACGCAGTATTCTGCGAACATAACCGCTGCAGGTGAGCAGTCGCCCCTGCCAGTAATCCGGATTCCGAAACACATCCACAAACTGGGGAAACTTCTGCGGCTCCTGCATCCAGCTGCGATAACGCGATTCCCGCAGGGCCAGCTGACGCTCCAGCTGCAGCAACTGCTGCTGCAGAGTGGCCTTCCTGTTGTCATCGCCAGCAGTGTCAGCGCGTTTGAG
>JALQUR010000116.1 GCA_023260695.1 Planctomycetaceae bacterium
AGACCAGTATGCGCTGGGGGTGATCCTGTACCAGATCCTCTCAGGTCTTCGTCCCTGGCAGGATGAACTGCGAGATCCACAGGAGCGTGAGCGAATTGAAGTGCGACAGCAGTTTCTGTCTGAGGGAAAATCGCTGGCGGAGGTAGATCCGCCTTCCTCCAAGGCAACGGCCACATTTCGGGTGCGAGGGCTTGAGCTGATCTGTCTGCGGTGTCTGCGTCCGGACGCGTCGCAGCGTTACAGCAGCCTGACGGAACTGCGAACTGATCTGGAGGGCTGGCTGGCCGGGCGGATGATCACGGACAACTGGTTGCTGCAGCAGTGGGGGCGGTTTGTTTATGAGCCGGTCCGGCAGAACCCGTTGCGGGTGCTGGTGAATGTGTCGTTCTCTTTGCTGTTGATTCTGTTGATTGTGGCGTATTCAAATTCCCTCGATCCACAGCGAGCCACACTCCGGGATGATCTGCAGGTGCTGCGGCAGGAGAATGCCAGGCTGTCCAATGATCTGACAGCGGTGCGGCAGTCTGATCGGCAGTCGCGGAAGTTGCTGTTTCAATCGCTGATGGCACTGCAGCAACTTTCCGAGAAGCGTGATTCGACCGGTAAGGTGCTGGGGAACGTTCCCGTTCAGCGGCAGCAGTTGCTGCGAGAAATGACCCGAACAAGCGTTGCTTTAATTCGGTCGGCACAGTTTCCGGAGCATGAGCGGGCGTTGTTACAGCAGGGGCACAGCAAGCTTGCTGAGTTTCTGTATCGAACGGGAGAATTGCAGTCAGCACAACAGGTCGCCGAAGCGTTATGGGACGTTTATCTGAGGGTATTACCGGAGCAGACGACGCCGGATTCTGACGAAACCGGTGAGATTCTGGCCGTCGCGGGGATTCTGGTCCTGATTGCCATCGACCGCAGCGATCCTCAGGAACTGGAGCGGGTTGAAGGCTTCCTGGAGACTCTGAAACAGCGGTTTGCCCCGGATGAATTGATGGGAACAGGAAGTCAACGCCTGCAGGCAGAGATCGGGTTGCTGCGCGGCCGTCTGGCTTATGCCAACTGGGTTGAGGGTCGTGGTGCGGAATTTCTGCAGCAGGCGGAAACGGTGGTTGAGGAAAGCCTGCAGCATCTGCGGAGCGTTGCGAAGAACGACCCCAACGCATGGTCGGAACTTCAGATTGGTGCTGCGTTGGCGACATTGTCGCGGAACCAGTACAAGGCTGGCAGGCGTGACGAGGCAATTGAAACAGCGCGGACCGCGGAGCAGGCATTGCTGCAGATTGATGTCCAGCGGCACCTGGATGTGGTCAGGCAGGAGCAGCAGCAACTGGCCCGGGCGATTGAGGCTCGTCTTGGTGGCGTGGAAGTGGCAGGTGAGGCTGCTGCGGATCGACTGCGACACAGGTTGGCTGAGGCGGACGAGGCGGCTGGAGTGGTGGCCGACTCAATCCTCAGGGCGAATGCTGTACGGATTCCGCCGTCGCTTGCGGGAATGGCCGTGTACAGCATCGGTCGCCGCAAGGAACTCGTGGCCTCATACAGTGATCTGCGTGAGGTCTGGACCAGGATTGACCCTGCCCTGCTGGAACGCAAGGTTCACGAGCGGTTGATCGGTCTGAGATTCACAACGGTGATGCCGCTGCGGGCTGCAGGGCAATTTGAGGAAGCCGCAGTGATGGGCAATGCCGGCCTGCACTTGTGTGAGCAGCTGATGCATCGTTGTCCGGATGTCATCGGTTATCAGCGGGAGTATGCGCGTGGAAACGGGAATCTTGCTGATATGTTCCTTGTGGAATACGAGGTGACTGGTGAGCGGCAGTCCGTTGTTTCCGCTCGAGATAATCAGCGTGCAGCGGGTGAGTATTACGAACGAATTTTCTTCAGTGATGCGGAACGCCGGGAACAGCGGGATGACGCCGTCAAACACTTTCTGCGGGTGATCATTGAAGAAGTCGTGCTGGGCGACACAACTGCGGCAGCA
>JALQUR010000126.1 GCA_023260695.1 Planctomycetaceae bacterium
AGAAGCGAAGCTGCCACGCATCAGACTAGAAAACCCAATCGGAGCCTATCCGGAGTTTGACCGCTATGGACGATGCACAGCTTTTGCAAAGCGTTACTCAATGACGCTTGGTGAACTGGGCATCGGCGGGGTGTGAGGTCACTGCATTGAGTTGAGTAGATGTCACTCCCGTGAGCACTTCCTGACGTGCTGATTGTGATAGTCCAGAAACTCCGGACCAATGGTGTGTTCTGCCACGTGGACAATCGGTTGTCCGGCATTGCGAGGAATTCACGATGGACTTTCGATTCTGAAACTTCAAGAGCGATGAGATTCCCGGCCAATTCCTCGGAATCTGCAACTGCCAGCATCCCGCGGGCAGTTGGTTTCAGCTGCGTCACCTGCTGCACTCAATACTGAGGAACACAGAGATCGCTCCACTCAACGGTGATCGGGTCCATCTTGGGTGATTCCACCCACCGAACAGTTGCCTCCTGGGGCGAACTATTGAGCAACGTTGCTAATTCCCAGCGTCGGCCCTGCCATGCAAACACTCGCAGATTTGCGGCCAGCTGGGACGAACCGGCAACCGTCACTCCGGGACGATACTCCAACCGCCGCTGCCAGTCCGGGCCAAGCCCTGAGGATGCGGAGAGCGTCGTGTCTTTTTCCCCGGGTGCTCGCACAAGTACTCGCGGATGCCATACGGCCTGTGCCTGCTCACCAAAGCGAATCAGCACAGCGTCACCGATCGCGTCAAGAACCCAGCCTTCCCCCGTTCGTGTATTCCAGGGAACACTGGCAGCAAGCACAGGAACAGGCGTAAATCGTTGTTCCATCCAGCGAAGATTGACGAGCACAGAGACACAGGCGTCCACATCCTGAGCGTCTGCCAATGCCATCAATGGCTGCGAAACAGAAGCTCGCAGGTGCTTTAGCCGCGCCAGCCGAGCCGAGTGGCGTTGATTGAGCAGATGCTCGGCAGCGATCACGAATTTCGATGCCTCAATTGCCTCCGGCAGTTCCCCGACCAATGGAAGCAGCCGCATCCCCTCCAGAGTGTCACACACCTCCAGCCCGATATACTCCAGCACATGTTCAAGCACTGCCCGTCCTTTTTTGTCCGACAACGGCAGCTTCTGGAGTTCACCGGTCAGCCGCTCGGAAAGGATCTCACGGCCAACATCCAGCTGCCTCAGGAACTGCGCATCCGACGTCCTGCCTGAAGAATCGAACTCCTCGAAGATGTGGTAAAGCTGCTCTGGCAGTTCCGGCAATTCTGCTGGCAATGCCGGCGTGAGAAGAATTCTTTTTGACGTGGAATTGAGCAGTAACATCCGTGAATACGCAGCGAACGCTTCTATCGTTCGCAACTCCGCGACGGCAGCAAAGAATCGTTTCGTTTCGACGTTCAGCAATACCAGATCAAATTGCTGACGTCTGGCGTCAGCCTTATTGGCTGCGTGATCCACATCCACGAGCGCGACATCCACCAACCGAATAACAGTGCTGGAAAGCCTGTTCCTCCACTCTGCGGCAAGCTTGACCTGCTTCTCAACATCCCGCTCCCGTTCCAGCTTCGCAAGAAATGCTTTCTCCTGAATTGCACTCCTGGATGAACCGATCCTTCGGATTCCACTCGGCAGTCGCCCCATAATCTCACGCATCTCTGAAAGCATTTGCTGCCGAATCGCAATCCGTTCCAGCTGAATACCACGTTCATCCAGCATCTCGACGTCCGGCAGGGAATATGCATTGCCCTCCGCATCACTGGTTCCTTCGGATGCAGATGTCGCATCCAACTGCTTGAGAATTCCACGGATCGCCAGACAGGCATCCAGGTCTCCAGCTTCAGCATAGGACTCCAGACGCTGCTGCAGCAGAGTCCGATGCGCATCAACAAATCCTCGAATCTCCATGTCACGAGCCTGCCGGAATTCTGCAAATCGGCCCTCAACGGGTGCCAGCAGTGCGGCGACGCGCGGCTCCTGCTCCTTCGCGGCAGCATCAGCGACAGCACTGCAGCGTTCCTCCAGTGCCACTGTTGCGACAAACGGCAGTGCCAGTTTTCGAACTTCCAGAGCCTGTTCGAATTGCATCTGCTGCGTCAGCTCAACCTCAAGTTCCTTCAGACCTGCAACCAACGCTGAGAGCTCATCTTCAATCTCACGTCGGCACTGCTGTTTTCGCGCTTCAACCACAGACTCATGTGACGAAATGATCTGGGCAACATCCTCGGGAATCTGTGGTGTCGAGGAGGA
>JALQUR010000152.1 GCA_023260695.1 Planctomycetaceae bacterium
GGCGGAATACTTCCACTCATGCCCGCCAGCAGCGGTGTGCTGAAGGCAAGCAGAATCTGGTTCCCCTGAGCAAAGCTGAAGTTGGCTCGCTGTGGTTCGCCCGCACCAGTCTGAATCGCCTGGCCCAGTGTGGCCGGGGCAGCAGCAAGCAGGGTGCGTGCATCAGGCATGTAGAGCCCGAGGTCCGGTGCATCTTCGGCGGGATCACCGGGAACCAGGTACCACGTGGCATTTCCTGATGTCTGTTCCTGGGCTTCGGGAATGGAGGCGAGGATTGCCGGATCCACATCCTTGCTGACACGGAGGACAATCAGCCCCGAGTTTTCCATCAGCTGCTTGCCCACCTGCTGAGCCTGTTCAGCGTTTGGCGGGCCCAGTGCCGCCTGCGCTGCCAGCTGCATTCCGGTGGCCAGAACATTTCCCAGTCCGATGGTGACCGATTCGATGTCGCCAGCGGTCAGGCTGACGCCCGGGATCGGCAGCGGCTGGGCAGCTCCCATGGCCGCCATCGGATTCGACTGCACGATGGCACTGTTCATCAGATCGCCGGGGCGAATGTGAATCACCAGTTCGACGTCGTCACGCATCCAGCTGAGGTCAAGTGCACCCGGAGCCGGTGCAGCACCACCAGCACCGCGTGGCGATCCGCTTCCGGAAGATGCCGCCGGTGTCTGGACGTCTCCGCCGAGGAAGGGGTTGCTGGAGTTCTGGTTCGAAGTGAACGGATTGCCGGCCACAGCAACAGGCTTTTTGGCTGGCATTTCCGGTTCCGGTTCGATCACAGGTTCCGGCTGAATATTGAAGGTCGGGTTGGCTGCCGCCTCTTCGGCTTCTCGCTGAGCCACCAGCATTTCCACGATGGCACGACGTTCCGCATCAGCAGCGAGTTTCGCAGCTTCCTCTGCGGCGACCGCTTCGGCGTTTGATTCTGCGAGCAGTTGATCTTCGTTGAGAATTGCCAGCCGCAGGACTTCTGCGTTCATTTCGGAGCGTGTGAGTTCGCGGCCTGCGACGCTGATTCGAGCCATGTCCTGAAGCTGCTGTCGCAGTTCCGAATCGACTCGAGACAGCATCAGGTTGACCTGACGAATGTCGGTGACGCTGGTTTCGTTGGTGAGCGCGTTTTCAAAGGCCTTCGCGGCAGCTTCCCTGTCGCCCTGTTCCAGCTGCGTGAGTCCGAGCATGTAGTGGTAGCGGGGATCGTTGCCTGCGGCGGCCAGGTCACTTAATGCAGTGGCGGCTTCCTGCAGACGGCCTGCCTGGCGGAGACGCACAGCTTCGGCAAATTCCAGCTGTTGCATGGCGGCGGCGGAATCGGCTTTCAGGGCCGCTCGCGCTGCAGCACGATAGCGTTCGATATCGCGACGCAGAGGCCCCTGAACAGACTGCAGCATGCGGTTCACACTGGAGATGTTGCCGGTGGCTGCCTCAAGCCGGGCACCGTTGCGGAAATCCTGATCGGATGGCCGCTGCATCTCTGCAGCAACAACGCCCCGCAGAATGTGAACGCGCGGATCTTCGGAATCTGCGTCGATCAGCCCTGACAGTGTCTGCCAGGCTGCTTCCAGATTTCCTGTACGCTTCTGCTCGAGGGCAGTGCGCAGGTCATCTGCCAGTGTGGCGGATGAATGGGCAAAAGCCAGAGAACAGCAGAACAGCACAAAGCTGCGAAGGATGCCGGATGGCATTGGACAGTCTCCCAATCTGAACAGAGTTGATGGGAACAAGTGCTGCCGCAGACGGGGACAAGCCGACAACGACGGCGCAGAATGCTCCTGATTTCAAAGCATTATCACATTTTGAGCAACAGGAGAGAGCGGATTTCTGCAATTTCCATCGCGACACAAAGCCGGTCGTCCGGCGTTGCTACAGCGGGAAATGATGCCAGAACCGATCGGAATTGCAGTGTTTTGCTGTTTTCGTCAGACTGCCCAGAGTGAATGTCTGTCAGGTCTTCCCTGATCCGGAGAGCTGCCTTGGGGACTGTTCCGTTGCGACGCAATCGATACCGCCAGCTGAGTCAGCTGCGTGGAGGCGGTCTGCTGCGCGGCTTGTGCTGGTGTCTGTGCGGAAGTCTGTTGCTGCTGCCGCAACCCGGATTGTGTGCGGACGGGGAATACGAGCATGCGGTGGTCGCAGCGGATCATGCATTGGCCAGTGCTGCCGGGCTGCGAATACTCCGCGAGGGTGGCAACGTGGTCGATGCTGCCGTGGCCACGTCCTTTGCACTGGCAGTGGTTCGTCCGGCCAGTTGTGGCGTCGGTGGCGGCGGATTTATGGTGATCTGGGACGCCGAGCGACAGCAGAGTGTGGCACTGGATTACCGCGAACGGGCTCCGGCGGCAGCCACGGCAGAGATGTTCATTCGCCCGCAGCAGATTGATGGTGATGAACCGCTCAGCGTGCGTGGCGGGCTGGCCTGTGGAATTCCGGGCACGGTGGCCGGATTGTGTCTGGCGAATGCGCGGTATGGCCGCCTGCCGCTGCAGCAGGTGCTGCAACCGGCGATTGAACTGTGTGAGGCAGGGGCAGCGGTCGATCCACATGATCTGGAAGTCCAGCGGTCAGCTTTGAATCGCTTCCGACAGCATTCAGATTACGCCGTTCGATTCGCAGAACTGCATCGACAGTACCTGAATGAGGGAACGGCCTGGCCGGATCGGGGAGTGATTCGTTCGCCACTGGGCCCCCTGCTGCGGCTCATAGCCGAACAAGGTCCGGGTGCCTTTTATGCAGGCCCGGTCGCAGCCGCGATTGCCAGAACGGTGCAGCAGGCTGGGGGCGTGATGACTGCTGCGGATCTGGAGGGCTACCAGCCCACGGTTCGCGAACCGCTGCAGGGGCAGTTTCATGGACGTCAGATTTATACGATGCCGCCGCCGTCCAGTGGCGGAGTTGCGGTACTGCAGACGTTACAGACGCTGGAGGCATGGGAGCGGCAGAACCAGTCGTCGCTGAGGGAGCTTGGGCATAATTCCGCAGCTTATATTCATGTGGTGGCGGAGGCCCTGAAGCATGCCTTTGCGGACCGTGCGGAATTCCTGGGGGACAGCGACTATGTGGACGTGCCATTGTCGCGACTGCTGGATGTGAAGTATGCGGAGCAGATGGCGGACCGGATTATCCCCGGGCGGGTGCATCCGCCGGCGGAGTATGGCAGATTTTTCCTGCAGCCGGATGGTGGGACCAGTCATTTTTCCGTGATGGATGCGGCGGGCAATGCCGTGGCCTGTACGGAGACGATCAATCTGACATTTGGCAGCTTTGTGGTGGTGCCGGAGTATGGCATTCTGCTGAATAATGAAATGGACGACTTTGCAGCGGAGCCGGGGAAACCCAATGCATTCGGGCTGATGCAGAGTGCTCAGAATGCTGTGGCTGCCGGCAAGCGACCGCTCAGCAGCATGACTCCGCTGATTGCTGTGCAGGATGGTCGTGCTGTGCTCAGCTGCGGTGCGTCGGGGGGCCCTCGGATCATCACGGCGACGCTGCAGCAGCTGCTCAATCGGGAACTGTTCGGAATGTCATCGGCGGAGGCTGTTGCGGCGGCGCGATTTCATCATCAGTGGTTTCCGAATGAATTGTTGCTGGAGCAGGGGATTGGAGAGGAGCAGGCGGCTGGTCTGGCTGGCTGGGGGCATCAACTGCAGCGAAGTTCCGGACTCGCAGCAACTCAGGGCACAGCGTTACTCGCTGGCGACCGGCAGAAACCGCTGCTTGGTGGCAGCGATCCCCGGAAGTACGGTAAGCCAGCGGGTTACTGATCATCATGGCGGTGACGAATACAGGGTTTACCCAGTAAAAGTTGCGAAAAATGGGTGTTCGAGCAGATTCGTTCGTTCCACCCGCATTTCGTGTTCGATTTAGATGGACAGCAGAATGATTAGATGGACAGCAGAATGACGAGGGACGCTCGGCGGTGACCGATGTGCACGCCGTGGCAGAGTTGCACGCTGTGTTGCAGCGGGCGGCAACGTGTTCAAGTTCTTTTCAGGTGGCTGGGCGGTCTGGCTTTCCGCACCTGATTCTGTCGTGATCAACCAGAGACCAGTTTTCAGCGATGACAACAGTTCCAATTGCCTATCAGATCAGGGCGTGTCTTGGCGACGTGCTGCGAACGAAACTGCGTCAGGGACGCAGTGAGTTTCTGGCCGCTGCGCGGCACGACTGCCGAGGCACACAGCAGGCAGTGCTGAATCGTCTGCTGGCTCTGAATGAGCAGTCGGATTTTTCACGGCAGCATGGATTGCGGGCGGGGCTGAGTGTTCGTGAGTATCAGTCGCGTGTTCCAGTCATTGACTATGAATACCTGCGGCCATGGATCGATCGGGTTCGCGAGGGTGATCACGGGGCATTGCTGGGACCGCAGAATCGTCTGCTCATGTTTGCGATGACCAGCGGCACGACGGCTCAGTCCAAATACATCCCGGTCACCAGTCAGTTTTTGTCAGATTACCGGACTGGCTGGCAGCGGTGGGGCGTGCGGATGTACGACCTGTTTCCTCAGCTGCGCAATCTGAATCTGGTGCAGATGACCAGCAGTCATCGCAAGAGTGTCAGTGCGGGGGGGATTCCCTGTGGCAACATCAGCGGGCTGGTGGCATCGATGCAGGGTCCGCTGGTGCGGTCATTGTATACGATTCCAGCGGGGGTTGCAGAGGTTGAACAGAGTGAGCTGAAGATGCGGATGGTGCTCACGCTGGCGGCTACGGATCCGCACGTGGGTGTGCTCATCACTGCGAACCCAAGCACAGTGCTGCAACTGCTGGAGTCGCTGCAGGACGATCCGGAGCGGTTGATTCGCGATGTGCGAGATGGTCTTGAGCGTGAAGTGGGCGTGGCGGGAGCTGCGGGACGGCGTTTAAGGCGTCGACTGCGACCGAACAGAACGCGGGCAAGACAGCTGGAGCGGCTGCTGTCTGCGGCGGGCAGCCTGCGTGCTCGCGAATTATGGCCTCAGCTGTGTGCTCTGGCAGTCTGGACCGGTGGCAGTGCCGGAGCGTATCTGCAGCGACTGCGCGAATTGTGTGATGGAATTGCGGTCTGTGATCATGGGCTGCATGCCAGTGAGGGGCGGATGACGGTTCCGCTGGAGGCAAACTGTTCCTCCGGGCTGCTGGAGCTGAGCACTCACTTTTTCGAGTTCATTCCGCAGCGAGATGCCGACAGCGCATCTCCGCAGGTGCTTACGGCAGAGCAGCTGGTGGAGGGTGAGGAGTATCTGGTGCTGCTTACCACCAGTTCTGGCCTGGTGCGTTACAACATCCGTGATGTGGTGCGGTGTACCGGGCATTACGGGGATACGCCATTGCTGGAGTTTCTGCACAAGGGTGCTCATATTTCCAGCATCACCGGCGAGAAGCTGGCGGAGTCGCAGGTGGTGCAGGCGGTGCAGGTTGCGGAGAGCGAAGTCGGTCTGCAGACGGCGCAGTTCACGCTCACACCGGAGTGGGGCGACACACCAGGCTATACGCTCTACGTGGAGACTCGCGGGGTTGTTCAGAGTCCGGCAGAGATTCATCGGTTTTCCGATGCAGTGGAACGCAATTTGTGTGCGAGTAACGAAGAGTATCGTGAGAAGCTGGGGAGTGGTCGGCTGCGGCGACTTCGAGTTCAGCAGTTGCCACCGACGGCCTGGCGGCAGTTGCGGGCGTCGCGACTGCAACGGAGTGGTGGCAGCGAGGAGCAGTACAAGCATCCGTGTCTGGTTCCGGATCCGGATTTCCAGAAGGTGTTTCTCAAGTTCTGCGGCCTGACGCCGAGTCAGGCAGAAGCGCTTCAGAGCGAGCCTGCCGCCTGATTTCCGGCAGTTGTGCGTTTGCGATCGGCGGAGCAGTGATCGGCGGGGCAGCGGTTTGTGGCGAGTCGCCAGTGCGGAGCTTCCGCTCTGGGTCTGGCTTCCGCTATGGGTCTGTTGGCCGGACTGCGGTGCGGTTGCTACGCCGCGTCACGGGTTTGCGTGGGGCTGCTGCGTGGGGCTGCGACACTTTTGTGGTGTCGGCAGCAGAGCGGTCCTGTTGCAGTGCTGCCGACGTTCTGGTGCTGTCGACGTTCTGGTGATAGCGGGATGGCGATCAATCAGACCAGCTGGTGTGGTACGGTTCCACCGGGCAGCAGGTGTGTCGGGCGTCCGGAAAGGTCCATGATTGTGTCATCGATCCTCAGTCCCATGGCGTGATAGACGATGGCACAAAAGTCTTCGACGGTGACTGGTTTCGTGATCGGGTGTTCGGCCTTGTCATTGGTCGCTCCGATAACCTGTCCATGGCGGAAGCCGCCGCCTGCGAGCAGAATGCTTTGTGCCTGCGGCCAGTGATCTCGACCGGCGTTGTCGTTGATCCGTGGCGTGTGACCAAATTCACCAGCGACGACGACCAGGGTAT
This sequence comes from Planctomycetaceae bacterium, assembly GCA_023260695.1. Lineage (GTDB taxonomy): Bacteria > Planctomycetota > Planctomycetia > Planctomycetales > Planctomycetaceae > SXXK01. Next base: position 6,384 of record JALQUR010000152.1, read on the forward strand.
CATCCAGCATACCACGATCGGCAAGGTCCTGAATCAGCACGCCGACACAGCGGTCATGACGTGGCAGCTTGTCCTTGAGGGCGCGTTCGATGTTGGAGTGATCATCGAAATAGCCGGTGTTGAGTGAGACATAGCGGACGCCAGCCTGAACGAGTCGGCGGGCGAGCAGGGCCTGTTCGCCCCAGCCGGTGCCGTAGCGTTCTCGCAGTTCGGGCGCTTCCTGGCTGAGGTCAAATGCCTTCCGTACCTGTCCGGACAGGACCAGATCCATGGCCTGCTGATCGACAGAATCCATCTGATCGAAAAGCCGATTGCTGTCGATACTGCGTTTCAGGCGATCGAGTTGTGAGCGAAGTGAGACGCGATTCAGGAGTCGATCTTCGGAGAGGCCATCAGTGAGCGAGAAGCTGCGGTAATCGCCTGTTGGCAGTGAACCGGCTTCGTTGCCGTAGCTGAAATCACCATAACGAAATGGATTGTGATCGATCCCCAGCCAGGCGGCACCGTGGAATCCAAAACCACCGTCGTTCATGTTGACGGTGGGCAGACTGCCGGGGCGAGTGGGGCCGAGCAGGTGCGAAGCGACAGCACCCATTGAGGGATAGCGGGGTTTGCGATCGGAGCCGGTGGCACCGAGGCGGCCTGTGAGCATCCAGTGGGCGGCGGCCCAGTGATCGCCATTGCCATGGGAAAAGCTGCGGATCACGGTGCACCGATCCATGATCTTCGCATGTTCCGGCAGCAGTTCGCAGACATCCAGACCGGGCAGGGAAGAGGCCACCGGCTGGAATGCTCCGCGATATTCAGCGGGAGCGTGCGGTTTCATGTCAAAGGTATCGAGCTGGGACGGGCCCCCATGCATCCAGACAAGGATGACGGATTTTGGTGACGAGGCAGCCGGATGCCGAGCGGTCGCCTGTTCGGCTCGAAGCAGATCGGGAAGTGAAAGTCCGAATGTTCCGAGCCCCCCGATCTGCAGCATACGGCGGCGGGAGAGTCGATCACAGAACTGACGACCGCTGGTCGCGGGACTGATGATATTCAGCACATTTGCACCTGTTTCATTCTGATGCAGTGGTGGGGGTGATGCAGTGGGGGGGGACTGCAGCGAGTTTAAACCGGCTGCAGGCATGTAGATCTATGAACGATGGTATGGAAGCGACGGTATCGCAGTGAAGTTCCGGGAACTCCGTTGAGAATCCCTGCGACCGCCGCTGCTGACAGTGCCGCCGGATGAGTCAGAGTGACAAACCGGCGGGTTGGAGTCTGGTGGAGTAGGGCAGGAGACCGTCGCTGTTATTCTGCAGGAATCGCTGCTGGGGTCTTTGGATTAATTTATCGAATCGGTGGAGGGAAGCAAAGCAGGATTGTGAGTGACTTCGGTGGGGAGAAGAGGAAGGTTTTGCGGGAAATGACGATTATGCGGCGATTTTGATCTGTTGACAGGGTTGTGCCGGTTGGCCGTGGGGCTGAAGCCGTGCTGCGCTGTGAGTGCCGGGTGGGGCCTAAAAGCCGCGGAAAATCGAGAAAACCTCGAGAAATCGGCAATTTGCGTCAATGGGAGTTTGTTTCTCGCACTGGACTTGTCGAAGGACTCCGTTTACAGTGTTGAGTCTGGTCGGGTGCGTTTTTCAGTGTGCAGAGGGTTCTGCATGTGCGCATTCGCGTTGTCTTTTACCCCTTTCTGCTGCTCAGTTTGCGGCTGCGGTGATTCCTGATCTGTGCTGGCGAGTGTATTCCGCTGGCTTCCGGGGTGCGACCGCTGCGACCGCTGCGATGGTTGCGCAACTTCCGGTGACATTGGGAATGATTGCGGCGAATGCCATTGAGTACCTGAATAAAGCGGACATCTCTGGTGCTGACAGTCTGGTGTTAACAGTCCTGTGCTGACAACCCGGGTGTCTTGCCGCGTCTGATCTCCAGGTTCTGAAGGATTGCGGGTGTTCTGGATTCCGGTAGCAGGTCATTGCTCCCGAATCGCATCCCGTTCCACTGATTTTCCTGGAATGTCGTTTATCCGGACGGCGATCAGACTCTCGCACGATGATATCGACCGGCAGATTCCGTTGTGCCGGCCGCAGTGTTTCGTGCGGGATGAGCGTGTCCGATTGATTCGTGTTCAGGCGGTGTGCTGTTCAGGCTGCGTACTGCAGGATGTGGAACTGGAATTGGAAGTATCATGGTCGATCGTCATCTGCTGCGAGAATTCAACATTGATGAAGCGGAACTTGATGCAGTCATTGCTGCGTCGTTCCCGGACTTCTCAGAAGAAGAAATTTACCACCAGGAGGCTCAGGCATATGACCTGAATCAGATCCTGACCGGAACCATTGTCCGGGTCGACAACGACGAGGTGGTTGTTGACATCGGGTACAAGAGTGAGGGTGTGGTCCAGCGCGACGAGTGGGAGGAGCACGAAGAGGCTCCTGCAGTCGGTCAGCAGATTGAGGTAGAGCTGGAGGAATTCGAAGATTCCATCGGGCTGATTGTGCTTTCCAAGCGAAAAGCCGATCGTCGTCGCGAGTGGGAAAAGATCATCAGTACTCATGCGGAAGGGGACATCGTCAAGGGCAGTGTCATCCGCAAGATCAAGGGTGGTCTGCTGCTCAACATCGGCGTGAATGTGTTCCTGCCGGCAAGTCAGGTTGACATCCGCCGTCCGAATGACATTGCGGAGTACATTGGGTCAGAGATCGAATGTATGATTCTGAAGATTGACGAAGCGCGACGAAACATTGTGGTTTCGCGGCGGCGTCTGATCGAAGAAGAACGCGAAAAGATGAAAAAGAGCCTGCTCGAAACGCTCGAGGTGGGCCAGCTGCGTCAGGGCACGGTCAAGAACATCGCGGACTTCGGTGCGTTTGTTGATCTGGGTGGAATCGACTACCTGCCATGTACGCACCAGTCAGAACAGCATTAAG
>JALQUR010000185.1 GCA_023260695.1 Planctomycetaceae bacterium
TAAACCCAGACCATGTGATCCTGCGCCAGAGTCTCCGTGACCTGCCCAAGCAGTTTCTCCATCTTCTGGACCTGCTCATTTCGGTATGCCTGATGCATCAGGAAGCAGAGCAGCACCGGATCCCCCGGGTACGTCTTCAGAAACCCTTCCAGCTGCAGATTCGCCTGGCGATTCAACTCAAGGATTTCCTCAGTCGGAGACGACTCTCTGCCTGCTGCCAGATCCATCGCAGTCGTTACCGCCAGAGCAATCTTGAATCGATCGTCATCTGGCGCACCGCGAAGCCAGCGCTGATTCAACTCTGCACCGTTGGTGAATGAAAGCACATCCGACATGATCAGATAACAGTAGGCTTCTCGGGGTTCTGAACCCGCTCGAATCGCATTACGAATGGCATCCAGCATCCGGACGCGTTGCAGGGTCATCGCATAGAATGAAATCACCCGGGAATGGCTGTCAACGTGCCGAGGCTCCAGAGCAATCACTTCCAGACTGGTCTGCAGTGCCTGCAGCGGTGTATTGAGCTCGCTCCATTGCAGTCCCGCCTTTTCCGCCAGACCGAATGCGATATCGGGATCTGTCCGCGGAATACCATCCAGAATCTCAATCAGATCATCATGGCGATCCTGCTGCTGGGCGGCTTCAGCGGCAAACCACATTGCCTGAGCCCTGTCGGGACTCCACCGCAGCCATTCCTCCGCAGTCCGCCGCATGTACTCCCAGTCACCCTCACGTCGTGCCTGCAGGCAGGCTTTCTGAAAGCGGTCGTGACCTGTGCGCATTCGCCATTCATTGAGCGCATAGCCGGTCGCAAGCAGTGCCAGCAGCAGCACGCCTGAGATCGCAATATGATGCCTGCGAAAGCGTCTGCCGGGAGACATCTGCATGGAATTCTCTGCAGCCGGAGCAAGCTCCTGTCTCATGAGTTCATCCTGAATCTGAATGCCCGTGCACCGTGGTACTCGATGGGAAACAACTGCTGCCTGCTATAGTCTACGTTGCAGGAAACGATACCGGAAAGACAATGTTGCAGATCTCAACCATCGTTTCCAGTTCAGGGGCATGCCCCCGGCGCCATCCGGCTGCAACATACGTCGAAGTCCAGCGGGACTGTTTCACATGGTCGGCGACGAAGACCGAAAATCTGAGTCAGAAACGAAAATGCGAGCAGAGTCCGACTGTCACACTGCAGTCCGGCTATTGCTCTTTGCCAGCATACTGGCAGTACTTTCAGTACTGTCAGGTGGCTGCAGCACAGTCTCCGACGAAGACAACCTGGTAACTGCAGAGAAGCTGTTTCAGCAGGGAGACCTGAAGGCTGCGGAAGAACTACTGCTGACGATCTCAGCAGAATCCAGCAGATTTCCTGACGCCTCACTGACTCTGGCGAAAATCGCGGTGCGGCGTCGATCGCCCGAACTGGCTCTTGAATTCCTCAGCAGAATTCCTCCGGATGGCAGTCGCATTTCGATCAATGCTGCACTCATGGCACTGGATCTGCATCTGAACAACTGCAGTCTGAGTCAGGCAGCCCGAACCTGCCGCTATCTGCTGGAACATGAACGTGACAATCCCGCCCGTAAATCGATGCTGGCCACGATCCTCGCTGTGGGTGGTGATCGAAACGGCTCGGAAGAACTGCTCCTGCAGATGCTCGCGGCCAACCAGCTGAACATCAAGGACCTGGTGATGCTGACCCAGCGAGAGCGCCTGCCACCAGAAACCAGCCACCTCGTCTCATGCTCGTCCTATTCCGGAGATGATCCGCTGACGAACTACGCGATCGCAGTGGAGGAGATCCAGCAGGACCGGAGAGAAAATGCTCGAAAACGTCTGACCGACGCAGTCGCGCGAACCCCCGAAGCCTTCCGACTGCAGGCCCTGCTGGGCGAGTTGCTGCTGGATGCGGCGGATACCGAACGACTGCACAAGTGGGCAGCCGGGCTGCCCATGGACTCCTTGTACCAGCCTGAAATCCTGTACGTCTTTGGACTGCTTGCAGCTCAGCAGCAGCAGACACAGCTGGCACAGCAGTGCTTCATGGAGATCATTCGCAGGGACCCCTTGCATCGTCGAGCTATCTTCCAGCTGGCTCGAGCACTGGCTGCAACCAGCCCGCAGGATGCAGCGATCCTGCAACGTCGGGCTGACAGCATGCTGCGCTATGCGGAACTCATGGAACGCGTAATGAATCGCGCCGGTTCTGATACCGCCGGTTTCACCGAATTGCTCCGAATTCTGATCGAATCGGGACGCACAGCAGAAGCCGCTGCGTGGGTTCGCATGGATGACAATCGGCACGGAACCAGCCAGCTCTCGGACGAAGAGAGGAACCTGCTGCGTCAGTTTCCACTGCAGACTGGTGAGCGACTGCAGCCGGCTGCATGGATCACGCGGCAGCTGCAACTCCCGGACGCTGCAGTACCTGAGCCGGCTCAGTTGCGTGCACTCGCACCTCAGGATCGCCAGCTGACCAATGACAGAACGCTGGATACCGGAGTGATTCGATTCAGCGACCTGTCCGCGTCAGCGGGCATCAATTTCACATTCCACTCCGGTTCACGGGGCGGTGGAGCAGTCCGAGTGTTTGAATCCACCGGCGGCGGTACGGCAGTCTGTGACTTTGACCAGGATGGGATTCCGGATCTGATGTTCACACAGGGAGAGCCATGGCCAGTCGGTGCCCGCGAACCAGACGCCTCCGGCGAGTACCGGGATCAGTTGTTCCGCGGAACAGCTTCCGGATTTCGCAACTGCTCTGAACAGGCTTTGCCCAATGATGATCACTACGGTCAGGGAGTTTCTGCAGCAGATTTCAATAACGACGGATTCGTTGACCTCTACGTAGCGGGCATCGGCAGAAATACGTTGCTGCTCAACAACGGAGATGGGACTTTTCAGGATGTCACTGAATCCGCACAGGTGCAGACCAGAGCCTGGACCAGCAGCTGTCTGATGATGGATCTGACTGCGGATGGCATTCCGGATCTGTTCGATGTCAACTATCTGTCGGGTGACGATGTTTACCTGGTGGAGTGTGGTGAGTCGCGTTGTTCGGTACTTGCATTCGCCGGTGCCGAAGACTGCCTGCTGCAGGGCACGGGAGATGGACGCTTCGCTGCTCCGATCAGTGTCGCCGCGAATTCTCCTCCCAAAGGACTTGGTATCACTGCGATTTCTCAGGCCGCCGGGCAAAGACCGGCGTTGTTCATCGCCAATGATCAGGTTCCCAACTTTCTGCTCATCCCGGACGGAGAAACTGGATTTCGCGAGGAAGCTGCTCAGCGCGGACTGGCAGTGAATTCGGAAGGACGACCGACTGCCTGCATGGGTGTTGCTGCCGCAGATTTCGATACCGACGGCCGACCGGACCTGTTTGTGACCAACTTCGAAGGTGAAGCGAACTGTCTGTATCTGCAGCGCTCCCCGGGACTCTTTGAAGATGCAGTTTCTGGCTCCGGGCTGCAACTGCCGGGGCTGCCATGGGTGGGCTGGGGAACTCAGCCGATCGATCTGCAGAACAATGGGCTTGCCGATCTGGTTGTCGCCAACGGGCATGTCGCAGATTTCGCCAATGACCAGATCACTTCACTGATGCCACTGCAGCTGTTCCAGAATCGTGGGCAGATCAACTTTCAGCAAATCGATGATCAACAGAATTGCCCACTGCTGCGACCAGTGCAGCTGGGACGCTCCGTTGCAGTCCTCGACTGGAATCGAGATGGCCGCCAGGATTTTGTTGTCTCCTGTACTGGCAGTAATGCCATCCTCGGAACAAATCAGTCCTCAGAAACAGGTCACTCGATCAGATTGCGACTGGTGGGCACCAGCGCTCCCAGAGACTGCTCCGGTATCCGAATCAAATGCTCGCACCCCGATCGCACCTCCTGGCACATGGTCTCGGCCGGAGATGGCTTTCAGGCCACAAATGAGCGTCTTGTGCATATTGGACTGGGCCAGCACGCAACTGCCGGGAGAATTGAGGTGTACTGGCCCTCCGGAAGGACCTCTGTTTTTGAGGATCTGCCGGCCAACTCAACAATGATCATCTCGGAACATCGTGACTCAGCGATGCTGCAACCTGAATAGGCAGAGTTCAACGCGGCACAATACTGAACATAAGTCCCGGTGTGAACAATGACATGTGAACATAAGCGCCGGTGTGAACAATAAAAAATGAATGAGCTGTCTGGGAGAACCGTTGCTGGCGTTGCCGCTCACCATTTCCTCGCAATCACCGTAACCCACATCCGGCAAATGAGTTAGGAGTGCACAAAGAAACAGTGGCGAGGTTTTCCGCAGAACCTCTCACGCCTGCTTCCGATCCGCGTGCTTCCGCACACAATTGTCAGTCAAGTTTCGCGGCGGTCAGCGTCGATGCAAAA
>JALQUR010000362.1 GCA_023260695.1 Planctomycetaceae bacterium
CGCTCCGTTTTCCGGAAGCGAATGCCGCGGTGATTGAGCTGCTGCAACAGCAGATTGCGGATCCGGAAGCGGATCCGGATGCGGATCCGGATGCGGATGGAGCAGTGCTGTGACGGCGGCTGCCGATACGGTCAGCATCCTGTTCTTTGCGGCTGCCGCAGATCTTGTCGGGGCGGAACGGTTGCAGCTCTCGCTGGCTGGCCCGCTGACGCTGGCTGAATTGCAGCAGACGCTCTTCCGGGAGTATCCTCCGCTGGCAGCTCAGGCGAAATTCCTGATGTGGGCGGTCAACGAACAATACGCTGCAGCTCAGACGAAGCTGCAGGCGGGGGACACCATCGCGTGCATTCCGCCAGTGAGTGGTGGGTGATAGCGGCGTGCTTTCTGTGTTGGTTTCGCAGGCCTGCAGAATTCACTCAGGAATGGATGTCAGTTTGAGGTACAGAAAGCGACAGCAATGATTCAGCTGACTCACGCTGCGATTGATCCCGCAGCATTGCTGGAATCCGTGAGCGACAATCAGGCCGGCGCCGTGCTGTTGTTTCTGGGGACGGTGCGGGAATTCACTGCTGGCGAGCAGACGTCTCATCTGAATTACACGGCATACGAGTCAATGGCTCAGAGTTCACTGCTGCAGCTGGAGCAGGAAGCGGCGGAACAGTATGACATTGTCCGCATCGGGATTGTGCATCGACTCGGGGAACTGTCACTCGGCGAAGTGAGCGTTGCCATCGCCGTCAGTTCGGCTCATCGCGCGACTGCGTATGAATGCAGCCGCTGGCTGATTGATACGCTCAAGCAGCGGATCCCGATCTGGAAGCAGGAACATTACACGGACGGACGCGTGGAGTGGCAGCATCCCGGAATGGATCCGAACGCTGTGGCTGGCAGTCTTCCCGGGCTGAATCAGGCAGCGGACGCCCTGCGTTCGAATCTTCCGAAGGAGCAGGCCTGATGCCGGTGCAGCCAGCAGGACAGCTGGTCGATGGATTCGGCCGCGTGCATACCAGTCTGCGAATCAGCGTCACCGATCGCTGTAATATTCGTTGTTTCTACTGCATGCCGGCTGAGGACGTTCAGTTCTTGCCCCGTGCGGAACTGCTCACCTTTGAAGAAATCGTGCGGACGGTGCGTGTCGGCACCGGTCTGGGCATCCGCAAGCTGCGACTTACCGGCGGCGAACCGCTGGTTCGGCGTGATCTTCCGGAACTGGTTCGGCAGCTGGCGGAGATTCCCGGTGTGGAGGACATCGGACTGACAACCAACGGAATCCTGCTGGCGGAACAGGCGGCTGCGCTGCGTGCGGCCGGTCTGAAACGGCTCAACATCAGCCTCGATGCTCTGGACCCGGACGTCTTCCGCCAGGTGACTCGGCGGGAAGGATACGAACGGGTCCTCGAAGGAATTCAGGCAGCTCGACAGGCTGGGTTTTCGCCGATCAAGATCAATGCGGTCGCGATTCGTGGACTCACGGAAGATCAGCTGGTGCCATTCGGGCAGCTGGCTCGCGAGACTGATACGGAAGTGCGATTCATTGAGTATATGCCGCTGGATGCGGACAACGCGTGGGAGCGTGATCGTGTGCTCACGGCTGCTGAGATTCTGCAGCGGCTGTCCACTGAATTCGGGGGTCTGCGTCCTGTTGAGGATCCTGCTGTCAACGGGTGTGCGACGGCGGCGGCAGAAAGCGATTCCACGGTGGTGCAGTTACCGCAGCTTCCGCAGTCGGCAGCGGCACGGGCACCGGCCACCGAATATCAGTTCGCAGACGGACGCGGACGCATCGGGATCATTGCCAGTGTGACGCAGCCATTCTGTCACAGCTGTAATCGATTCCGACTCACGGCGGACGGCAAGCTGCGGAATTGTCTGTTCAGTCTGGAAGAAACGGACATTCGTGACCTGCTGCGATCATCTCCGCAGGACGCTCCGATTGCCGCTGCAATGCAGCGTTGCATCGCCGCCAAGCAGGCGGGACACAGGATTGATTCGGCGGATTTTCAGCAGCCGGATCGTCCGATGTATTCGATTGGTGGCTGAGCAGCTTTCTCAGGAAGTTTGATCCTCAATTCGGTGCGTCCGTTCCGCTCAGGAATTTGCCAGCCGTGTCCGACAGGTTTCTGTGCTGCTGACTGGGACTTTTGCCACAGATCAGGCAGAATGCAGCAAGATCATTTTCCCCCTTCCTCCAACTCGCCATGGGAGTGTATCAGATGTCTCGCAGTCACTCTGCTTCTCAGGAACTTCAGTCCGACGACTCCGGTTTCGGCCGTCGTGTCTTCTTCACTGCAGCGGCTGCGGCTGTTGCTGCCGCACGCGGATTGAAGGCTGAGGATCATGGCGAAGGGTACACTCCTGTTCGCTACCCGGATTACCGACTGGTGGAGCACGATGAGCGATTCGCGAAGCTGAAGCTGGGGAATACTCCTGTGCAGCGGCTGTATTCCAGCCCGAACATGATGTGGGCTGAAGGGCCGGCCTGGAATGGCTCCGGACGCTACCTCGTCTGGAGTGATATTCCGAACAATGTGCAGCATCGCTGGCTGGAAGAGGACGGGCACGTTTCGGTGATTCGCAATCCGGCCAACAACAGCAATGGCAATACATTCGATATGCACGGCCGACAGATTTCATTCGAGCACCTGACGCGGTCGGTGGCTCGCTATGAGCACGACGGGACACGCACAGTGCTGGCCAGTTCCTACAACGGCAAGTCGTTGAATGCGCCAAATGATGGCGTTGTGCATCCGGAAACCGGCGACGTCTGGTTCAGCGACCCGGGTTATGGTGGGCTGATGGACTACGAAGGGGCCCTGGCGGACACCGGTTCAGTGCAGCCCTACCAGAAAGAGGCGGTGTACCGCTGGGAAGCCAGCACCGGGAAGCTGTTTCAGGTAACGGATGAAATCAACAAACCGAACGGCCTGTGCTTTTCACCCGACTACAGCAAATTGTACGTGGCGGACACGGGGGCATCGCATTAGGTGAACAGCCCGCGGGACAACGAGCCCTTCATGGAACTGCTGGGCAGCCAGTTCCTGTCAC
>JALQUR010000378.1 GCA_023260695.1 Planctomycetaceae bacterium
TGCGGAAGATGAATGGGTAACCGACCGAGTACCTCCAGATCTTCCCGCTGCGAATCATCCAGCCGCACCAGCAGGTCAATCGGACGCTGATCCTGCAGGACCTCGCCTGCTACGCTGCCCTGCATGGCCGTCTCAACCAGATGATTGATGGTCTCCACTGTAACACCGTAGCGAGCCAGTTGCTGGTGATTCAGTTCAATTCGCAGCTGAGGAATCAGCACCTGAGGCTCCAGCAGCAGGTCGCGAACACCCGGCACTTCGCCGATCGTCGCTTCCAGACGTTCGCCGGCCTTTCGCAGTTCATCAAGGTCATCGCCGAAGATACGAATCCCGATCTGAGCGCGAATCCCGGAAAGCATGTGTGAAATCAGATGCGAGATCGGCTGCTCCACAGAGGAGACAATGCCCGGCACATCGGCCAGCACATGTCGAATCTGCTCCAGCTGCTGTTCCCGCGTCTGCGTCGAGTGCGGATCCAGTTCAAGCAGATATTCGCTCGTGTTCACACCCTCTGCGTGTTCATCCAGTTCCGCTCGTCCGGTCCTGCGGACCAGCTGCACCACGTCGGGAAGACTCTGCAGTGAGCGTTCCACCTGCCGGTTGATCTGCTGGGATGTGTCCAGTGATGTCCCGGGGGGCAGCAGTACATTGAGCTGCACGGTGCCTTCGTTGAATGAGGGCAGAAAGTCTCGATCCAGCTGCTGCAACGCTGCTGCCGCAATAATCACCATGCCCGCAACCACCGCCAGATTGAATCCGGGGTATTTCAGACTGAAACGAATCACAGGTGCGGTCAGCAGCTTCAGCTTTCGCAGCAGCCAGCCATCGGTATCGTGCCCACCGCCGCCTCTTCCCAGTAACCACCACGACAGGACTGGCGTGACGGTGAGTGATACCAGCAGTGAGGCCAGAATTGAGACGATGTAGGCAATGCCGAGCGGAACGAACAGACGCCCTTCGATTCCGTCCAGTGCAAACAGCGGCACGAACACCAGCACCACAATCATGGTGCTGTATACGATGCTGCTGCGAACCTCCACGCTGGCTCGATAGATCACCAGCAATGGATGCAGCGGGTTTCCCGCCTGCCGATTCAGCCGCAGCCGACGGAAGATATTCTCCACATCCACAATCGCATCATCCACCAGCTCCCCGATCGCTACGGCCAGTCCACCGAGTGTCATCGTGTTGATGGACAGATCGAGTCCTGCAAACACGAGTGCTGTAATCACCAGGGAGAGTGGAATCGCTGTCAGGGTAATCAGTGTGGTCCGCAGATTCATGAGGAACAGGAACAGCACCAGCACCACCAGCAGCACACCGTCCCGCAGTGCCTCCAGCACATTCGAAATTGCTCGATCGATGAAGGACTTCTGAGCATACACCGGACGCACCTGTGTGCCCTCGGGCAGCGCCGTCTGCAGCTCGCTGACGGCCTGCATGACAGCATCCGTCACTTCACTGGTATCGGCTCCCGGCTGGCGGGTAATGGTCAGGACAACCGCGGGACCACCGCTCCAGTCATCGCCATTTCTGACAAAGGCCGCACTGTCACCACGCTTCACCTGCCCGGCTTCGCGCACTGCTGCGACATCCTGCAACAGCACAGCGCGTTCCCCACGGGTCGTGACGACGAGCGAATTAAGATCTGCCACGTCGCTGACTCGTCCCAGACTGCGGACCAGCAGCTCGTTGCCGCCCTGTCGCGTCAGAAATCCACCTGAGACGTTTGCATTCCCGGCGGCTACTGCTGATTCAATCTGATTCAGGTCCACATCAAACTGCCGCATCCGCTGAGGATCCGCCAGCACATGAAACTGTCGTCGCTCCCCTCCCATGGAAAAGACCTGAGCGATTCCCCGAATACCCAGCAGCCGCGGTCTGAGTACCCAGTCCGCGGCGGTCCGCAATTCCATCGGAGACACATCGCCACGGTTGTTCCACACGGCCAGAACAACAATCTGCCCCATGATCGACGACACCGGAGCCAACTGAGGCGCGACTTCCGGGGGCAAAGACTCGGCGACAGTCTGCAGTCGTTCCGAAACAAGCTGCCGATTGCGATAAATGTCTGTCCCCCAGTCAAACTCCACGTAAATCACGGACAGGCCGGGCGCTGATGAACTGCGCACGGCCTCGACGCCGCTGATCCCGTTCATTGCGGTTTCCAGGGGAAAGCTGATCAGCGTTTCTACTTCCTCCGGCGCCATGCCTGCGGCTTCTGTCATGATCACCACACGGGGGCGATTCAGATCCGGAAAGACATCGATCGGCATCTGCAGCGTCTGGCGAGTCCCCAGCACACACAGCACTGCAGCGACGATCATCGTCAGCAGACGCTGTTGCAGAGAAAATCGAATGAGTGCGTTGAGCATGGAGTTGTGCCTGAATTCAGGAGCTCGAAGGAATCGACAAGCTGAGCAAAACAAGTCAGTGGGAATGTCCGTGGTGAGGGTCGACTCCGCCACCGGACTGATTCCTGAGCGCCAGCAGCAGCTGATGAGCCCCCCGAAGTGCAATCACGTCCCCGGGAAACAGGCTGCCGTCATCCACCAGCACCGTCTGCTCCGGCGACTGATGCAGCAACTGCACGGCGACTCGTTCGAAGACATCGCCGTTGCGACGAAAGACACAGGATTCCACTCCATCCGCCGCGACAGCATCTGCCGGCAGCACAATTCGCTGCTGAGCAGCCTCGATGGGGACCTCAAGAGTCACTCGCTGTCCGGGAACATACTGCCATGACACATACCTGCGTCCGTCGGCGGTGGAATGTGTGGTCTGCACCTGATTCGGCAGTCCGACATAGAACGGCAGCAGACGTGTCTCGGCGTCCACCTGTGTGCCCAGATACTGCACTGCCAGACCTTCGGCGTGCTGCCGATCAATACCATTCCCGATTACTGCTGTGACAGGAAGTTTTGCCGCCTGAGCAGTTCGAAGTGCCGGCAGATCACTTTCGAACGCCTGTCCTTCAATCTGCAGCTGCGACAGATTCACCAGCTCGCACAGATGTTCCCCGGATGTGACTGCCTGACCTGTCGTCACCGACATGGCGCTGATGACCAGCGGAGTCATCTGTGGCGGTGCAGTATTCGCAAGCTGGGCACCGTCTGCGGCCGCCGTAGCAGCGGCCGGTGTCGTTGTTCCGGGCGGAATTGTTCCGGGCGGCGTCATTTGCGGGGCCAGCACCACAAGGCTGCCCACAAGCTTGCGCTGCGTCTCAATCTCCGCCACCTGATCCGGCGTCATCCCGTGCAACAGCAATGACTCCCGATGTGCACTCAGCGATGCCAGCAGGCGATCGCGAGCATAGACGCGTTCGAGCAAAGTTCGCTGAGCGACTGCGCCGCCGGCGGCGACCTGCTCCAGGCGGCTGATTTCTTCCTGTTCCACATCCAGTTCGCCAAGCAGCTGCAGGAACCCGGTCTGCGCCGAGACAAGTTCTTCATGTGTGAGACGAATTTCGAACAGGGGCACGCCGGGCAACACGGCTTCACCACTGATGGCGAGCACCTTCGTTACAACACCGGTCAGCGGAGCAGAGACATGCCAGACGCTCGTGCCGGGCTGTGCTCGAACCACGCCGGGAATACTCACCGACTTGCTCCAGGCACTCGCTGCCACTGGCCACAGGTACTCGGCAGTCAGACCAAGATTGGCCCTGGCCGCATCGGAAACGGGAAGTCGGTCATCTCCCGAACGTTGGTCGTGGGCGTGCTCATCTTCAGAATGCTGCTGGTCAGCAGAATCATGATCGGCAATGAACAGTGACAGGACGCGATTCTGCTGCCACCACGCCAGAGCAGCAACGATCACGATCAGCAGAACGGGAAACAGTCGATTTCGAGCCATGGGGGTTGTCTGATGCATGGAATGCTGTCCAGCTCGGGATACTGAAAGACGAGGAATTCCTGACGGTGGTCGCCCTCTGCAACATCGGCTGCAGATGCACAACGCATGCAGTCCGGAACCGCCGTGTCCACAAAAGGACGTCATCGGCGTCGACTGCAGGGGAATAAGCTGTGCGAGTCGCAGCAATCAGGCGAACTCAGGAAGCGGCGACGCAGCAGCAGCGCGAAGACCGTTCGCACTGCGGAATTCAGCCGGCATCAGATGACCCAGCTGCTGAGCTGAGCGCGCAGGCGGGCGGCAGAGGCAGGAAACCCTGACGAAGTCGGGACAGCCACAGCAGCCCGGGAGGGCGGCTGAGCAGCGGAAACGACGGGACAAGTCGGGGGCTGCTGGAGCGATTCGAGATGCATACTTGCGAGTGGAGACTTCGCCAGTTCTGCGACAAGATTGCAGGGCAGGTGCTGACATGGTTCTGAACTGCCATCCGCAGGCTGCGGCATTCCATCTGCGTCAGGTCGCTGACCATGATCGCATCCGCACACAGCATGAAAGCGTTTGAGCGGGTTCTGAACAGTTGCCGGAGCAGAAGCAGACTGAGCAGGGTCGGCTGCCGTCGGACCAGCCTGAGCATGCAGATGGTGCGCACAGCAGCCGGTGAAGGCATGCCCAAGCACAGCCACCACTGTGAGCAACAGCATTGTCAGATCAGTTCTGCGACGACGCACGCAACCGGACCTTCACAACCAGACGACAATCAGTAAATCCAGTGTGCGAGCGAAACCATTCGCCCGGCACGGCAGATCGTCTGCCTGGTGTCAGACGACCATACACCATCAAATTCCGCAGATGTCAAAAAGTCAACGCGAAATCCCGCCGGCACGGCTGTTTCCGGCCGTTCCGGGGCAATTTTTGTCCATCTCTGGCGAAACCAACGACATCTGCGCGTGGCAGAGTGTGTCGTCGTTTCCGGCCGCTGCAGAGATCATTCCACCGGTGGCGGATCGCTCAGTTCGATATGCAGATCCAGCAACTGCTGAGCATCCACTTCTGAAGGAGCACCAGAGAGCAGATCGGCTGCTTTCTGAGTTTTCGGGAATGCAATCACTTCGCGGATATTGTCGTTCCCGGCCAGCATCATCACCCAGCGATCGAGGCCAAGGGCGATCCCGGCGTGCGGAGGCGCACCGAACCGCAGTGCATCCAGCAGAAAGCCGAAACGCCGCTCTGCTTCATCGGAGTCGATGTTGAGCAGATCGAAGATGGCCTTCTGAATCTCGGAGTCATGAATACGCACACTGCCGCTGGCCGCTTCGTATCCATTCACCACCAGGTCATAGCTGTCAGCGCGAACCTTGCCCGGATCTGTCTTCAGGTATTCGACGTCTTCCGCGTTGGGCTGACAGAAGGGATGATGCTCTGCGTCGTAGCGATTTGCATCCGGATTCCAGGTAAACAGCGGGAAGTCAACCACCCACAGGCAGGAGAACGAAGCCGGATCATAAAGGCTCTGTTCCTTGCCGATTCGGTTTCGCAACGCCGCGAGGGCAGCACAGGTGACCTTCCAGCTGTCGGCCACGAACAGCAGCAGGTCACCGTCACCTGCTTCCATCCGTTCAATGATCGCGGCCTGCTGTTCCGCTGAGAAGAATTTGGCGATGGTGGATTCCAGAGCTCCGCCTGCCACTTTCATGTAGGCCAGGCCTTTTGCACCGTAATCGCCGACGTACTTCTTGAGGTCGTTATCAAGCAGACGGCGGCTGTACAGATCGGCCCCGCCCTTCACTGTCAGGCCGCGGATCATTCCGCCACCTTCAACAACGCTCCTGAAGACGGCGAAGTCACTTTCGGCAGCGATGTCGGAGATATTGTGGATCGGCATTCCGAATCGCAGGTCCGGCTTGTCGGTTCCGTACTTTTCCATTACTTCCGCATGTGTGTAGCGTGGCAGCGGCAACGGAATGTCGATGTCGCGCACTTCCTTCATCACACTCGAGACCAGGCCGTCGATCATCTGCAGGATGTCGTCCCGCTCCACGAAGGACATCTCCAGGTCGATCTGAGTAAACTCGGGCTGTCGATCGGCACGCAGGTCTTCATCACGAAAACAACGCGCGATCTGATAGTAACGATCGAATCCGGACACCATCAGAATCTGTTTGTAGATCTGCGGCGATTGCGGCAGTGCATAAAAGCTGCCGGGGTGCACTCGACTGGGTACCAGATAATCGCGGGCACCTTCCGGGGTGCTGCGGCCCAGCATTGGAGTTTCGATCTCAAGGAAGTCTCGCGTGTTGAAGTACCTGCGGACGGCCTGAGTCAGATCGTGACGCAGTCGCAGGTTTTTCTGCAGTTCCGGACGCCGCAGGTCCAGGAAGCGGTGACTGAGCCGCAATTCTTCGTTGGGCAGATCACCGCCCTCGATTTCAAACGGTGGCGTCTTGCTGCGGGAAAGCAGTTTGAGCTGAGTGACACGGACTTCAATCTCACCAGTTTCCAGTTTCGCGTTGGTGAGCCCGTCACCGCGATATCGCACGGTCCCTTCAACCTGGATCACATCTTCACGGCGAAGCTTGCGCGCCAGTTCGTCGATCCGTGAATCTTCATCGGTGTTGAAGACCACCTGCGTCTTGCCATAGCGATCACGCAGGTCAACGAACACCAGTTCCCGCCCCTGTTCGCGGTAGCTGTGCACCCAGCCAGCCAGTGAAACCGGCAGACCATCGTTTGCTTTTCGTAATTCACCGCAGGTATGAGTTCTCAGCACGTCAGTGGGATCCAGATCACAGTGAAAGTTGGAAGGTAAGCCGCCGACTGCAGTCCGCAGGGCGGAAGGAAGGCCGGAGCTTCAGTTAATCAGGCTTTGTGTTCGTCAGGACATCGGCAGACCTGCGTCGCGTGTCTGCACTGTTGCTTCGGCGACTGCAGAAACGCAGAGCCGCCTGGGCAATCTGGTCAGCAGCTGCCGCCGAAACCAGACAACACAGCGGTCAATGCAGCAGACAACAAAGCAGTCAATGCACCAGTTAACACGGGAATCAATGCTGCCGTCAATGCTGCCGGGCTGCAGGAATGCCGGCTGCCGGCTGCTTCCCGATTCCTCAGGCTGACAACCGACTGTCCCGAAGCATTCCTGAACATCGCCAGTTGCAATGACTCGGGGAGCAGTTCAGTGAACCCCCCCCCTTGGCGCAAGCCGGGGAAGTATAGAGGGCAGCTCAAATCAGGAAAAGAATCGTTCCCGATTTCCAGAGATTCCCTGCGATGGATAGGAATTCGCCCCGCAGAATCACCGTGGACTGACAAATCGGAGGCCCTCCGCTCGAGATTGAGTGATCACGGCAGAGATTCCGGTCAAAATTCGGCGATCCGCAGGGAAATACAGTGCCGCACGAGGCAACGGCGTCCCCAGGGCAACTGACTCATCCCGATAGCCAGCAGCAAAAACCTTCTTTCGGACGGCGGCAAACTTCACTCTGTGGAAATTCTGTCCCTGTCACCGTAGAGTTTCCGGACCTGAGGACCTGTCTGTTCCGGTGAAAAGCACCGGTGCACCGCAGCGACCTCTCCGGGCGGAATGCAGCCCACAACCGCACGATCGCATGGCACAGTGTCTCCACCAGAGATCCAGCATCCAGCGCACATGCCAGCAGCAACAGGAACTGAAAACATGTCATTACCCGTCATCCAGGATTCATCTGCCACGCAGGAAGATCCGCTGGACCTGATGGATGAGATCGATGCGCTCAAAAAGGAACGCGATGTCAGCATCCTGGCACACTTCTACGTGGATGGGGAAATTCAGGACATCGCCGACTTCACGGGCGACAGTCTGAAACTGGCCCGCGACGCGACCAAAGTCACGACTTCCGGAATCCTCTTCGCCGGCGTCCATTTCATGGGCGAGTCCACGAAAATCATGAATCCGGAAAAACGCGTGCTGATCCCGGACCTGCTGGCCGGCTGCTCACTGGCTGACAGCTGCCCACCCGACGAACTGGCCGCTTTTCAACAGCAGTTGCGGGATCAGGGCCGTGACTTTCATACCGTCGCCTACATCAACACATCAGCCGCCGTAAAAAGTCTGGTGGACTGGATCGTGACCAGTGGCAACGCCAGAGAAATCATTGATCGCGTCCCTGCCGACAAGGAAATCCTCTTTGTACCGGACCAGCACCTTGGGCGGTATCTCATGGAAGTCACAGGGCGAAAGATGATCCTCTGGCCGGGATCCTGCATGGTGCACGAGGTCTTCAGCATTCAGGATCTGATTCGCATGAAGAAGCGGCATCAGGGTTCTGTCGTGATGGCTCATCCCGAATGCCCGCAGAATATTCTGGAAATCACCGATGTGATCGGCGGTACAGAAAAGATGCGACAGCATGTAATGCAGACGGAACAACCCACGACATTTCTGGTGGCAACAGAAGGCACGATGATTCACGCGCTGGAAAAAGCAGCTCCACAGCACACTTACATACCTGTGCCTGGAATCATGGCATCCAGCGGCGAAACGTGTGCCTGCAATCGCTGCCCGCATATGTCGCTCAATACACTGCAGAAAGTGCGTGATTGTCTGCGAAACAATGGTCCTGAAATCGAATGGAAGGACTATTTTGCGACCGCTCGCGAAGTACTGGACCGCAGTCTGCTGCAGTAGACTGCCGTCCGGCAGCAGCCTCCTCGGAACGATGGCGGCCTGCTCCTTCAGCAACTGCAGCCTGCGTTCTCATTCACGGGACTCAGAAAGACCACAAGCGGTAACCTAACCCCTTCCCAGAAAAACACTTACATTCTTGACACGACTTTGACAATCCGTTGACCACGGCCACACAGGGTGATCTTGAGTAACCAGGCGAAGCTGTCTATTTTAGTGTGGTAAAGAACGGGTAAGACGGACGTTCAGTCAATCTGCGCGTCAGCCTTGTCCCGCAGCTTGACGCGGGCAACAGCAATAGCTTGACGCGGGAAACAGCAACGGAACAGAAAAGTTTCCGCCGGCTGTTCGGCCGCAAAGCAGAATCGACCAACCGGGCGACAGCCAGTCTGGAGTGCGACGCAGACTTTTCGTGCGACCCATTCCGTGGCGTGTTCTCCTGCTGAGGAAACCTTGATGAGCACAATTGAGATGGCGGCTCGACCAGCCGGTGCCGGCAACGACGCGCAGGCTGCGGCACGACAGCAGAAGTTTCAGGAAGATACTGAAACGCTGCTGGCGTCCTTTCGCAGAGAAAAGCTCTCCAGTCGAGGAATCGACTGGGTCGTGACTCTGTTCCTGATTGGCGTTCACATTGCTGCTCTGTTTGCCTTTGTACCGGCGTTTTTCAGCTGGTCAGGTCTGGCGATTGGACTCGTCCTGCACTGGCTGACCTGCAGCATTGGGATCTGCCTTGGATTCCACCGATACCTGGCTCACAAATCGCTCAAGCTGAAAGGCCCGGCAGAGTTCTTCTGCCTGATGTGTGGTTGTCTTTCCGGCGAAGGTTCTCCACTGACATGGGCAGCGACCCACCGTCTGCATCATCAGCGATCTGATCTCGACGGCGACCCGCATTCTCCGGTTCGTGAAAATGGCTGGTGGGCGCATGTGCTCTGGCTGTTCCCGCGTCGTTCCACGGAAGCCAGCCGGCTGCTGATGAAGCGTTACGTGCCCGAGCTGGCCGATCGCCCGCTCATGAACTTCTTTGAGAAGACTTTCCCACTCTGGCTCTGGGGCAGCGGTCTGGTACTGTTGGCGGCAGGCTGGGCCGCCGGTGGCTGGCAGCTGGGAGTTTCGTGGCTGGTCTGGGGCATGGGTGTCCGCATGGTCGCCGCATACCACAGCACCTGGTTCGTTAACTCAGCCACACACCTTTGGGGTTATCGAAATTACGACACACGCGACGAATCCCGCAATCTCTGGTGGGTCGCGATCCTTGCCTACGGTGAAGGCTGGCACAACAACCACCACGCTCACCCCGCTGTCGCTCCCGCCGGGCACAAATGGTGGGAATTTGACATCACCTGGTGGTCGATTCGGCTTTTGAAGCTCGTCGGACAGGCGTATGACGTCAAGGATCGCCTGCCCAGGGGTCGAGGTGCGGACGAGACTGAAATGCCGGAAATCGCTACCGCGTAACGACTCAACGATGAAAGCAACCGGGCCTGAAGAAGAGAAGACCGTCGGTCTTGATGACCGGCGGTCTTTTTTTCCCTGTCACTCGTCAGCACCCCGGTCCAGAGTCCACCTGTCCGGCAGACCGAAACTGGCAACTGACTGACCCGAACTGATACGAACAGCCGTGCCGTCTCCGTGGGTCACGTCGGCGTGTCTCGTGACACAATTCACGCAGTGCATCTCTCGGGCGCTGCTCTCGGGCACTCGGCCCGGGCACTCGTCCCGGGCATTGCTGTCCGTCACTGCCAGAGCAGGAAAACTGCGTTCACAGCCCGGACTCAGTCTGCCTCAACCACACCAGGCTGGATGCGGCTGAGCATGGACGTTGCGAGCGTTGGCGACCTGCAGCGCAGTAATCCCATCAAGCAACTGCGCTGTCGACTCTGCAGTAGAGGTCACTTCGAACCGCAACTGATAGGTCGCGGACTCCCCCGGCTGCAACGTCTTCAATCGCCCCTGTTCTCGCTCAAACTGCCGCGGATTGGGAAACGTGCTGCCTGGTTCAATACCGGTGACGTAACCATCCTGACATGCCCCCGTGTTCTTCCACAACGTCAGGCAGGGCAAGGTGGAACGTTCAAAATGCACAGCAAAGGCACGGCTTGATTCCGAGTCCGAGAGTGCTGCCACTGCCCAGTTGTCAGCCCCGGCAGCCGGATCCATGAAGTACACCTGCTCGGCAAACCCGGCCTGCGGAGCTTCATACAGGTTCCACATACTCAGACCGGCCACTGCCCGATCATTCCGAGGCACAACTTCCGTCACTGCAGTATGCAGCACGGAACCAGCCTCCAGAAATGGCTCGCCGATGTTGCAATGATAAAGGATCTCCGATTCCGCTGCCGTTGCAGCCATATTTGTCACTGTGTCGGTGATGCGAAACTCTGCGGACCCCAGACGCGTTTCCAGACGCGAATGCAGGCGCAGCCAGCCGCCGAACAGACAACCTTCATCCACCGTTCCTTCCACAATGATCAGGTCGCCGTCCACATCAACGGACAACTGGTGAGCACAGAGGTTGGCGATGCGACCATGCAGTGGCAGAAACTGCTCGGACACGACGTTTCCTTCCGCATCACGCCGAGTGTCATTGCCCGGCGCCCCGTGCCAGCCCAGACCGCAACGAACGATCAGCTCATTGAAGCCGTCAACCCAGCCAATTCCTCCGAGCCGCATCGGATCAACGTAGGCCGGGTTGACCGGACGCTGCACGGGAGAATTCCATTGCAATGGCAGTCCGTCAACGGCGCCTTTCCAGACGCCCATCCCACGAGTTGGCAGAAGCTGCAGACTGAGTCGGCCATTGGACAGATGCAGTACGTCCACGCCGTCTGAAAGGCCACCTCGCAACCGCCGCATCACAGCCACCTGCTGCCCATCCTCCGCCAGCACAGCCTCATCGCAGCGGTGGATTTCCTTATCAACATCAATCAGATCAGTTTTCATCACGAGCCTCGATGCAATTGTGTGGAGCGATCAGCCGGCAGTGTAGCGGGCGACATGACACCGTGTCAGGGCTGCGTGTGCTTTTGTGGAGAATCGGCGTCTGCAGCGTCCCCGCCAGAGGAATTCAGGTCAGCAGCAATTCAGGTCAGCAATGAATGCGTCTCAGCGCTGATCGCAAGGACTGCGAAGTCGACCGCCGGAAGCTCAGCGCCGATCTCTGACGTGAGCAAAGCGTTCCTCGAAGGCAGCAGATTCCTCAGCAGTCGTAATCCACAGGAAAATTCGGCCCGCTTCGTCGGCACGCACCGCAAATCCCAGCTCATGAATCCGGGCAACGTCGAGCAGCATCTGAAAGGGCGCCATCTTTTTATCCCGAGTGATCACCAGCGCATCCGGGACTCTATCCGCCTTCGCCAGCGCAAAGGTCGCCTCATACAGCGGAAGCTCAAGGTGCCCTGCAACGGCTTCAAGCACCGTCTGGACATTCGCATCCTCCAGGCTGAACGGGATGGAACGCAGGTATCCCGGAACAAGATCCGGAGTGGATTCCTGCGTCCTCCAGCCGACTGGCCAGAGTCCATCTGCTTCGCCACCGATGGCTACTTCCACCGCATAGCCACCGTCACGAGTCATGATCGGGCGGAATCCGAGACCGTATTGCGCAAGCAGCAGTGCCAGAGCCGTCCCACGACTGACACCGTCCAGATCGATCTCATCCGGTGCGGAGGCGGGCGCCGCCGCGAGGCTTTTCTGATAGGCATCCTCCCGGTAAGTGATGGGGAGGTCAGGAGGCAGTCCGAGCGATCTGAGCGTTGGTCCCAGTGACGAGATTCGCACAACGCCCGTCATCGGAACCTGCATCAGTTCACGTACCTCGTCAAACTGCTGTTCACTCAGGCTCCAACGAGGGTCCCCGTCCGCCTCTGAGCTCCCGCTTTCCTTCAGATTCTGAAGCACTTTGGCAAGGGCAGACTTATCGGCAATGGAGTACGAGCGACCGCCAATGGTGATCGCTCCTGTGGGCGTCATCCCACCTACCACACGAGTTACCAGACGTCCGCGTTCCTGTTCCTGTTCCACGCGCATTTTTTCCCCCGGCTCGGGAGCACGGAACCGCGGCGAATAACCAAGTTCCTGCAGGATCCGTCCCCATTCCTGCGCCCGCACTCTGTAGAGCGGCTGCGGCTGCATCAGGATCTCCAGCTGCAGCGTGCGCGAGACACCCAGTTTTCGCTGGCCAATGCTGCGCGGATCCGTTCCGGTCACACGCCCCTGCGCCAGCAATTGCTCGCCCATCACCAGCAGGCACAGGACTGTCAACAGAACCTGTCCTGTCTGCCGTACTGATTGCTGTAATGGCATCTGCACTACTCTTATCCCTCAACCCGCTGCAGCTGAAACGACAACCAGACGGACAGCATCGCCTGGCCTGCACACCCGGCGATCCCGTGCAACATGCAAGTCCGAGCCACTGAAGTGTTCCAGAAAACCGCTGGTTCTGGCAAGATCAGACTGGGGTTTTGCACGTTTCATCGCCGGCTGGAGTATCGATTTCGACTTGTGATTCCATGCCACAGAGCGTAATCTGGAGCCCCGCCCGAACTGTCGGAGATACCCTCCATGATGCGTTTGATATTGACCTGCCTGCCTGTTCTGCTTGCCGCCATGCTGGCGCGGCCCTGTTTGGCTCTGACGCTGCCGCCGGACGAACAGAAGGACGCAACAGCTGATTCAGCCACAGCCGGCACGCAGCTCTGGACCACTCAGATTGCCCCGCTGCTGCAGGAACACTGCTGGTCCTGCCACGGATCCGAGACACAGGAATCAGACCTGCGACTGGACACGCTGCAGGGACTCTCACTTGGCGGTAAGGCCGGTCCACCAGTGATCCCCGGCAAACCGTCAGAAAGCCTGCTGCTGATCACGGTCAGGCATGCAGACCCTGCTCTCAAAATGCCGCCGGAAGACAAGTTGAGCGACGCCCAGATCGCGATGCTTGAGCATTGGATTGCGGCCGGCGCCCCTCACCCCGAGGGAAAGCTGGTCATCTCTGACCCGGTTCCGCACTTCAATGTGGACGAAGCGCGTACCTGGTGGTCACTGCAGCCCCTGCAGGCACCGCAACTGCCTGCCGACACCGCATCGGGAATCGACACGATTCTGGAATCGCTGCAGCAACAGCAGGGCGTTCAGCGAAATCCGGTGGCCGATCGCATCACCCTCCTGCGGCGAGCCCACTTCGCACTAACCGGCATTCCTCCCACACCAGAGCAGCTGGATGCATTTCTCGCTGATGATTCAGCAGAGGCATTCAGCAAAGTGATCGATCAGCTGCTGGAGACACAGCAATACGGGGAACGCTGGGCTCGACACTGGCTCGATGTCGCTCGTTATGCGGATTCCAACGGCCTCGACGAAAACATTGCACATGGAAACGCCTGGCGATATCGCAATTATGTCATTCGCGCGCTGCAGGACGACAAGCCGTTCGATCAGTTCCTTGCCGAACAGCTGGCCGGCGACCTGCTGGCAACCGACGTCACCGATGAATCGCGTCGTGGAGAACTGTTCACGGCGACCGGCTTCCTGTCTCTGGGTCCCAAGGTTCTGGCAGAAGGTGACGAGAAGAAGCTGCTCCTGGACATCATCGACGAGCAGATGGATACCATTGGCCGTTCGATGCTGGGGATGACCATTGGCTGCGCCCGCTGCCACGACCACAAATTTGATCCCATTACCCAGGCTGATTACTACGCACTCTCCGGGATCTTCCAGAGCACAAAAACGATGGAATCCCTGGCCCGAATTGCCAAATGGCATGAGAATCCGATCGACACGGCTGCTGATCGTGACGCACGAGAGACACATCAGAAGAAACTTGATGATCTGCAGGCTCAGATCACTGAAAAAGTGTCTGCTGCTTCAAAGGCGGCCGGAAGTGACAAGGACCTGCCTGATGAAAAGCTTCCGCAGGATGTCCAGGATCAGCTGAAGCAACTGCGTGAACAGCACACTGCACTCACGGCAGAACTGCCGGAGCTGCCCACGGCCATGGGTGTCACGGAAGCGGAAGTGACACCCGCAAGAATTCTGGCCCGCGGCAATCACCTCGCTCCAGGACGCGTGGTGCAGCGGTCAATCCCTGTGGTTTTCGATCCGACGCGCAGCTTTGCTGTTTCAGAAGATCGCAGCGGTCGCCTCGCTCTGGCACAGTGGCTGACGGGCCCCGAAAATCCGCTCACCGCACGAGTCATTGTGAACCGCGTCTGGCGCTGGCACTTCGGTCGTGGAATCGTCGCCACCACGGACAACTTCGGAAAGCTGGGCGAACCCCCGGTCAGCCCGGAACTGCTGGACTGGCTGGCCGTGCAGTTCGTCGAATCCGGCTGGTCGCTGAAGACACTGCATCGCCTGATCCTGACATCACAGACATGGCAGGCATCCACAGCCGACAATTCGGCCAGTGAACATGCTGATCCGGACAATCTGCTCTTCTGGCGATGGGATCTGCGGCGAATGGAAGCAGAGATCATTCGAGATTCCATTCTGGCGGTCACTGGCACACTGGATGCCAGCATGGGTACCTCACTGCTGCACGTGGACAACCGCAAGTTTCTCTTCGATCACACATCGAAGGACACCACGAATTACGATTCGCAGTTGCGGTCGGTCTACCTGCCGGTGATTCGCAACAATATCTACGATGCGATGGCTCTGTTTGACTGTACAGACGGGGCTGTGCCGAATGGAGATCGCGGGTCATCGACGGTGGCTTCGCAGGCCCTTTTCATGATGAACAGTGACCTGATTATCCGCTCCTGTCGGACGCACGCACAAGCGCTGCTGCAGTTGCCACTGTCTGACCGAGAGCGAGCGGAACTACTGGTCCGTAAGACTCTTGGCCGTCCAGCCACACCTGCACACACTGAACAGCTGTTACAGGCACTGAATCACCTGCAGAATCAGCTCCAGCAGGAAGGTATTGCGACAGACGAAGCTCAGCTGACCGCGTGGACGGTCATCAATCAGACGCTGCTGATGTCGAACGAGTTTCTGTACGTACGCTGACTGTGGCACCCCCACACAATTGCCAGAATGCCACTAAAGGAATTTCCATGCCTCGTCCCGCTCACCTGATGACAAGACGCCAGCAGCTGCAGACAACCGCAGTGGGTTTCGGCGGTCTGGCAATGGCAGCCATGGGACACGAGCTGGCAGCCGCCGAAGCTGGTCGTCCGCTGCGACATCACGCCGCGCAGGCACGACGCGTGATCTTCATGTTCATGAAAGGCGGCCCCTCTCAGGTTGATACCTTCGACTACAAACCACAGCTCCAGCAGGACCATGGTAAGCCGCTGCCTTTTGAAAAGCCTCGAATTCAGTTCGCTCCCACAAACAACCTGCTGGGATCACCGTGGCGTTTTCAACAGCACGGCGAGAGCGGAATTCACGTCAGTGAGCTGTTTCCGAATGTCGCAGAATGTATCGATGACATCTGTCTGCTCAATTCGGTGCATGGCACCAACGCTGCACATGGTGGAGCTGCACTCAAACTGCACACCGGCAGCGACAACTTCGTGCGACCGAGTGTCGGAGCCTGGGTCAGCTATGGGCTGGGAACCGAAAACCAGAATCTGCCGTCGTTCGTGACCATCTGCCCGACTCTTGCTCACGGTGGCCTGAACAACTGGGGTTCTGCATTCCTTCCGGCCCGGCATCAGGGGATTCCGCTGGGTGTCGCCAGTCAGCCGGCAACTGCGGCAAATGTGCGTTACATCAGCAACCAGAATTATTCCACCGGGACGCAGCGTCTGCAGCTGGATCTGCTGCAGCAGCTGAATCATGAAAGCCAGCAGCTGCTGCCTGCAGAGAATGATCTGGAAGCACGGATTCGCACCTGGGAACTGGCATTTCGCATGCAGTCTGAAATGCCACGTCTTCAGGATCTGACCAGCGAATCGCAGACCACGCATCAGATGTACGGCCTCGACGATCCGATGACGGAAGATTTTGGACGGCAGTGTCTGATGGCACGTCGCTTCGCTGAAGCGGGAGTGCGTTTCATTCAGGTCACTCACAGCGATACCAAAGTGCAGTGGGATCAGCATGGTGATCTGCGTAACGGACACACCAAGAATGCAAAGGAAGTAGATAAACCGATCGCAGGTCTGCTCAAAGATCTGAAACAGCGGGGACTGCTGGAAGACACTCTGGTGGTCTGGGGTGGTGAATTCGGCCGCACGCCGACAGCTCAGGGAACCTCAGACGGGCGTGACCATAACCCGGAAGGCTTCACAATGTGGATGGCCGGTGGCGGTGTTCGTGGCGGACAGCGTTACGGGGCTACGGATGTCTACGGCTACTACGCTGAACAGAACCCAATGCACATTCACGACGTGCATGCCACACTGCTGCACCTGATGGGACTCAACCACGAGTCGCTCACCTATCGCCATGCCGGTCGTGACTTTCGCCTCACAGATGTCGCCGGAAAAGTACATACCGGCGTGTTCAGCTGACGGGCCTGCTGCCCATCCAGTGTCGGGCTCTCAGCGATAGGCGTTGCCTGCCTGTCCAGAAGCGGTGCGACGGTCGGGAGACCTGTCACTCTGATGCTGACTAAGTGATACCCGAATCTGCTCCGCTCGCTGCAGGATATCCTGCGACCAGCCGTTCTGGTCCACCGGCCCTTCTGCAAGAACGCGGATCGCTTCGTGGACATCCGCCGTTCTTCCGTCGCGAAGCCCGGAATTCAGCACCTCTGAGAGTTGTTGAATCTGACGGCGGGAATCGCCCTGCATTGATCGACGCGTCAGGAAAAACGTTCCGCCAAAGCAGACCACAGCCAGCAGAATCACTGATGTTATCGCGAACAACCGACGTGGCCACGTGATCTGTAACGACTCGGCTGCAATCCAGGCGTAGAACGACCAGCCGGTCAGCAGTAACAACAGTATTCCCGCCAGCACCTGCATCAATCATGCCCCTGCAAGATTGCAGCCATCCCGTCCCTCACCTCAATCGCTTCGGCAGTCGCTGCGATTGACGACGCCAAAACCGCACTCAAAGCAGCAGAATCCTGAGATTTTGAATCGGAGCCCGGCAGAATCGGAGTGGTCGAACGCTACATGGCACGGTCCGGCGATCTGGTGATTTGCCAGACGGAATGCTAGATTCCTCCAGCATACTCAACCCTTCTCAGCTCAAAGCAAAGCATCTCCAAAGATGGCTCGTATCATTCAGATCACAGACCTGCACGTGCTGCAGGATCCGCAGGCACTCCTGAAGGGTGTCGACGTACGCTACTTTCTGGAACGCGTCGTGGAGCAGTTGCGGGAACAGGAGTCCGCATGTGATGCTCTGGTGATAACCGGCGATCATACGCACGATGAGCTGGAAGCCAGCTACTGCTATCTGCGTGATCTGTTTGCTCCGTGGAGCGACCGGCTGTTTCAGGTCCCGGGCAATCACGATGAACGACGGATCCTGCGATCCGTATTCTCCGCTCGAATTGACGGGCATCACGACGAGCTGATCCAGTTCCATTTTGAGACATCCGGCTGG
Organism: Planctomycetaceae bacterium; assembly: GCA_023260695.1. Classification (GTDB taxonomy): domain Bacteria; phylum Planctomycetota; class Planctomycetia; order Planctomycetales; family Planctomycetaceae; genus SXXK01. Next base: position 18,020 of record JALQUR010000378.1, read on the forward strand.
TTCTGTCTGGGACTGGATACGCACGATCCGGGCAGAGTTTCCGGAATACTCACGGAACAGCAGGTTGCCGCAGCTCGACGACATGCTGACAATTCAGCAGCAGAGCGGATCGCAGTGTTCTGCCATCACCCGCCGGTCCTGCTGGAAAGTGAATGGATGGACGCGATCGGTCTGGCAGGTGCTGAACACCTGAGATCGTGGTGCGAATCTGACCCCCGCCTGCAGCTTGTCTGCTGCGGCCATGTCCATCACGAATCGGAACACACCTGTGGACATGCCACAATTCTGACGACGCCTTCGACGGGCGTTCAGTTTTCACCGCTGGGTGCTGTCCCGAATTTTATCCCCGGACAGCCGGGCTATCGCGTTCTGGAGTTGACTGAGCAGGGTTACCGGACGACTGTGACACGAATAGACGAAGTCGCAACGCCCGTGCTCTGAACGAATCCGAGCGGATCATGAGTTCCCCGACGCGGGCAGATGATAATGGCAACCGCAATGGCTACACTGCGGCCCGAAACCTCAACTCAAACCCGTCCCGGCATTCCTGTGGAGTAGTCTCTTGCAGAAAATCCTGATCCAGCTGGACACGGATCCCAACCCGTCCGTATTCGATCGCGTTGTTGCCATCGATGCGGGAACCGAACAGCTCTTCAGTTACGGGAACATCAGCCCGGCGAACGTCACCGAGCTGGTGCATGGGGCCATGTTCACCCGCGGTCCGGCCGATCTGAAGAATACGGCGATCTTCATCGGAGGAAGTTCCGCAGATGCCGGTGAAGCACTGCTGCAGAAGGTGACCAAAACATTTTTTGGTCCGCTGCAGGTCTCCGTCATGATGGATTCCAATGGCTGCAATACGACTGCGGCAGCGGCGGTCGCACTCGCTCGACGTCACCATTCGCTGCAGGGTATCAGGGCTACTGTACTTGGCGGCACCGGTCCGGTGGGACTGCGTGCGGCTGAACTGCTTGCCTGCGAAGGTGCTGTTGTGCAGCTCGTCAGTCGCTCCCAGGATCGGGCGGAATCTGCCTGCGATGGCATTCGCGAGCGTCTGCCGGACGCGCTGCTGCACGCCGTCGGAGCCAGCGACGGTTTTGAGGATGTCTGTGCTGATTCTGAAGTGGTGATCGCGGCGGGTGCGGCCGGGGTCTGTTTCCTGCCCGCAGGTTCGCTGACTCAGCTTCCAAAGCTCAGAGTTGCAATTGATCTGAATGCAGTACCGCCGGCTGGACTCAGTGATATCGGGGTGACAGACAAGGCAGTCACCCGAGGTGAAACCCTCTGTTTCGGAGCACTCGGTGTGGGAGGTCTGAAAATGAAGGTGCATCGAAGAGCAGTCGGGCAACTGTTCGCTGCAAATGATGCGGTACTGGACACCATGGCCATCTATCAGCTGGCCCGTGAAATCGCCGACGCAGCTTCCTGAGGCACCTGGACTTGTTCTCCTTCAGCTCAGATCACCGCGACTCGGAAGTCCTGATCACAGGTGTGGGGCTGTGCACACCACTTGGCTGCAGCAGGGCGGAAACATGGTCTGCTCTGCTGCTGCAGCATTCCGCCGCACGACTGCTAAACGCGCTTGAGATGCCGCGAACGGAGCAACTGCAGCGAATTGATGGACTGACCCTCGCCGGCTGCCCGGTACCTCACGACGAAGTTCGCAGCCGACTGCAGACGCTCCCGAAGTTTCCCGGCTCCGACAGAATCGCACCGGGGACGATCCGTGAACCACTTCTGGCCATGCTCGCACTCGGACTCCATGATGCACTGCAGCATGCAGGCCTGACCGGCTTCGATTTTTCTTCCGCTCGGACTGGTGTCTGCATCGGCAGCAGCAAAGGATCCCTCCACTGGGCCGAACTGTGGCACCAGCAGCAGGCAAACGCGGCTGACGAATCGCCCGCGACGGAACGAGTGGCCCCTGCAGTTTATCCTTTGCAGACCGACAACACTGCTCGACTCGTCGCGAGATTGCTGCAGACATGCGGACCGGCTGCAGCGCCAGTAGCGGCCTGCGCCAGTGGGTTGATCGCCATCATTCAGGCAGCTCAGCTGATCGCCACTGGCCGGTGTGATCTTTGCATCGCGGGAGCTGCAGATGCATCGCTGCGTCCCGAAATCCTGGCCTCCTTTCATCGACTGGGAGTCACATCACGTTCCAGTCCCCCGGCTCAGGCGTGCAAGCCACTCGATGCCCGCCGCGATGGTTTCCTGATCGGAGAAGCTGCCGGGCTGGTGATCCTCGAATCCCGCAGGCATGCAGAGCAACGATCTGCTCCCGTACTGTGTCAGCTGTGTGCAGGGGGCTGGTGTTCCGATCCCACTGGTATGACGCAGGTCGATGAATCCGGCGTGCACGTCGCACGTCTGCTCAAGGAAGGCTCAACAATCTGCGCACAGACTCCGGATGTGATCGGCCTGCATGGCACTGGTACACATTCCAACGATCTGACGGAAGCACTGGGAGTACTGAGTGCATTTGGTAATACGCCAGCCTGCTATGCCACCAAAGGCGCCACCGGGCATCTGCTCGGAGCCAGCGGCGCAGTCGAAACAGGGATTCTTGCTCTGGCAGCACAGCAACGCATCGTTCCCGGAACCCTGAATCACGAGCAGACCGATCCACGATTCCCGGACCTGCAGGTAACTCGCACCCCCGTGTCCGCACCCGAAAATGCTCTCTGGGCCAGACTGTCACTTGGATTTGGCGGGCATGTCGCCGCTGCCTTCCTGCGTCCTGTCTGAAGAATTCCACAATTGCTGAGATGAAAGCAGTTGTGCTGTTCCTGCAGGAATCGCAGATGACCGCAGCAGGCATTTCGCCTATCATACCGCTCAAGACAATGTGTGGCTCTACTGAAAGATGTGCCGTTTCCTTACAGAATTGTCCGGAGAAGATCGGTGTTCAGACCGCTCACCACAGCTGCCAGTGATCGACGGCTGCGATGGACTGCAGCCCTGCTGTTTCTGCTTCTCCCCTGCACAGCCACCGCCCAGCAACAGCTCTCCGACGCTGCCGACCAGCTGTCGGCGACTCTGGCATCCCCAAATTTTCAGGAGCGACAGCAGGCGCTTGTCACACTGCAGAAGATCATTGCGACCCCGGAAGGCCTGCAGCAGGTCAGGACGCTTCTTGAAAGAGATCTGCACCCTGACGCAGCACGCCGAATCATCGAGCTGACCGGTCGCATCTACGCCGGCAGTGACTACCTTGATCCACTTGTCCGCACTGCGTCTGAGATTCTTGAGCAGCATGCTGAATCACAGCGATGGTTTGTTGCTGAGGCAAGTGCACAGATTCTGAATCATTCGTGGCGGCGGCGGGTGGAAATCGCGGTTGGTGAACTGATCTCACTTGGCGTGCCGCTTGAACCACGCGACCCTCGTAAACTCTGGGAAACTTCAGCCCCCAGCCCAATCCCTCGAAACAGCCCGACGAGTGACCAGTCCGTCCGCATCTATCTGGATCAACACTGGCCCAACACGCCGCAGTGCTTCAGGATCCTTTCCCGTCTGAAGCTGCTGGCGACGTCCACAAGAATCGGCTTCGGTCGTGTGCACATTTACCAGATCGACGGACACCCGCTGTCACTGGAAGACATCGCCGCACTGAAAGGGCTGTTTGGTGATCTGCGCGTGCAGACGCGCGGACGAGTCTGCCTCGGCATTCTGCAGGATGGATTCGCATCAGTTTCCGGCGTCCCTGTGGGAAGTCTGTCCCCGGGTGGATCTGCTGCCAGCGCCGGCATTCTGCCGAACGACGTGATCGTTGCCATGAACGGCAGAGAACTGCTGGATTTTGATGAACTCGTCACTGGACTCAGACAGTTCAGTGTCGGAGACAAGATCAAACTGTCGGTCATTCGCGGGGCCACTCAGCGTGTCCTGCCCTCGGGACTCCCGCAGCCCATATCCAGAGAAACCATGGAAATCGAAGTCACACTTCAGGGCTGGTACGACCCCAGACTCCTGGACCCGGAATACCAGGGACCGGCAGAGGAACAAGTGCCACTCCCCCAATGAAACCGCTCGTCCGGGAAACACCTCAGCAGCAGACAGGGCAGCGATCAGCCTGTTCTCACAGTGCACAGGCTCAGCACTGCTGCGGTCGGACGTCACGGTCCCTGCTATCCCGGATGCTCTGCGTGGCCGCTGTGTCTGACATCACACCCGGCGGATCACTCGGAACTCAGATCCGCTGGCAGCCCACGATAAACATCTTCCTCGCGATTGGGACACCAGTCCCGAATCACCGCGACATATCGCTGAGCAGATGACCTGTCATTCTGCAACAGACAGCCACGTGTATCAGCCACCAGCAGTGCTTCGATATACAACCATTGATCCGCCAGAAGGCTGCGGCCCAGTGTCCGTTCTGCGACCCTGAGAGTCCCGAATGCCTGCTCATAATCACCGGCTCTCGCATCCTGCATTGCCAGCTTGAACGTCCCTTCGGCCAGTTTGCCTTCCAGATCCCCAAGGTATTCGTAATCAGGGTCTGTTTCCCTCATTGCATCGATCAGATCGCAGCTGATTCTCAGCCCACCCGATTTGGGCTTTTGTTCAAACCCCTCCACAGCTTCCCACGTGCTGTCCTGCAGACTTTGCTGGAGCAGCACTGCGTCCGCCGCGGACAGCCCGTACTGCTGCGGTGAATTAATCACGGGAACAATCAGTTCACAATCGACGTCGCCACCCTGAATCCCTGAGAGCAGCAGAGCCAGCTGATCCTGGGTAAGCCCACCATCGATCGGTCCCACCTGCGCCGCCAGCATCGCCAGCCCCGCTGTACCCGACGCACCATCCGTCAGTCCGCTCTGAACAGAAAGAGCATCCACTGCCAGCTGCAGTGCCTCGCTCTCAACCTGTCGGATGCGGAGTTCACTGGCTGCCCGCCGGTCAGAGTTTCCGGGCAGTAAAGCCGGTTGACTGGCTGCCCCTGGCTGTTCTGTGTCCTTTGCCTGCGGTGCTGCCTGTGCAGTGGTCATTGTCCCAGGACTACCCTCAGACTCAGGGGTAGCGGCTGCAGCATTGCCGCGTTCATTTCTGTCTGCCCCTGCCGCCGATTCCGCCTGTGCCGAATCTGAGTCAGCCAGTATCTCGGATTGTCTTCCGGCCTCACGGCTGCGTCCGCCACTCCCTGAGCTCCCGCTCGGACTCAGGGACTCGAGCATCGCCGGAAGACATAAATAGACAACGCCTGTAATCAGGCCAACGGCCAGACTTCCGGGAATTCGAACGCCGCTGAAGAGTGAGCCGCGACGACCCTTTGCCGGTGGCCGCCGGAATCTCCGCATGGCTGCCAGAAACTCTTCGTCCACCAGTTGCATTTCATCGAGCACGTTCAGGTACTGCTCAGTGGCGTCTGGGTCAAAATCAGCCTCTTCATTGCTGCTCCCCAGACTTTTCCACGCACTCTCCTGTCGATTCAGCAAATACCGGATCTCCATAATCCGGCTGGCCAGCCCCTGCAATTCCGAGCGACTCGGATACTGCTCGACCAGCTGCAGAATCTCCGTAAAACGGCACTGCAAACGAAACTCGTCAAAGCTCAGCAGCAACTCATCGAGCGATGCACACTGTACAGTCGGATCCGGCCGGGAGTCGTCAGGCTCCTCTCGCCCCTGAATCGCAGACGCTGGCGCCTCGGCAGAGAAAGAATTGCCTGAATCTGCTGCCATTAACCGACTGCGTTCCAGCAATGCTGTCAGTTGCAGATCCGTAACGCTGTCGCTCCTGTAGTCAGGCACTGCGTATTCTTCCCGCGATCTGTCGTTCGCCTCCATCCCCGCACAAGCCGCACTGACGACACTCGTACACAACTCCTCTGATCGCGGAACGACCTTGCCACAGACTCGGCAACGCTGGCCCCCGCTGAATGCGTTGGCAGCGGCAAGTGGAGCAGAACACCAGGTACAGTTTCGAGACATGACCATCTCCCCGGACGTTACGCATCGTTCCATGCGTCGACAAATTCAGAATCCCTGAAGGCAAAGCCAGATCCTGCTGCCTGAACTTAGGTTCCGGGGAGTGATTTGTACGCGTGTTTTCGGAACGCACCAGACAATCAGCGCTGTTGCAACCACTTCCGCCGCTGTAACCGGCACTTGCGGCAGCTCACAACAGACCGAACTGGTCTCGGAACTGAACCCGCCGCCCGAGAGTCTGTCCCGAAGAACGACGTGAGCTTTCCACTCGCCCCAGTGGTACAGCAATGAGAGATCAGCAAGGCAAGGCCAGAAAACAAAAAGCCCGTGTCTCAACACGGGCTTTGGTATTCTGCGGAGTGATCAGACGCAGCGGTTAACGACCGCCGTAGTCAATCAGCCGTGCAAGTTCGGAGCGCATCTCGTGCCTGGCAACGATGCGGTCAATGAACCCATGCGCCAGCAGAAACTCGCTGGTCTGAAAACCATCGGGCAGATCAATTCCGCATGTCGCGCGAACCACACGCGGACCGGCAAACCCAATCAGCGCCTTCGGTTCCGCAATAATGATGTCTCCGAGGGAGGCAAAACTGGCGGCAACTCCACCCATGGTCGGGTTGGTCAGTACAGAGATAAACAGCCCTCGTGCTCGACGATAGCGAGCAAGTGCGGCGGAGACCTTCCCCATCTGCATCAGAGAAACAATTCCCTCATGCATTCGTGCCCCGCCTCCGGAACCACTGATGATCACCAGAGGCAACGACAGTTCCGTCGCTTTCTCAATCGCCCGCGTGAGTTTTTCTCCAACTACCGAACCCATGCTGCCCATGATGAATGCGGAGTCAGTCATGCCGAAAACCAGTGGTCTTCCACGCAGATAACCGCGTCCGACAGTACAGGCGTCCCTGAGCCCGGTTTTCTTCTGTTCAGATCGAATTCGGTCCGGATAACTTCTGCGGTCAGTGAAGCCCAAAGGGTCGCCACTGTGGAGATCTCCGAACCACTCTTCAAAACTATCAGGGTCGAGCGATTGCCGAATCCGCATCGCTGTCGGAACATAAGCATGATGCTCGCACTCCGGACAGACATTCAGATTCTGCTCCACCTGCTTCCGGAAAACCGTTGCCCCGCATCCGTCACAGCGAAGCCACAGTCCCGCGGGTACACCACGCTTCTGCGGCCGCACGGTTTCTGTCGCATCGGAGTTTTCGAGGGTGCTCATGAATGACTTCCTTTACCCGCTACGACCAGTCCGTTGTCCTGAGAATTGCCGTTCAGATTCACAGCTTCAGCATCAAACGAACCCGCTTCAATCACTTCAAACATTGCGGTGGATTCATCTCCGCAGAGACATTCCGTGAGCCGCACAGGACGGCCTTTCAGAACACACAGAACTGCAGTCGCCAGTGGCTCCGGCGCCAGAACTGCCACCTGAGAGTACTTCCGAATCGCTCGCTCCAGAACCCCCTCAATTCGCCGACATGCATCGGCGAGGCTTTCTCCCTCCGGTGCACAGATGCCTGCAGGATTTCCCCGGCCGGATCTGAAAATCCGCGGGAAGCGTGCTCGAACTTCATCCTCAGGTAACCCCTGCCACAGTCCCTGATTGACATTTCTCAGCTCTTCCACAAGCTTGAGCTTTGCCGTCGGGATGGCACCTGAAAGCAGCTTTGCAGACTCTGCCGCTGGATCATCCGGTGACCCAAGAATCAGCTCCGGATTCAACTGCCGCTCCTGCAGCTGCTGAATCACTTCGTCGATCTGCTGCCTTCCCCTGCTGTTCAGAGGGACGTTCAGAGTACCCAGCAGACGATGGTCATCATCGTAGTCGGTTACACCGGCACGAATCAGCATGATTGTTGACATTCGAAAGAAACTCCCTTCAACCAGCCTGCGGTTCCATCGCCAGCTGCCGAAGCTCGGATATCGCCTCCGAGTAGCAC
>JALQUR010000419.1 GCA_023260695.1 Planctomycetaceae bacterium
ACGGGGCAAACAACAACACAGTCGGTGTACTTGCAGTTGAAGCACGGTTCAGCAACAACGTGAGTCATTGAGATGACCTTTCCTGCCTGTCAGTATGGCACAATCGTTTATCGAGCAAAGCATCGGCATCAAGCCGCGTTATTTCCGTCATCACAGTGGGCAATCAATGCTGCCCAACCGCAGTGTTATATGCCATCGTTTTCGGCATTTTCCAGATTCCTTTCCCGGCTGATTTCCGGGCGCGTCAAATTGAGACACAGTCTCTGCAAACACAGGTGGGTTCTGCCTGCAGAACAGCCTTTTTGAGCCAGGTTGCAGCAATCAATCCGGCAGATTCCGCCGGTTGAGAAAGGAAGCGGATCTCCCTTTCAGCTCAGGCAACCTTCTGGATGTAGAACGACGTAGGAACTGAGCCCTCGTGCAGCGTCGGAATGGCCCGTTGCAGCGCCGGAAAATGATCGTGTCGGAGGTAATTCAGAGCCGCAACGATCTGCCAGCCGGAATTCCCGCTCAGAAATGCCTCCAGCAGATACTGTTCATTCCAGAACCTCACCTTGTCCACAACCCACTCACGCAGATAGTCGCGCGGAGTGAAGATGTCGTGGATATGCACAATCACTCCCGGGTTGAGCTGCGGCAGCAGTTCCAGATACTCACAGAGAACGTCTCCCTGAGGACGGATAACGTGGGAAGAATCGATGAACAGCATGTCGCCGGCTGTGAGGCTGCTGAAAACTGCTCGATCGACGCTTTCCACTCGCTCTCGGATCACCTGAACCCCGCTCTGCTCCAGCCATGGGCGTTCATACGGCTCCACACAGATGTGGTCACACTCGTACCCGGAGTCTTCCTGACGATTTCGGCGGACCGCAGCCACGGCAGCCAGAGTGGAAAAACCACTGCCAATCTCGACAATTCTCCGCGGCTTCTTGCTGCGAATCATCGAATACCAGACTTCTGCATCACCGGAATCAAAAAAGCCATTGTTGGGTCGATAGATCCGCAGCCCGCCGCTTTCCTCAGGCCCCTGCGACATCAACTCATGAAGCTCTTCCCCACTGCCGAATTCCTCAAGCAGGGTCAGTTGCCCGTCCTCATTCAGATCAATGCCTGGCAGCGTGCGAGGAGTGTCAAGTTCATGCTGCAGCAGCTTGAAGTCAATCAGCGGCTCGTAGTAATGGCTGGAAATCGGGAAGACACCTGCACAGTCGAGCGCCTTCCGGCAGAGCGGCATCCGCTCCACACCAGCGCGTCGCAATACACGCATCAGAATTGACGATGGCAACATGAACGGAGCCATTGATACGTCAAGTGTTCTGAGAATTGCTCTTTTGACCGGATGCACTGCGACCCTCCCTGGCTGCCGGGCGAAAGCCCTTTACAAACAGACCCCGTCCATCCGTGGGCGGGAGCGGAATCTGCTTGTTGCTGGAAGGTCAGGCCGATTGGCCGGCCTTAACGGCGGCGTTCAGATTCCGCCACTTTCATCGAATGAATCGTTGATCGTTGTGCAGACGGTTTTACGGCTGATGCGACGAAGGAGGCCTTTGAGTACTTTGCCGGGCCCAACTTCGTAAAAATCGTCACAGCCCGCATCAAGCATAACTCTGACAGAATCCTCCCACCTGACAGGACTAATAACCTGCCTGATCAGCAAATCCCGAATTTCCTCCGGATCTGAGTGGATCTGGGCATCCACATTGGACACCACCGGGATCCTCGGTGAGCTGATCTGTACCCGACTCAGTGCTTCTGCAAGAGCTGCGTCAGCCGGACACATGATTTCCGTATGAAACGCTCCCGCCACCGCCAGCGGAATTGCTCTGCCACCCGCCGCTGTCGCAAGCTCTGCTGCACGCTCACAGGCTGCGTTTTCTCCACTGACAACCAGGTTCCCCGGGCAGAGAAAGTTCGCGATTCGAATCGACCCTTGTGCTGATGCTTCCGCGCAGATCTGCTCCACCTGCTCCCGATCCAGCAACAGGATACTGACCATACCGGATGGCTGAGCATCTGCCGCAGCCTGCATTGCTTCACCACGACGCTGCACGACTCGCAAGCCATCCTCAAATGACATTGCGCCGGCAAACACCAGCGCGGTGTACTCTCCCAGACTCAGGCCAGCTGCAATCTCGCACGCAGCAAGAACCCCTGGCTGATCTCTGCGGAGAAGTTCGAGGGCTGCCAGACTGGTCACAAACAACGCCGGCTGACTGATTACGGTTGAATCCAGCTTCTCAGCCGGCCCATTAAAGCAGATTGACGCAAGGTCATAGCCAAGGATCTGCGCCGCCCGGCTATAAAGATCACGTGCCTCAGGCATCGCCTCACACAACCGCCGCCCCATGCCTACATGCTGCGCCCCCTGGCCCGGGAAAAACAATGCAGTCCTTGACATAACGACCTCTTTGAATTGTGGCATCCTACGCGGCAATGATCCCGCCGCAGTCAACTCAGCGGAATCTCACAGGTACACTCGCCCGCGCTGGACCGAACCTCTGCAACGACGTGTGCACAGCCCCCATTCTGGACTTCTTCGAAGTGAATTCAGCCGGGCTGCAGTCGGGATTCAGGATTTCCCGGAAACGCTAGCGGACAATATCACCATCAAGTCAGACTACGTTCGGATCAGCGCTGGCGGGAGTCCCCAGCAGTTCCGTGATCTGAGCGTTGATATGGTGATTGTCGAACTCAGTTGCCATCCGCAGCGCATTGCGAATGGAGCGTGGATCACTTGCACCATGGCAGATGATGCAGACGCCATCAACGCCCAGCAGAGGTGCCCCACCCGACTCGCGATAGTGGAATTGCTCGGTAAGACGGCTTACCAGCTGATTTGCCAGGTCACGCTCCGTGGACAGTTCCTGCATAAGCGTTTTGCCGACAGTACGGAGCATGAATTCGGCCATGCTCTCGCTCACCTTGAGCACCACATTACCCACGAAACCCTCGCAGACAATCACGTCCGCATTGCCGTGATAGACGTCCCGGCCCTCAATATTACCGACGTACCGATCACGAATCACGGAGTTCAGCAGGCCGGCGTGCGTTTCACGATACAGGTCCGTCCCCTTGCCCTCTTCGCTGCCGATATTCATCAGGCCAACTCGGGGCTCAGCAATACCCAGCATCTTCTGGGCATAGACAGCCCCCATCATGCCGTACTGCACGAGGTGCTCTGCGCGCGCAGCCGGATTTGCTCCCACATCAATCAGAATGCAGGAGCCCTTCATTGTGGGAAGCCGCACCGCAATGCCGGGGCGTCGTACCCCTCGCAGAAACCTGCGAGTGCGCAACCCGGCAGCTACAACAGCACCGGTATTGCCAGCACTGACGACAGCATCTGCGTTCCCTGTGGCGAGCAGCTGCCATGCTTTTGCGATGGAGCAATTGGGCTTCTCTCGCAATGCAGTTGTCGGCTTCTCGTCCATACCGACAACCCCTTCAGACTCCACAATGGAAACTGAAGCAGGCAGCTGACCAAAACGAGCAATCTCTGATTCAAGCTGATCTCTGTCTCCGACCAGCAGAACCTGGAGTTCGGAGTTCAGTTCGACAGCTTCCAGAGCCCCCTCGAGATTGGGCGCGACCCCGAAGTCTCCGCCCATGGCGTCCAGCGCGATCCGCATCAGGACTAGTCCTCACCTTCCTCAATGAGAGTTCTGCCCTGATAGTAACCGCAGTTCGGGCAGATCACATGAGAAGGAGCCTGGGTACCGCACTGCGAGCACCTGGCAAGTTGCTTCGGCTGAATCGAATTGTGGCTGTTCCGTTTGCGAGAACGTGACTTTGACTGCCTTCTCTTTGGCTGAGGCATGACTGTCTTTCCGAATTCAAGCTGACTTCAAAACAAGATGAGTTGCTGATAATGAGTTGCCGCGTCACCGCTGCGACCCGCCTTCCAGAGAGGAAAGCACAACTTCGTCCAATCCTTATAAGATCCATTTCACGCGATGCGACAAACGAAATAACTTCGTCGTCAACAACACCGGCTCGTTGCAGCCAATTCTGACGAAATCACGCCAGAATCCTGCGATCAGTATCAATTCACCAGAAATGCCGCCCGCTTACGCCGTTCGTTCATCGAAACGCTCTGTCGCGACATGCAGACGCTTGAATGAGGTCCGTCTGCTGTGCTGCGGCAGATTCGAGATCCGGGATGCTGAACCAGCACGCAAATCGACGCAACCACTTCAAAGACAGCAGTTTACGGATTCCGGCGACAGTCAGATACGAGCCTGCCGTGATGGAGATCACCGTGAACGCCGCCTCCCGGTTGGTCAGCCCGGGAATGCGAATCGGGTATGCTGCCGATAATTCTGTCCAAAGTCAAGGACGGCAATGGGCTTAGCGGGATTCTCCCTGTTCCGGCGAAATGCAGCACGGTCGTATGCCATCCGCCGCAGTTCTGAACCTCCTGATCGGGTCCCTCCAGGCCAGACTCGCTCGCGCAGCAATCACTCATAACGCAACGCGTCGATGGGATCCAGCCGACTCGCACGCCACGCTGGGTAGAGCCCAAAGACCAGCCCGACCACCGCCGCAAAGACCATTGCCACGATCCCGGCAGGGAGCGATACCACGACCGGCCAGTCTGCTCCCGGGCTCACATTGTTGATCAGCGTCGTAATCCCCACCGACGCTGAAATGCCCACGATCAGACCAATAACACCCCCAAAACAGCTGAGAACCACCGATTCAATCAGAAACTGCACCAGAATATCGCGTCCGCGCGCCCCGACTGCCATGCGAATACCAATCTCACGAGTCCTTTCGGTGACGGAGACCAGCATGATGTTCATGATTCCAACACCGCCGACAATCAGAGAAATCCCGGCGATGGAAGAAAGCAGAGCAGTCATCATCCCGGTAATCGTCCCGAACAGCTCGGATAACTGAGCACTGGTGACCACCTCGAAGTCCGTCTTCTGTCCGGGAGCAATCCGGTGACGGTCTCGGAGCAACTGCTGAATCTCGTCCCTGGCCGTCTCAATCAGCTCAGGTGCTCGAGCTCCCACCAGGATTGCGGCAACATCGCGAAATGCCGACCCCTGCAGCCTTCGCTTCACTGTGGTATATGGCATCAGAATGATGTTGTCCTGGTCATCCCCCGTGAGCGAAGCTCCTTTTCGGCCCAGCACTCCCACCACAGTAAACGGGATGTTGCCGATTCGCAGCTGCTCCCCCAGCGGATTCCCCGCCGGAAATAATTCCCGCACGATCGTATGGCCGACCACGCAGACACAGTTGCCGGCCCGCTCATCGCGTTCCGTGAAAAAACCTCCTGCGTCCAGATCCCAGCTGCGAACGCTGAGATAATCAACTCCCACTCCCCACATTTCCCGAGGCTGCATGTTGCTGTTGCCCCGCACAACCGGGCGAGCTCCGAAAACCAGCGGCGAACTGGCGAGCACAGAACCGCATTCGCGGCCGATCGCCACAGCATCAGAATCCGTCAGCGTAATCATGCTCCCCGACTGCACGCCCCGACGACGCTGCTGACTCGGCTGGACGACCAGAAAGTTGGAGCCAATGGACTGAATCTGATTCTGCAGCAGCTGCCCGGCACTGCTCCCCACAGACACCATCGTCGTAACCGCTGCAATTCCAATCACAATCCCGAGCACGGTCAGAGCTGCTCGCATCTTGTTTCGCAGCAACGCTCGAATCGCGACAGACACGGTCAACAGAAAACTCATGGTGTATCCCGTGGACGAATTCCTGTCACAACTTCGTCTCCGGCATCCAGTGCACCACTCAGGATCTGAGTAAAGCGATAGTCACTCTCGCCGACCACGATCTCCACAGCCCGCAGCATGCCGGAAAATCCATCGGTCATGTGTTCGGGAATCTGCCGACCGTCTGCGATGGCCTCTTCCGCCGTTTCCCGGACCCAGACCACGCGCTCGGCAGCATTCGAGGCAGCTCTGGCGACTTCGTCGACAGGAGGAGTCAGGGCCGACCGGGCAGACTCTTCGTCAGCCTCATCCTGCAGTGACAACTCCAGAAACTTGCGATCAGCTTCTCGAACCTGTGCCTTTTCCGGGTTGAATCGCAGCGCCTCATTCGGAATCTTTCTGACGCCCTTCAGCTCCACAACCTGAAATGTCAGGCTGGCCGTCATTCCGGGAAGCAGCTTCAGGTCAGGGTTGGGAGTGGCCACTATCACCGGATAGGTGACGACGTTCTGACTCACCGTTGGAGAAATCCGGATCTGGACAATACTGGCGTCCTCGAAGACTTCTTCCGGATACGCATCAACGGTGAAATAAATCGGCTGCCCGGAATTCTGCACAGATCGAATCAGCCCGATGTCAGCTTCATCAACAGAGGCTGTGATGTGCATCTCCTCTCGCATGCGGGGAGCGATCACAAACATCTCCGGTGTCTGAAACTGGGCTGCAAGGGTCTGTCCCGGGTCGATCAACCGTTCAATCACAATGCCATTCACAGGTGAAGTAATGCGGGTGTAGCCAACGTTGGCCCGGGAATTCTCAAGGGTTGCCTCAGCCTGACTCACTCCTGCTTCTGCGACCTGCAACTGTGCCTCCAGAGCGACCCTCGAGAATTTGTACTGGTCAATCTCGGCCTGGGAAATGAACTCTGCGTCCTCCTCTCGCAGTTTCGTTGCCCGCCCCTCATCATTGATGGCACGCTGCAGTTCCGCCTTGACTCGGTCCACTTCCGCCAGTCGCGTCTTCAAAGCCGCTTCGTCGCGTGCCACCGATGCGTTGTAGATACGAGGATCGATCTCAGCCAGCAGCTGCCCCTCTGTGACCTCTGAATTGAAGTCGACATACAGGGCGTCAATCGGGCCGGATACAAAACTTCCCACACGCATCCTGTCGACAGGGTTCACTTCTCCCGTTGCGTTGACGGAAATTCTGAGATCACCCGTCTGAATCTCCGCAGTACGAAACTGCGTCTGGTTACGAGCCGCCAGCCAAAGCTGCCCCCGGCGAACCGCGAAGTAGCTGCCGGCAAGCAGCACACCTGCAATGATCAGAATCCTGATGACTGACTTCATCGTCCTGTTACTTTCACGGGGCCGGCTCAGTTCTGTCAGGGACGGACAGTCTCTGTTCAACAGAAACGCGGCAGGTCTTACGGTTGCAGATGCCGGCTGCACCCGTTCAGTTGCCCGGGCGTAATCAGATCAGCTGAGCAGATTGACTACTGTATCTTCAAGCGGCATGCTTTCCAGCATCTGTTTTGGCAGCCGACAGGCAATTCGCACTCGAGTTGATTCGTCGTCCACATAAATCCGACTGCGTTCCTCAGCATGTCGAGTCAGCCAGGCAAACAGGCGGCCGTTTCCCGTGCCGGTCTCAATCTCTGCTTCGACAAAGCCGCCGGAAAGGCGATTGGCAACCATTGCACCAAGCTGTTCCAGCCCGATTTCGGAGGCTGCACTGATCGTGACTGTGTCACCATAACGATGCCGCAGCACATCGACAAAGGACTGATCTGTAACGCGGTCCACTTTGTTCAGCACCAGCAGTACATCAGGCACCTTCACTCCAATGTCGTCCAGCACCTGATAAACCGTGGCAATCTGACGCTCAGCGTCCGGATTACTGGAATCCACAACGTGCAGGAGCAGATCTGCATGCCGCGCCTCCTCCAGCGTGGAACGGAATGATGCCACCAGATGGTGCGGCAGATTCCTGACAAACCCCACAGTATCACTGAGCAGTACCTCTCCGAATGCGGGGACTTTCCAGCGGCGAGTCCTTGTGTCGAGGGTGGCGAACAGCTTGTCCTGTACCAGCACATCAGCACCCGTGAGGGCACGCATCAATGTGCTCTTCCCGGCATTTGTATAACCCACCAGGGAGACGGTGATCTGATCGCGCCGCCCGGAGACCGCTCGAGACCTGCGGTCTTCCACCGCAGCCAGTCGCTGCTTCAGTTCCGAGATTCTGCGGTCGATCAGCCGACGGTCGGTTTCCAGCTGCTTTTCGCCAGGACCACGACCAGCTCCCAGCCCTCCGGTGCCGCCCCCGCCAACACGCTCAAGATGCGTCCACATCCGCTTGAGTCGGGTGCGATAATACATCAGCTGCGCCAGCTCCACCTGCAGCATCGCTTCATGTGTTCGTGCGTGCGTGGCAAAAATGTCGAGGATCACTTCTGATCGATCGACAATCGGCTTTTCCAGAATCTGTTCGAGTGCCCGCCCCTGGGAGGGCGTCAGGTTATTGTCGAAGATAACCATCTGCGCGTCCGCCGCTTCCACCAGCTCCTGCAGCTCGCGGAGCTTCCCGCTGCCAAGGCATGTTGATGGAGCCGGAGTGTCGCGAAACTGGACAATCTCTCCCACCACTTCAACACCGGCGGTACTGACCAGCCCACGCAGCTCAGCCAGCGCTTCTTCTCTGGCGAACCCGTCGTCCGGATTGAATACGCCTGCCAGAATCGCCCGCTGGCTGGCTACCTTCAGTGACTCTCGTTTTGGATCGCCCAAGTGGCCCTGCCCTCTGTTGCTGTGGTTTTCTGCTGAACCGGCTTTGACTGAACCGGCTTTGATCCGCTGTCGATCATGGTCAACTTCAGACAACCAGTTGCTGTGAATGATATGTTAGACTCGTCACGGTTTCAGTACACCCATCTCAGGCACTGGCAGAGCAGGCTTCCGGAAGCTGTGGCAGTGAGATTCCACTTGCATGTCCGCTGCAGAATGCTCAGCATGAAGCCGTGTACCCGGAATTATTCTTTCGCGTCGTCAGTCTTTCCGCCGGGACCGGCTGGCATTTTTGCGAAATTCCCTGTTTTTCCCGGGCCTGACGTCAGAACGTGGGAGTGATTCTGAGTGAACGCGACTGTCAGCAGAGCAACTCGACGAGATGTTCTCCGCCGCGGCACGATTGGTGCTGCAGGCAGTGCCGCTCTGTTGCAGCTGCCGGAACTCCTGGCTGCAGATGAACGCTCCCCTGGCAGCCCGCGGTCATGCATTTTTATCCATCAGTACGGCGGCCTGAGCCAGCTGGATTCATGGGACCCCAAACCAAACGCCCCGGTTGAACTCCGCGGACCGTATTCCCCGATCTCCACCCGCACCCCGGGTTTTCAGGTCGGCGAACTGATGCCGTCACTGGCAGCCATCTCCGATCGCTACTGCGTCATCCGCTCACTCAGCCATCGCGTGCCGGTGCACAATGTTGCCAATGAAATGCTGCTCGCCGGGTCGTCCAGTCCGGCAGCAGACGCACCTTCTCTGGGAGCCATTGTCTCCCGACTCAGCCCTTCCCGCTCAAATCTTCCATCCCACGTCTGGCTGCAGAAATTCGGCGGCGGAGCGGCACCTGCTGAAAAGGCATATCTGGGCGGAGGATTTCTGGGAATCGAACACGCTCCCCTGCTGGCCGCTGACCGCGGACTCAGTCGCAATGCCGGGCTCGGAGCATTCTCGTCACCGGACGATGTCTCCGCACAACGACTGCAGACGCGAGCTGACCTGCTGCAGAATCTGCAGCAGTCGCACGGTATTCCAGACAGCCAGTTCAACCGGATGACCAGTCTGCAGCAGCGGGCTCTGGATCTGGTGCAGAGCGGGTCTGCACGCCGCGCATTCGATCTCGATCAGGAACCGGCCGCGATGCACGATCGCTACGGTCGCCATCCGTTCGGAAGCAACCTGCTGCTGGCCCGTCGACTGATCGAGTCCGGTGTACGTCTGGTGAATGTCGTCGCATGGATGGGACTGGCGCCCAACGATAAGTTTGTCAGCGTCGAAACCTGGGACATGCACGGAAATGCCGGCATTGGCATTTTCGATAATGGCTGGAATGGACTGGGTTGGGCCTTACCTCGAGCGGATGCTGCTGTGGCAGCCCTGATTCTGGATCTGGAAGAACGCGGGCTGCTCGAGTCCACTCTCGTCGTGTTCGTCGGGGAGTTTGGCCGCACTCCACGAATCAGCCGGGGAGCTTCTGCAATCGGACGCGATCACTGGCCCAACTGCTATTCCGCGATGCTGGCAGGAGCCGGAATTCCGGGGGGCCTGGTGTACGGCGAATCGGATGACACAGCAGCCTGGGTCCGCGAAGCTCCTGTCAGTCCGGAGGATTTCGGGGCCACAATCCTGTCGGCACTCGGAATACGCCCCGATTCCAGACTCAGCCCCGACGGGTTCACCCGGCCCGCCAGCAGCGGGCATCCGCTGCCGTTTGTCTGAAAACAGAGGTCCTGATCCCCATCGTCCGAAGTAGCCCGGCACATGCTGAGAAGATTGCCCGATTTCCCCGAATCACCCTTCTCAGAGGCAGGAAATTCTCGTCACAAAACACCAATTTCGCCGATCAGGACTGCTGTGAGATATTCGTGGGGGTAGCATTTTCCGTGCAGTAATTCCACGAATGCAGCAACGGCCGCTGCGGGCGGCCCACAACATAAAGCACGGCGTATTCCACGTGTACGCCGGCTGTTTCAGCAGGCACCCAGGCTCTGGGGAAGGTTGATCCGATGACGATTTCCATGACCGACTACTTCCGGACCCGAAAATCAGACCGGAAGAAGGAAACTCGCTACATCAATGTGATCAACAAGGACAATTGCACGTCATGCAATTCCTGTGCGACTGTCTGCCCGGTTGACTGCATTTATGAAGTGGTCAGCCCGATCCCATCAGAAAGCTACCACCAGATCGATACCAGCCGCTGCATCGGCTGCCAGATGTGCTATCGCTCCCCCAATGACAGTAGTGAGTTCTACCAGCTCACCATCTGTCCTTGGAATGCGATCGACATGCTGCAC
>JALQUR010000563.1 GCA_023260695.1 Planctomycetaceae bacterium
TGCTGCCATCGTTCGGGGCGAAAACAATCCGGTTCCTGAAACAGGTCGCTGCGGTGATGGGTGATGTACTGGCTGAAAATCACAGGCGAGCCGGGAGGAAGATGCAGGCAGCCCAGTTGCGTTGCTGCGGAAGTGACCCGCTGCGAGTAGGATGAAGCGGGAAGAACTCGCATACTTTCGCGGATGACTGCATCCAGCAGCGGAACCCGGTTGAGTTCCTCAAGCCGGGGGACATCCCCCGCCACGCAGGTGTTCAGTTCGTCCTTCACGGCACGCATGACATCCGGGTGCTGAGCCAGCAGAAACAGCGTCCAGCTGAATGTATGAGCGGTGGTCAGGTGAGCTGCCGCAAACAGCAATGTCGCGTGGCCGATCAGAGCATCATCCGTGAGGGACGGCTGACTGCCGGAGGCATGCAACAGCAGGCTGAGTACGTTGGTTCTTGTACCAGGACGTCCGCGGTGACGAGTGAACAGTTCCCGAATGGACTGTTCGAGGTGTTCTGCCTGTTCCAGCAGGCGTTCGTACTCTCGGGCAAAACGAGGGTCGGACACCAGTGCTCCCATCCCCACCCGATGGTTGTGATGTGTCCACGAATCAATCAGTTGCCCGAGGTGTTCTGCAAATTCAGCGTCATCATCCCCGAACAGGAGTGCTGACGTCATCTGCAGCATGAACTGCACCATCTCAGAGTTCAGATCCACCTGTGACCGGCCTTCCCATGACGACGTGAGTCGGCTGGAAAGGTCGCAGATGACTTTGTGGAAACCGGGAAGAGCCTTGAGGGAGAAGACATCCTTCAGCGCACGACGGGAATCGCGATGTTCCGAGCCGTTCTGGCTGAGCAGTCCTGAGGTGACGCGTCGTTGAGCAGATCTGCGACTGCCCCGCACAGCAAAGAACTGGGACTGAAAAAGTGTCGCGTCAGAGAGTACCTGGCGATTCAGTTCCGGTGAGAAAACAAACGTCAGGTTCTGCTGTTGTTCGCGGAGAACGGCCTGATCACCGAATCGCTGCTGCAGACGCTTCATGCAGGCGATGGGGTCTTCTGAGAATTCCAGCAGGGAGCCATTCTCAATGGGGAGTTGCGAATCCTGATCGCAAAAAGTGTGGAGGGACATCCGTGTTCGATCCTGAGTTCTTTGCAGTAACTTTCCGTGTGTCGCATTGTAGCACTCAGCGGGATCTGGCCGAATACGAATTCATGGCAGTCAGAACACTCTGAAAGGTGTGAAAAAACTATCCGGAATGTCTGGATGCAGCATGAGGGTGAGATTTTTCATAGGTTTCCCGCAATCTTCGTGTGCTGACATGAGTGTAAATCTGGGTCGTGGTCAGACTCTTGTGCCCCAGCAGTTCCTGTACACTACGAAGGTCAGCTCCCCCGTCCAGCAGATGCGTGGCAAAGGAGTGCCTCAGTGTGTGCGGGCTGGTCTTCTGCGAGAGTCCGGCAGTGCGGATATGCAGTTCAAGCATTCTGCCGATGCTTCTTGTCGTGAGTCGTCGACCAAACCGGTTCAGAAAGACGGCAGTCTGCAATTCCGGCTTTGCTGAGGGATCGGGCTGGCGAATTCTCATCCATGCATCGATGGCATTCGTGGCAAAACTGCCGACGGGGGCGATGCGTTCCCTGCGTCCCTTACCAAGCACACGCAGGATCCCCGCATCGCGTTCCCAGTCAGAGAGGTTAATACCGACAACTTCAGAGACGCGGAGTCCTGCGGAATACATTGTTTCCAGAATTGCCCGATCCCGTATTCCCAGGGGGGTGTCGCGGGGAGGCGCGTCCAGCAGTGCTCCGATCTGATCTGTGGTCAGAAAGTGCGGAAGTGTACGACCTGCACGTGGGGTTCGCAGCGGTCGAGCCGGATTGGTGTCAATCCAGCCTTCGCGATTGCAGTAACGGAAGAAACTGCGAAGGCAGGCAAGCCGTCTGGCGACCGTTGTCCTGGCGTAGCCACATTCATGCAGCCAGGCCACATAAGCACGCAGGGTCGCCACATCAATCTGTGTCAGTGAAGGAATCTGCCCCTTGTGCTCCTGCAGAAACTCCATTACATGCAGCAGATCATCAGCGTAGGACTTGATGGTCAGCGCTGAGGAATTGCGTTCCACTTTAAGAAAATGCAGGAACTGGTCTCGAGCGGATTCCAACAGAGTTGTCTCCGAGTGTGCTGAGCAGACTCTGCTGGCTGAGGACTGGCCGCATGTTCCGGACGCGGCATGCTGCAGTCATAGGGAATGGACAGGACGGCCTTCAGAGCCAGTTTGTCTCTTCCGGAGCTTCCGGCTCACCTGACTGAACGGGAAGCGGCAGCTGTAACTCAATCAGCAGTTTGTCGGCCTCACTGAAATCAAGTTCAGGGTCATCGACGAATTCCTGCAGTGTCCTGTC
>JALQUR010000627.1 GCA_023260695.1 Planctomycetaceae bacterium
TCAACCGCAGACATCCATTCAGCCTCCAGCGAACTGATGTAGTCATTGACCACATTACCAAGAGTCTGCTGAGCATTGATGACGCCGGTGAAATCAACCGTCCGCCCATCAATCAGGAAGTTGTTATAAACACCTCGGTAAGCACGCACCTGATCCGGAACCACATCCCGACGATAGCTGGCGGAGACAAGTCGCCCCGTCTCATAGCGGCCGTATCGCTCTGCCAGTTCCGACAGCAGCCGGTTCTGTACAGCCGCATATTCTTCCTTCGCCCGCATCAGACCGGCGTGTGCGACACGGATATTTCCCTGATTCCTGTTGAAGACCGGAAATTCGCTGCTCAGCATCAGGTTGGCTGAAAAACTGGACAGGGGAGACGTATCGTCATGCTGCAGTACGGCACCGAAATTCACGTTCGGAGTTGCTCGAGCTTCCTCGTACTGCAGTTGTGTACGAGCGCCGGCAATTCTTGCTGTGGCCGCCTGCAGATCAGAATGCCGCTGCAGCATCGCGACCGCTGTGTCGTAGCTGATCGTCCCGACCGACTGCTCCACATTACCAAGCAGTCGGTGTCGAGCGAGTTGTGGCTGGCCCATGACTGCTGCCAGCTGTCGCCATGCGGCATTGAGTTCATTGGTTGTGCGCACAACAGCATTGGCAGCCTGAACGGCATTGACCCGCAATTGCAGTGGTTCGTAAGCAGCCGATTCTCCACCGGCGACGCGATCAATCTGCGCCCGATAGGATTCCTCACTCAGCTGCGCCAGGGCTTTCGCATATTCCAGTGCCTGTTGAGCAATGAGTACCTCGAAATACTTTGAACGTACACTCGTTGCCAGCTGGATTCTTGTGCGAACCAGATCCTGCTCGGCCGCCACGACCTCCTGACGCGTCGCGGCTGCAGCCAGTTCAAGTTTGTCTGCTGTGACAATCTCCTGACTGAATGAAACTCCGTTGTAGCCTGCCGAAGCAGATGTACCGATCGTATCTCCCTGATAGCCAATCACTGGATTTGGCTTTAACCCAGCCTGTATCGACAAGCCTCGAGCACGTTCAACATCCGCCGCCGCCTGTCGCAGAACAGGACTGTTCTGCACTGCCAGCTGCTGCAATTGATGCAGTGACATGACCCCGGCCTCGGTCAGAGCAGTGGGTTCAACAACATTCAGCCCGGGAAAAAGTTCGGCAATTCTGTTTCTGCGATCCTCCAGCGACTGCGTCGGATCAGGGGCAGGGATCAGCATCGGAGAAACATCAGAACCTGGCAGAACATTCGGTATTCTCAGCCGCTGGCCATCTTCATCCGCGGCATTCTCGGCGTCATCCGGCTGCGATTCGCTCCGGCTGACTGCCGTTGCCGGACTATTGGCATCGGGAACAAGGGCGGTGCCACTCATTGAGATCTTTGGAACAGGATCCGGTACCACGACGCATCCCGCAGCAAAGCATGCGAGCAAAAGTGAGATTCTTGCATTGAGTGATCGCCGTATCATTCCCGCGTCCGTGGCTAATGAGTGTTCTGTCCAGTGGTGCCTCCAACTGCAGCGCCGGGGCTATCTTCGGCAATCGTCCTTACAACCCGAACAACTGAATAAATCCATCCTTATCAGCGAATCCAGACAATCAAAAGAACCGGACCAGACTGAAAAATCCGCAAACTCTACCTAAACTCGCACTTGTCAATTGTTCAGCACTGCTGACTTCAGTGCTGACCGGCAAGCGTTTTTCCGGTTTTGTGAGGGAGACCGGGATGCGTCCGGCCCTCAAAGGCAGTACTGACGACAGCACTTGATCTGCCAGAATCAACCAATCCTCACTGGCTTCCTGTTTTAACTCACCGAACTCGAGCGGATGACTACTGATACACCAGAAAATGCACCGCAGTTCCCAGCGGATTCCGACAACTCCACTGCAGTGAAGATCCTGCTGCAGGTTCCGGAACGATTCAGCTTTGCCTGCTGGCAGAATTCTCTGCCATTGGTCCAGTCACTGGGCATCTACAATCATTCAGACTTCCCACTGAAAGATCTGCGTCTGGAAATTGCTGCCAGTCCTGAGTGTGTGCTGCCACGCCATTGGCTGCTGGAAAATCTGCAGCCGCAGCAGCACTGCACAATTTCCGACGGCAATCCGACAATCAACGGGCACTTCTTCAGCCGTCTTTCCGAAGCCCAGACCTGCACCCTGACATTGCGACTGCTGAGCGGATCAACTCTGGTAGTTGAAGAGTCCCGCGAGATCCGAGTGCTGGCCAGGAACGAATGGCCAGGCGGACAGTCTGCCCCGGAAACTCTGGCGGCCTTCGTGACTCCGAATGATCCAGCACTTGCATCGCTGCTTGATCGATCGGCTGAGATTCTTGCAGCAAACGGACACAACAACTCTCTCGAAGGCTATCAGGCCAACGATCCGCGCCGAGTCTGGTTACAGGCCGCAGCGATCTGGTCGGCGCTTGCGGAACGGCGTCTGATCTATGTCAGCCCACCCGGCAGTTTCGAACGCACCGGACAGAAGATCCGCCGGGTTGCGGACGTGCTGCAGAATCGGCAGGCCTCGTGTCTGGATCTTTCACTGCTGCTCACCGCCGCCTGCGAAGCGATTGGCCTGAATGCAACCATCATCCTGCAGGATGGCCATTGTCTGGCTGCAATCTGGCTTGTCGACCGCTCGCTGCCGGTTCTGCTGGAACGAGAACCTGCCGAGATCCGCAAGGCCGCTGCAGCTCGAGAACTCCTGTTGCTGGAAACCACATTACTGGCGGGAACTGCGGCAACACTGCAACAGGCCCGCGAAGCCGCAGAGTCGGCTCTGGCACACGCACACGACGATCGGTTTTATTGTGCGGTTGACCTGCGTCGTGCACGTCAGGCACAAATCCGTCCACTGGCATCTGCCATCAATCAGGACGATGCTGCGACGGCTGATTTCCCAGCAGAACCGTCCCCGTCGCTTTCTTTCCAGTTTCTGCCGGACGAAGTTCTGTTGCCGAGCCTTCCGGAAACAGTGCAGCCCTCAACTGCGGAACAACGACTGGATCGCTGGCAGCGACGACTATTGGATCTCACGTTGCGAAACCAGCTGCTCAATTTCCGTCCGGGAAGGCAGTCTGTTCCGTTCCCCTGCCCGCCACTTTCTGCAATCGAAGATCGTCTGGCGTCAGGAAAGCGGCTCACCCTGATGTCTTTGCCCGAGCATTTTCCTCGTGCCGACATCGCACCGGATTCCAGCATTGAAATCAGCGATCTTCGTTCCGCCGCAACCTTCATGGCCGCAGCTGTGCAGCAGGGAGAACTGGCGGCGGATCTGAGCAGCGAGGAACTGACACGACGGCTCACACGGCTTTACCGCCGCAGCCGCAATGATCTTTCGGAGGGAGGTTCAAACACACTCTTCCTCGCCATCGGATTCCTTCGCTGGCGGCAGCAGACAACAGACCAGCGATCATTCCTGGCACCACTGCTGCTGTTGCCGGTTCGGCTGATCCGACGAAATGCCCGCGCTCCCTTTCAGCTGGCCAGCCACGAAGATGAGGTGCGTGTGAATTCCACGCTGCTGCAGATGCTGCGGCAGGACTTTGCTGCCGCGCTTCCTGCTCTGGAATCGGAGCTGCCTCGCGACGAGGCTGGAATCGACGTGCCGCGTTTGCTGCAGCGAATTCGTGATGATGTCCGCGCTCTTCCGGGATTTGAAGTTCTTGAGAACGCAGCACTTTCAACATTTTCGTTTGCCAAATATCTGATGTGGAAGGACCTCACGGATCGCGACGAGCAGTTGCGAAGAAATCGCGTGGTTCAGCATCTCACAGACCATCCGGATCAGAGCTTTGCCGGAGCTACCAGGGCACACTTGCCGCAGCCCGGACAGCTCGACGCAACCTATGCTCCGCAGGAGCTTGTTGTTCCGCTTCCCGCGGATTCATCGCAGCTGGCAGCTGTTGCGGCAGCATCAGAAGGACACGACTTCGTCGTCATCGGTCCACCGGGAACCGGCAAGAGCCAGACCATTGCAAATATGATCGCCCAGTGCCTTTCCAGAAATCGCACAGTTCTGTTTGTTGCCGAAAAAACGGCTGCTCTGGATGTGGTTTATCGTCGCCTGTGTCAGCAGGGGCTGGCCGACATCTGCGTCGAACTCCACTCCTCCCGCACTGAACGCCGCGGGTTCCTGCAGCAGATGCATGCTTCGTGGACAGCTGCACTGTCCAGCCACAAGGATGACTGGTCTTCCCTGTGTGGTCGCCTTCAGATCAGCAGAGATCAGCTGAACAGCTACGTTCACGAACTGCACCGGATTCGCGAATCCGGCTGGAGCATTTTCGAGGCGATGGGGCTGAGTGTACTGCATACCGAAAAAGAGATCCCCGTAGCAGGATGGAGTGCCGACAGGACATTTACGAAGGATCAGCTGCAACAACTGCGACAGTCGGTGCAGGAACTTGGCATCGCCGCCCCGGCCGCACAGAGTCCTCGTATCCCGAATTACCTGACTCACGATCGCTGGACACCGGACTGGGAACAACAGCTGCTGCTGCAGACGGAATCCCTGCAAACCGCGGTCAGCAGTTTTTCCCGCGGACTTTCTGCACTTGCCGCGGCCGCTGGCCACCCTGAACTTGAATGTCTTCCTGAAGCGGACACCCTGCCGTTCCTGACCCTGCTCAGCACAATCGCCAGCCTTGATGCGCGGCAACTGGCACTGATACTGCGCGCTGACGCAGATGATTCAGTGAAGCAGCTGCTTGACTGCGAACAGGGCCTGCAGCAGATTCGGTCGTTAGCTGAACAGTTAAGCACAGCGTACCCCATTGCCGATCTGGAACGAATTCCGGTGCAGCAACTTGACGCTCAGGACCGCGTGGCACGCTCATCTTTCTGGCCGCTTTCTGCACTGCGCAGCTGGCAGCTCCGACGACTGCTGCAGACATGGACGGCTGGTGGAAGACCGAACAGTGCTCAGGATCTGCCGCTGTTACTGAAGGCCTGCCCGCTCGCGACTCGCGTTTCCAGCAGCCCCGTTCTGCGGCAGACGCCGTTCCATGATGACTGGGCCACGCAGATCACGGCCCTGTCTGACTGGATCGGAATGACCGTATCACTGCACAACAGCCTGCGCAGTGCACCAGAGGTTGTGCAGGCCGCCTGTCTCGGAATCGGTCGGCAGCTGGCAGCTGCTCCGACAGGTGTGCTGCGGGAACATCTGCAGCGGGTGTGCAGCAGCTTTTCCGATGTTCGCGATCACCTGCGGAAATGGAAGCAGCTGACAGGAAATCTGCCTGATCAGCACACGCAGCAACCGTTCGCTGCGCATCTGCTGGCAGTCACTGAACAGTTGCAGCAGCAGCGCACCAGGCTGCGTGACTGGACGATCTGGAATTCAGCGGTGGCCACACTGGCACAGCAGGGCCTCGATTCGCTTGCGGCTGCCGTACTGGAGCAGACGATCCCTGCAGAGACAGCCGTGCAGGCGTTCGACATCATGTGGGTCCGCTGGTGGCTTCGGCATGAAATTGGGCGTAACGAGCTGCTGTGCCGTTTTCGTGGGTTCACGCATCAGGAAGCCATTCGCGAATTTGCTCGCATCGATGAGGAGGTGCGGGCCGCCGCAGTTCCTCATATTCTCAGTCGGAAAGATCGTCAGCTGCCGGATCCGGAGGAGGTGGCTCGAAAATCAGAACTTGGACTGCTCCGACATCAGATTCAGCTGCAGCGTCCCAGCAAGTCCATACGCGAAGTCATCGAAGCCATGCCGCAGTACTTCACTCGTCTGGCTCCCTGTCTGCTGATGTCCCCACTGTCCGTCGCCCAGTACCTGCCGGCAGAACATGATGGATTTGATGTGGTGATCATGGATGAGGCTTCGCAGATCACGACGTGGGACGCGATTGGTGCGATTGCCCGCGGAAAACAGACGATCATTGTCGGCGACCACAGACAGCTGCCACCAACAAATTTCTTCGGTCGCAATACCGATGATGAAGACAACGAGGAGCTGGAGTACTTTGAGCAGGACCTTGAGAGCATTCTTGACGAAGCACAGGCGGCCGGACTGCCAACGATTCAGCTCAGCTGGCATTATCGCAGTCGCCATGAATCGCTGATTGCATTTTCCAATCGACATTACTATGAAAATCAGCTGCACACATTTCCTTCCGCAGTGACTTCAGACAGTGCGGTCACCATGAGATTTGTGGAGCGGGGGCAGTTCGACCGAGGCAGAAGCCGTACAAATCGAACGGAGGCAGAGCAGATTGTGCGTGACTGTACCGCACGCATGCTGCTGATGCTGCAGGAACCGGAAGAGACACGGCTCAGCATGGCTGTGATCACATTCAACGTTCAGCAACAGTCGCTGATCGAAGACCTGCTGGACTCGGCCCGACGACAGCACTCCGAGCTGGAGTGGTTTTTTGACGACGCCCGTGAAGAACCATTCGTCGTAAAGAATCTGGAAAACGTGCAGGGGGATGAACGCGACTGTATCCTGTTTTCCATTACATACGGCCCTGATGCCCAGGGCCGGCTGAGCAGAAACTTTGGACCGTTGAACCGGCAGGGCGGACATCGACGTCTGAATGTGGCCGTCACCCGTGCCCGCCGGGAACTCACCGTCTACTCTTCGTTCCGCAGTGATCAGCTCAGTACCGACGGCATACGCCACATCGGAGTGGCTCACCTGAAGAGTTTCCTCGACTACGCTGAACGTGGCTCGGTGGCATTGCCGGAGAGTCCGGAAGTGGATGCTGCATGGCGGGAATCTTCTCTGGAGTTGGCTGTTGCAGCACAATTGCGACACCGTGGCTGGACCCTGCAACTCGGTGTCGGCGTCTCCCGATTTCGTGTGAGCATCGGCGTTGTGAACCCTCAGGATCCGGAACGATTCCTTGCTGGAATTGAATGTGATGGAATTGTTTACCGGGATGCCGCAGCTGCTCGAGATCGAGATCGAATTCGTGAACAGGTGCTCCACGGACTGGGCTGGAAGATTCTCCGAGTCTGGTCGCCGGACTGGTGGTACGATCCGCACGGGGCGGCGGATGAACTGCATCGGCAACTCGCAGAACTCAGCAGACTGTATTCCGCACCAGACACAGCTCCGAACCATCTGCCCACGACGGCATCGGACGATCATGGCTGACCACTGATGCGTAGCATTCAGCAGCAGTTTGCCTAAACTAGTGATTCGGTGCAGCAGTGATCTCTGCTGGGCCGATCACCAGTTCCTGAGCCACTCTCAAAAAGGGCCCATCTCAGATGCGTTCAGCGTTTTTCAGCCTGCTGTGGATTCTGCTGCCGGCGGGTGTACTTCTGAAAGCAGCAGAGCCTGCTCCATTGGCAGCTCCTCCGAATATCGTGCTGATTATTTCTGACGATCAGGCATGGACCGACTACGGGTTCATGAATCACGAGGCAATTCACACACCGAATCTGGATCGTCTGGCCGCAAACAGCGCATTGTTTCGTCGCGGCTATACGCCCACACCTCTGTGTCGTCCGTCGTTGATGTCCATCATCACCGGACGCTATCCGCACCAGCACCAGGTCATTGGCAATGACCCGACGCCTGATCGCAGTCTGAGCGACGAAGAGTATTCCGCTCGCAAGGCCGACCTTATCTCCCGAATCGACAACTGGTCCACAATTCCCGGCCGCCTGAAGGAACTGGGTTATCTGAGTCTGCAGACGGGGAAGTGGTGGGAAGGGAACTGGTCCCGAGGCGGATTCACCCATGGAATGTCTCGCGGGTTTCCGGAGCCAGGTGGACGCCACGGAGATGATGGGCTGAAAATCGGTCGAGACGGAATGGACACCGTCTTCAGCTTTATTGACGACAGTGTGAAACAGCAGAAGCCGTTCTTTGTGTGGTATGCACCATTCCTGCCACATACACCGCATAATCCCCCGGAGCGTCTGCTGCAGAAGTACCGCAACGACAGTCGCCCGCTGCCACTCGCAAAGTACTACGCCATGTGCGAATGGTTTGATGAATCCTGCGGACAGATCATGGACCACCTTGATCAGCGCAAGCTCAATGAGAATACGATCGTGATCTACGTCACGGACAACGGCTGGATCCAGAGAACAGACGACATGGATCTGCCGGATCAATGGAAGCAGAGCTTTGCACCTCGTTCAAAACAGACCACCTACGAAGGTGGTACTCGCACTCCGGTGATGGTCAGCTGGCCGGGACACATCAAACCCGCCGACCGCAATGACCTTGTTTCCACGCTTGATGTCTACCCGACAGTGCTTGCAGCTGCGGGGCTGCAGAGTGAGGATGATCTGCCCGGACTGAATCTGCTTCCTGCTCTGCTGGAACAGTCTGAGATTTCCCGCAGCGTAATTTTTGGCGAAGGCTTTACTCACGACATACCTGACCCGTCACAGCCGGAAATCAGCCTGCTCACACGCTGGTGTATTGAGTCAGACTGGAAACTGATCCTCACGTACGAAGCTCCAGCTGATCGCTATGCTGTCGTACACGGAATCAATCCCCAGAAACCGCAGCTGTTTGATCTTTCCAGCGACCCCTTTGAACGGAAGAACCTCGCCGAAACCTACCCGGATGTGGTTGAACGACTGGCTGGCCAGCTGCAGCAGTCATGGAATGTTTCAAAAACACCGGTGGGGTTGTGAGCTGACTGACACAATCCTGAACGCCCTGCAACGTCTGTTTCACTCCTGTTTTGAACTGTTCGTGTTACAATTTCACCTGCGGCCGAGTCATTGCTCCGCTGTGGTCCTTGCAGGGCAGTCAGGGTTTTCGGTGCAGCGGTCGCTGAGCCATCTCAGGCAGATCCTGTCGTCGCGACTGCTGTCCGGTCAATCATCCGTGTCAGGGAAAACGATGGGCATCTTCAATCCGGCCAGCCTGCATATTGGCGACCAGAAGTGGATACTGCCGGCAATACTGCTGGCCATTGCCGGCATGGCGCTGACTGTATGGCTCAGTCGCCGCCGCCTGCAGGCCCGTCTGCAGCTGCCGGGACTGCTGATGCGGGTGACAGCATGGCTGTTGCTGTGTGTGTGTCTGATGAACCCCTTGTGGAGCAGTTCGCGACCACGTTCCGGCGCCAATGTGGTGGCAGTGGTTGCCGATGTCAGCCGCAGTCATCTGATCACCAGCGACTCAGATTCTGCAACCAGAGCTGATGAACTGAAGACCGTGCTGGAACAGGGTGAACGTACCGAGTCAGCAGGCTGGCTGACGCGTCTGAGTCAGGACTTTGAACTCCGGCGCTACACCGTTGCTGATCGTCTGCTCCAGGTCAGGGATTATTCTGACACCAGTTTCGACGGTGCGGCATCTTCACTTGGCACCGCCCTCAGAAGTCTGCAGCAGCGATATCAGGGACAGCCGCTGGCTGGCATTGTGCTTCTCTCTGACGGCAATTCCACCGACGCACTGCCGGACGACACCACGTTGCGACAACTTCCCCCGGTGCATGTGGTCGTCCCTTCAGAGAATCTGACTCTGCCGGATGTCTCCGTCGGTGAAGTCTCCTCATCTCAGTCAGCATTCGATGACGCGCCGCTGACAATTCTGGTGAACCCGGAAACCACCGCTGTCAGCACCGGGAAAATCGCCATCACTCTGGAAGACGCGACCGGTGTTCCGTTGGAGACCATCACCAGAGATGTCTCAGATAAGACACCTGTTCGCTTCACCCATCGCCCCACGGACGGTGGCACGGTGTTCTATCGGATCCGCACGCAGCTGCTGAGTGACACGGATGGCAGCGTTGTTGAAGAAGCAACCGATGTCAACAACTCACGACTCATCAGTATTGATCGCGGATCCGAACCTCGGCGAATCCTCTATGTTTCCGGACGCCCGAACTGGGACTTCAAGTTTCTGCGTCGGGCCGTGCAGACCGACTCACAGCTGGATCTGGTGGCTCTGATCCGGATTGCTCGCAAGGAGGCGCGTTTTGACTTCCGTGGCCGCGAAGGTGAATCTGCAAATTCATTGTTTCGAGGTTTCGACAGAGCAGATCCGGACACTGTTGAAGAATATGACGAAGCGGTGATGGTGCGACTGAACACAAAGGACAGCGATGAGCTTGTTGGAGGATTTCCGGAATCTGCCGAAGAGCTGTTTCGCTACGATGCTCTGGTTGTCGACGACGTGGAGGCCGAGTTTTTCACGGCGGATCAGCATGCACTGATTCATGACTTCGTATCCCGCCGCGGCGGTGGCTTTCTGATGCTGGGTGGCCAGGAATCCTTTCGACAGGGCAACTTTGACCGTACCCAAATCGGTGAGCTGCTGCCGATTGATCTGAGCAGACCGGCAGAGTTTCCTGAGTCGCCGCTGCGAATCAGCCTGACTCGGGATGGCTGGCTGCAACCGTGGATTCGCCTGCGTGATGACGAACTGCAGGAAGAACAGCGGCTGGAGGACATGCCTGATTTTCTGACTCTGAATCCTGCGGGGTATGTACGCCCAGGTGCCGTAGTGATGGCCCATGTCAGTGACTCGACCGGGACGCAATGGCCCGCCCTCGTTACCCAGCGGTTTGGCCGAGGCAGGACGGGTGCTTTGTGTGTGGGTGATTTCTGGCGCTGGAGGCTGCGGCAGGGACTTCAGGAGTATGAAAAGGCGATGCAAAGCCCGCTTCCACTCGGCACCACCGTCCCCTCGAATGCAGAGCCAGCCACGGACGACCTCAG
Source organism: Planctomycetaceae bacterium (assembly GCA_023260695.1). Classification (GTDB taxonomy): domain Bacteria; phylum Planctomycetota; class Planctomycetia; order Planctomycetales; family Planctomycetaceae; genus SXXK01. Next base: position 10,674 of record JALQUR010000627.1, read on the forward strand.
TGATCATGCCCGCGCCAGCCGTCAGATGTTCCGCTGGCTGGTTGCTGATGTGCCTCGCCGACTGAATATCACCGTTCGCGAGGAGACCGAAAACGGCAGTGGAGCAATGCTGCTTACTGCCGAAGTGCTGGACCCTGTCTTTCAGCCTTCGGACAATGCAGAAGTCACATTTTTCGTTACTTCCCCTGACGGAACTCAGCTGGAGCTTCAGGGAACGCCGTCCGATAGTTACGCGGGCCTCTGGGAAACACCGCTCACAGCCCTGACCACTGGCGAATGGACGGTCGAAGTCAGGGCCACCACGGGGGACGAAGATGCCAGCGAAGTGCTCACGGCTGCATCAGGCTGGGCCAGTCAGCCGGACCAGAAGGAAATGCAGCGAGTGAGTGTCAACCGCGCGGCGCTTGAAGAACTGACCTCACGAACAGGAGGTCGGATCTGGTCCGCTGATGAGGTTGAAGACCTGGCGCGACTTATGCCGGGGGAATCAGTTCCGTTGACAGAGATCTGGTCGTGGCCCATCTGGAATACGTGGGCGGTCTTCATGATTGCTGTTGTACTGCTCTCCGCAGACTGGACTCTGCGACGTCGAGGAGGTCTGCCATGAGTCGTTACCCATCGGTTCAGCGGGTCTGCAGACTGATTCTGCTGACAGTGCTCCCTGCGATTCTGATACCTGCTGCTGTCACCGCAGATGAACCTGGCCACCCGGATCTGCTGCTCGTTGTTGGAGCCCCCGGGCTGGACGAATACAGGGCTGCATTCGCAGAGTGGGCAGATCGCTGGATGACCGCCGCAGCTGCAGCGGAAGTAGAGCTGCAGGTCATTGGCGTAAAGCCTCAGCAGCCCACGGAAGACGCCGAAAATGAGCCACTGCAGGAGTCAGCGGAAACTGATCGGGATCAGTTACTGCGGGCGCTCCATGAGCAGGTGCTCTCTGGTTCCACCGAACCACTCTGGCTGGTCTTCATCGGCCACGGAACATGGGATCAGAAAACAGCGAGACTGAATCTGCAGGGACCAGACATCTCAGCGGCAGAAATCTCCGCGGTGCTGCAGGACAGCGGTCGACCTATTGTCGCAATCTTCTGCTGCTCAAGTTCGGCACCGTTCCTGAATGCTCTCTCAGCTCCGGGTCGCGTGATCATCACCGCAACCAGGGATGGTGCGGAAAGTCAGTACAGTCGTTTTGGGGCAGCGTTGTCCACGGCCGTGACCAGCCGGGAGGCCGATCGGGATCAGGACGGACAGGTCTCACTGCTGGAAGCATGGCTCTATGCATCCATCAGAACTGCAGAGTTTTACGAGCAGGAAGGACGACTTGCCACCGAACATTCGCTGCTCGACGACAACGGAGATCAGCGTGGCGCTGTCAACATCTTTATCCCATATGGTTAGTTTCAAAAGTTGCAGCTTACCGGGAACAAATCGCGCCGACTTGATCCAGTTGATCGCTAGCCGCCTCTCACCATGCTATGGAGGCACCATCGCCCCGCTCTTCAAGGCATCGCGGCGACTAAGAGACTAAGCGTCGCGCTCTTGCCCAACCCAGGTGAGCGAATGTCTTATTACCGTCTCTACTTCCTCGATCGGGACACCAACGCGATCCGCCGGTTCGAGGAGATCCATGCAGATAGCGACGATGCCGCCATTGCCCTCGCCCGCACCCATGCCGGCGATCACGCGCTCGAATTGTGGTGCGGCAACCGCCGCGTCCACATCCCGGACGCCCGCAATCCGGCGGCCGCGGGCCGCGAAACCCCCTTCACCCGCGGCACCGCCGCCGCCTGATCTCACCGCAGTTCCACCGCGTCGCGGCGGGCGAGGTAATCGTTGACGGTAACAACGTGCACACCCTTGCCGGTGAGCGCATTGAGATAGGCCGGGAAGGTCGCGACAAGGGTCTTGCCCTCGCCGGTCTTCATCTCGCTGATATTGCCTTCATGCAGGAAGATGCCGCCCATCAGCTGAACATCAAAGGCCCGCAG
>JALQUR010000723.1 GCA_023260695.1 Planctomycetaceae bacterium
GGCGGAAAGAATCTTGCGGTGTCACCGGCGGTCTGGAGCCGAATGTTCAATGATATCGATTCCGAAAGCTTTGGACTCAACTACGACCCGTCTCACATGATCTGGCAGCAGATGGATTATCTGCAGCCGATGCGTGATTTCAGCGATCGACTGTTTCACATTCATGCCAAGGACGTGCGTCTGGACCAGGATCGTCTGGATCAGTGTGGCATTCTGGCACATCCGAATCAGTACCACACACCCAAGCTTCCGGGCATGGGGGATGTGAACTGGGGCAAGTTCTTTTCCGTGCTGACGGACTGTGGTTACAACGGTCCCGTGTGTGTGGAAGTGGAAGACAGAGCCTATGAGGGCAGTGCAGAAGACCGCGTTGCGTCGTTACGGCAGAGCCATACTTATCTGCGCAACTTCGTACCGCGACGGGACTGAACCGATCCATTGAATGACCGGATCCAGTGACAGAGATCCTTCGGCATGAATCGCCGAGCGAACGGAAGGGACAGCGAATGCAGTATCGTCAGGCGGGAACCGACGGGCCACAGCTGAGTGTCATCGGTCTGGGGACGTGGGCAATTGGCGGCGGGGACTGGAAGTTCGGGTGGGGAGATCAGGACGAGAGCGCTGCGCTGGGTGCGATTTCCGCTGCCGTGGAGCAGGGTATCAACTGGATTGACACAGCAGCGATCTACGGTGAGGGGCGAAGTGAAGAGCTGGTTGGACGTGCGGTGCGTGAATTACCGCTGGCAGATCGCCCGCTGCTGGCGACAAAATGCGGACGCATTGCCCTGGGGAATGGTGAGATCGGCCAGAGTCTCAGGCGTGACAGCGTCATTGCGGAGTGTGAAGCCAGTCTGAGACGGCTGCAGGTTGAGCAGATTGATCTGTACCAGATGCACTGGCCGCAGCCTGATGAGGAGATTGAAGAGGGCTGGCAGACGCTGGTTGACCTGAAGGCTCAGGGTAAGGTGCGCTGGATTGGCGTCTCCAATCATTCGGTGAGTCAGATGCAGCGGCTGGAGCAGATTCAAAAGATTCAGACACTGCAGCCTCCATACAGTATGATTGCTCGTGAATGCGAGGAAGAGATTCTTGCATATTGCGGCGGGCGGGGAACGGGCGTGATCTGCTACAGCCCGATGGGCAAGGGACTGCTGACGGGTGCGTTTACAAAGCAACGTGCGGAGTCACTCACCGAAAAGGATCATCGTTCCAGAGATCCCAGGTTTCAGTCTCCCCAGCTGGAAATCAACCTGGAATTTGTAGCGGAGCTGCAGCGGATTGCTGACGGCCTCGGCTGGTCAATGACAGATCTGGCGATTGCCTGGACACTACGGCGACCGGAGCTGACTTCTGCCATCGTCGGTGCCCGCAGTCCGGAGCAGATCCGACAGACTGCAGCAGCAGGTGATCGGAACATGGGTATTGCTGCGGAAACTGCGGTGGAAGCAGCGCTCACGCAGCGTCTGGAGCGACTTGATACTGTCGGCGGTGCCGCCAGGCCGCGAGTCTGATCAGGACGTCTCGAGTTCCTGTTCCAGCAGTGTCAGAGCCTGCAGCGCGCCACACGGAATTGAAATCCCGTGAGCAGGCACCTGATGATCTCGAGGGTTGATGCGAATTACCGTGTCTGCAACATGCTCGCACTCAAATCGCACAGTGGGAATTGCCGTGCCGGCGCCCAGTTCAATTGCAACGATATTTGCTCCACTCACCTGATTTCGCCATTCGCGATAGCGTACCTGCTGTTCCTGCCAGCGTGCGGGATTCCAGTTGAAATCTCCGAACATGAGGATGTTCGGACGCATGATACTCTGACATTCCGCGCATCGTGGAAGTGGAGATTCGAGCCGAACATTCTGCAGATCAACCTGAGGGTGCACTTCGTCCGCTGGCAGGATCTGGTCGGAACAGCCTGCATGGCACTGCAGAAAATGAATGGAACCATGCTGTTCAAGAATCTGCTGCGGAGCAAATCCGGCCAGCTGAAACTGACCGTCCACATTACTGGTGAAGACGAAACCTGGCAGGCGACGTGAGTTCAGCAGTTGCAGCAGGAATCGGAATCCACGGTGCGGTGTGGTCTCGCGATAGAGTTTCAGTCGATGTCCGAAGAATCCCCACGCCATTTCCGGGTGATCGTCAAACCAGTGCGGGGTCGAGATCTCCTCAAACGCCCTTCCCTGAAAGGCAGGGTAAGCTCGCCAGAAGCCTTCCCGCCCGCGGAAGTCAGGCAGTCCGGAGTCGACGCCGAGTCCCGCGCCGGCTCCGATGAGGACAGCATCGGCAGTGCGAATCGCTGTGGCTGCGCGAGCTGTCCCGAGGGCGATCTGTTCTGCGGGGTTCATGCGGTATTCCGAGTGCTGGGCTGAGGATTCAGGCCTGACCACGTGCTTTGGCATCGGCAGCACTGAGTGCATCCCAGCAGGACCGCGCCGCCTGAAGCGGGTCGTAGCCAGGCTGACTGAAGACCTGACCGCTGACTTCAACACAGACCGGACCTTCGTACTTGTGCTGCCGGAGCAACTGGAAGTAGCGAACATAGTCCGTGCGACCTTCGCCGGGGAGCAGGAATCGGAACTTCTTTTCGTCTCCGGTGGTGTCCTTGACGTGAATGAAGCTTGTCCGCGGCAGCGTTGTCAGCAGCGTCTTTTCCAGATCCAGCCCCTGCAGTTCAAAATGACTGAAATCATATGCGGCGGTCAGAGCCGGCGATGGAACCTGTTCAAGCATCCACAGCAGTCGCTCGGGAGAATTCACGGCACTGCCGACATGAGCCTTGATGGCGATGCGAACTCCGGCATCCTCAGCAGCAGCCGCCCAGTCCCGCAGCCTGCGGACCATATCCGTTTTCTGTTCCTCCCAGAGAGCGGGGCGACCACCCACTACTGTCTCCAGCAGCGGGGGCTTTTCTGGATTGAGCTGCAGGGCCATTCTGGCCGCAAGACGGATCTGCTCCAGGGCTGTGGCGTGTTCACGATCATCAGCAGTCAGCTGCATCAGAACCATGAGGCAGGGAACATCCAGATGAAGTTCCTTGAGCAGAGCCTTTGTCTGTTCAAGGATTTCCCCGTGAAACACCTGCGGAGCCGTGGGATAACCTTCGTTCAGGCAGAGTTCCACGTGCTGATAACCGATCATTGCGCAGTGCCTGAGCGAATCCGCGAGCGGATCGCGGATCCTCGCGGTGGCGGTGCCGGGTCCGGTGGTGCGGTTCCAGCGCGAAGTCGCCGCCGCGGCCGGGCTCGAGCTCGAGGCGATCAGCCTCCGATGCCTTGGGGCCGCCCATCTCGCGGCCCGGCTCGACGCTGCGTCGGTCGGTCGAATCGAGGCGGACGACGGCGATGCGGCGCCGGCCTCGGGACCTGCTGCGACGATCGGCGATCCCGCAGCGGAGCCGCCGTCCTCGTTGCTCGTCGTCGACATCGGCAGCGACGACCTCGAACTCTCGGTGGTCGGAGACGGCGTGCTGCGGTTTGCCCGCGGTGTCGAGATGCAGTCGGCCGACAGCAGCCTGCTGCTGGCCGAGACGATCAGCAGCGAGACGCGCCGCACCTGGCTCAGCTACCGCATCTCGCAGGGAGACGAACGCGTCGCCGCGGCGATCGTCCTCGGCGGGAGCGACTCGGCGCGACTCGCGGTGCCGCAGTTGGCAGCCTCGACCGGACTCCCGACCCGCCTGCTTCGCCAGCACC